>CAJGCM010000175.1 GCA_904501765.1 uncultured Clostridia bacterium | reverse complement strand
CATTTCGATATATACTCCTTTATTAGTTTTATGTCGTAAATTTGCTTATTTGAACCCAGCTTATCAGCCCTGACGCTGCTTGTGCTTGGGGTTCTCGCAAATAACCATTACTTTACCTTGTCTTTTAATGATCTTGCACTTTTCGCATATTTTTTTGACGGAAGGCTTAACTTTCATTTTTAATACCATTCCTTTCAGAAACTTTATTTCTTTCTCCAGGTTATACGTCCCTTTGAGATGTCATAAGGCGAAACCTCAACTGTTACCGTATCTCCCACGAGAATTTTAATATAATTCATACGAAGCTTTCCGGATATTGTTGCAGTCACTATGTGACCGTTGGGAAGCTTAACCTTGAAGATAGTGTTAGGCAGTGCTTCAACCACCTGACAGTCTTCAAATTCAATCATATCGTTCTTTGCCAAAACTATCCCTCCTTTAACCGACGTTTATATCGGTAAGTATTATCGGATCCCCATCGGTGATGGCGATGCTGTTTTCATAATGGGCAGAAAGTCTGCCGTCAGCGGTTACCACCGTCCATTTATCCCGAAGAACCTTTACGTCGCATACTCCGGCATTAACCATAGGTTCAACTGCAAGAGTCATTCCGGAATAGAGCCTGACTCCTCTGCCCGGCTTACCGAAATTAGGTATTTCCGGGTCCTCGTGAAGTTCTGCTCCAACACCGTGACCTGTATAGGCTCTAACCACTGTAAAGCCATTTGAAATGACGAAATTTTCCACTGCTGAACCTATGTCTCCGATGCGAAAGCCTGCTTTTGCAAACTTCATAGCCTCGAAAAAGCTTTTTTCAGTGACCGAAATAAGCTTTAAAGCCTCATCGCTTACCTTGCCGACAGCAAAAGTCCTTGCGCTGTCGCCAGTATAGCCGCGGTAGCGAGCTCCGACGTCGATTTTCACAATGTCCCCCTCGGATACGATTTTTTTATCCGAAGGTATTCCGTGTATGACTTCACTGTTTAAGGATATACAAGCGCTTCCTGGGAAGCCGCCGTATCCCAAAAACGTGGGGGTTGCGCCGCTTTTTATTATATAGCGGTGAATTTTCGCATCAATTTCCTTTGTGCTGATGCCGGGACGTATCGCTTCCTCAGCAACTAAAAGCGCCTCAGCCGTAATACGTCCGGCTATCTTCATCAAAGCTACCTGCTCGGAATTTTTTATTACAAACATATCAAACTCCGAGAGCCTTCATTGTGCGGGATGAAATTTCTTCAACAGTTCCAACTCCATCAACCACCTTAAGGTTACCCTTTTCAAGGTAATAATCCTTAAGAGGCTCGGTTGTGCTGTGATAAACCTCAAGTCTTGACAAAACTACCTCGGGAGCGTCGTCCTTACGGGTTGTGAGCTCTGTTTTGCACTTATCGCAATTAACTCCGTCCGCTGAGGGATTGAATTCAACGTGATAAGATGCGCCGCAGCTCGCACACACGCGTCTGCCCGACATTCTCTTTACGATAGCTTCATCGGGTACCTCGATGGATACCACAGCATCAAGCGCAACGCCCATAGCATCGAGCGCCACAGCCTGAGGTACTGTTCTTGGGAATCCGTCAAGAATGAATCCATTCTGACAATCCGATTTAACAAGCCTCTCTTTTATAATCCCTATGACCACGTCATCGGGAACAAGAGCGCCTGCTTCAATAAATTTTTTGGCTTTAAGTCCCATTTCGGTTTCAAGCTTGAGAGCCTCACGAATCATAACGCCTGTTGAAATCGTCGGAATACCGAGCTTCTTTGCAATTATATCCGCCTGTGTTCCCTTGCCTGCACCGGGAGCGCCAAGAAAAATTATTTTCATATCTTTTTTTACTCCTGTGCTTTAATCAAGGAATCCCTTGTAGTTACGCATAGTGAGCTGAGCTTCAAGCTCTCTGAATGTTTCGATAGCAACGCCGACTACGATAAGAAGGCTGGTACCACCGAACGTAAACATACTGGTCAGGTTTGTTACAGAGGTCTGAATCTGATTCTGAAGAAGCGTTCCGTAGTAGGACATCGAAGAATCGGAAAGATACTTCAAGGCTTCCTTAGCAGCGTCAGAGCCATTCATAATCCAGGAGAACACGTGCTGGAGGCAGTGAGGTCCGAGGATTGTGGGAAGGATTGCGATTACACCGAGGAAGAGCGCTCCTACCAAGGTTACCTTGTTAAGAATCTTACGGATGTAATCTGCTGTAGGTCTTCCCTGTCTGATACCCGGAATTGTTCCGCCATTCTTTTTAAGGTTGTTGGATACCTCCAAGGGGTCGAAGGTAATCTGCGTATAGAAGTACGCAAACGCTATAATAAGAATGAACAGAAGAACGGGATAAACCACGCCGTTTGTGCTGAAGATGTTATAAACCGTACCCCAGAAGCCGCCTGTGGTAGACTTTACTCCGCAAAGAGTAAGAATGGTGGGAATAAGAGTTACGATAGAGCTTGCAAAAATGATGGGCATAACGCCTGTCATATTGAGCTTTATAGGCAGATTTGAGTTCTGACCGCCGTACATCTTTCTTCCTACAACTCTCTTAGCGTACTGAACAGGAATTCTTCTCTCGGAGCCTGTTATGAATATAACGAATACTGTGAGAGCTACCATTATAGCAATAATCGCAACGGTTACTACTATGGATATAATTCCGTAAAGCCAAGCAAGTTCGGAATACTGGAATGCGCTGATTGTGAGGCTTATAAGATTGTATATCTGAGAAGGAAGAGTGGATATGATATTTGCGAAGAGTATTATCGAAATACCGTTTCCTATACCCTTTTCATTTATTCTTTCCGCAAGCCACATTACAACGGATGCGCCTGCAACGTAACAAGCAACGATTACAATTCCGTAGAACCAGAATGCGCTATTCTGTCCTGCTGTTGCCGCATTGGTAAGCATACCTGCGTTAGCAAGAAGGAAGTAATAGCCTATTGCCGTTACAATAGCGAGAGCTACCGTTACTATTCTTGTAATGAAATTCATCTTCCCCTTGTCTGTTTTTGCAATTTCTCCAAGCTTGGGGAAAACAACAGCGAGAAGCTGAATAATAATTGAAGAGTTAATATAGGGGGAAACGCCGAGTGCGAATAAAGTTGCAGTTCCGAGAGAACCACCGGAAAGGGTGTTCATATAATCGAGTATCGTTCCGCCGAAGTTGGAAGCAAAATCGTTTGCCTCAACGAAGGGAACGGGGATTACGGTACCAATGCGGTACAGGATAAGAATAAAGAGCGTGAATATAATCTTGCTTCTTATATCCTTCGTTTTCCAAGCGTTCTTCAGTGTCTGAAGCATTTATACCACCTCAGTCTTTCCACCTACTGCCTCGATCTTCTCTTTTGCAGAAGCTGAGAAGACTGCTGCCTTAACAGTGAGTTTCTTTGTGAGTTCACCTTCGCCAAGCACCTTAATTCCGTCGCAAACAACGTTTATGATACCCTTTTCAAGAAGAACTGCAATGTCAACTACATCACCGTCGTTGAATTTGTCGTTAAGAGTTTTTACGTTGATGATGGTGTAAAGCTTACCAAATCTTGCGTTATTGAAACCTCTCTTGGGAAGCTTTCTGTAAAGCGGAAGCTGACCACCCTCAAATCCGGGTCTTACGCCACCGCCGGAACGTGCGTTCTGACCCTTGTGGCCCTTACCTGCGGTTTTTCCGTTTCCGGAACCTGCGCCTCTACCCTTACGGAAGGACTTCTTTACGGAGCCTTCAGCGGGAGAAAGTTCATGGAGCTTCATTTTTTATCCTCCTTTCAATTCCGATTAAACGGTTTCTACCTTAACAAGGTGAGAAATTACTTTTATTTTTCCCTGGATAGCTGCATTGTTAGCTACAACGATGCTGTCACCGGGTCTTTTAAATCCAAAGGATTTAGCTGTTGCAATCTGAGCGGGCTTGCAAGCGATAAGGCTCTTTACAAGTGTAATCTTAATATTTTCCATTTCGATTACCCCCTTACGCCTTTACGTCTTCTACGCTGAGTCCGCGGAGAGCTGCAATTTCCTCAGGTGTTCTAAGCGCCTTAAGACCCTCAAAGGTAGCCTTAACTACGTTTGTGGGGTTGGAAGAACGAAGGCACTTAGCACGAATGTTCTTAACTCCTGCAAGTTCAAGAATGATACGAACTGTACCACCTGCGATAATACCGGTACCGGGTGCAGCGGGCTTAAGAAGAACCTTACCTGCGCCGTACTCACCGATTACATCGTGAGGAATAGTGGAACCCTGAAGGGATACTTTTATGAGATTTTTCTTTGCATCTTCAATTCCCTTGCGGATTGCATCGGGAACCTCAGCTGCCTTACCAAGGCCGAAGCCTACATGTCCATTTCCGTCGCCTACTACCATGATAGCTGCAAAACGAGCGATTCTACCGCCCTTTACGGTCTTGGAAACACGGTTTAATACTACAAGCTGCT
>CAJGCM010000174.1 GCA_904501765.1 uncultured Clostridia bacterium | reverse complement strand
GCCTTTGACCCGAAAAATATTTTAAACCCCGGAAAGATAATTTAATTAAGACTAAAGAAAAAGAGATAGGCACGGCGCACTTTGCGGTGAACTGCTCCAAAATGTACAGACAGCACAAAAAAGAGCCTCCTATGGTAGAATTAAATTGCTACCATAGGAGGCTCTTTTTTGCAATTGTCCGTTTTTTACGGACTTGTGCAAGGTGTCTATCTCTTATTTTTATATTTTTTACCGTCTTAATTAAGTGTCATAGAAGGCGACCTCGCCGTCTAAGTTTATCTCAAGCTTCGTCATAAGCTCGTAATACTGGCTATCAAGCACACACTTCAGCTTATCCTCGTTTTCCCACACTATCATAGCAGACCTTTGTCTAAGCTCCTCACTCCTATCAGGGTCTCCGTCAATATGAGCAAGAATCGAAAGACCCAGGGTATGATAGATTTTGTTATGGAGATAAAGAAGCTCCCAGGACTCTCTGTGACAGGGGTTCTCGGCGCTCAGATTTTGCTCAATTACAGGCAGGAATTTCTCCATTTTATCAATAGATACACAAATATTCTCTCGCCTCAAGTCGGGAGAAATTTTGCTCTGACTGCGAAGAGCGCCAATATCAAAGCCGAGAGATAGGGTGCTGAAATAGGAGCAAAGCTCCTCTACCCACTCCTCACCAAAGGACGCACCGTACAGCTCCCGTCTGATTTCGTCAAAATCGCACTCGGTATCCCATAGGGTCTTAGCCATAGTAGTCATAGCAATAGAGGTGGGAAAGGCGTTTCGCTGAAGCTGGCAGCTTATATATCCGCAAATGCCTAAGGAGGAAAAGTTCTTTATATCCTTATGGATAATCTTAGCTATTCCCTCGCCTCCCGCATCAAGAATATGATCCCACATAAGGTGATAGTCGAAATCTATTACGTCGCCCTCAAAGATTTCCTCCCATTTATAAAGGTAAGCGAGATTTTCCTCGACTGAGCGAGGCAAATCAAAGCTATTCGACTTATACACGGGTGGCTGGCAAATCTTAAATCCCTCAGGAAACGAGGCGCTGAAGGTTCTGGATATGGGAGCAAAGGTAAGCACTGCCATATCAGGGTGGCGTATCCTTTCGCTGATGGGAGGATAGCCTAAATTATAACCGTTTATGATAAATATCTTTTTGTTTATGCCACGCTCGGCCATTTTGTCGGTTATTGAGTTTACTATGCGCACATACATATCAGCAGGGCGGTATTTTGCGCATTCGGGACACTCGCAATAGTTGTTGTAATAGTCACCGAGCCAAAAATGAACTGCATCTGTATCGGGATTTTCCTCAAAATAACGGACTACCGCCTCGGACATAGTTTCAACAACGTACGAATTCGAGAAGCAGAGCTGAGAGGCAACGGGCATATTACGCCAAACCTCTCTCTTGCCGCCAACCATAGCGCAAATCTCACGGTAGCTATCGGGTATTTCCTCATTCGGAACAGGGTCCCAGCCGTGATTTTCCACACCAAAGGGGTCGCAGGTCCAGCCGTGACCCATTCTATGCACCAAAATACCGCGCCTTTTGGCCTCCTCGGTTATACGGCGGACAAAGCCTCGGCAGGTATCGTAGTCTATCGGCTCAGGAGATTTTATAGGATTGTTCCTGTGAGAATACCAGCGGTCAAAGAATATGAAGGCGTCGGAAAACTGAATATAGTAGCCGTTAAAGCCAACCTTAGGCAGCCACTCTATCATATCAAGCACGTCCTCTACGCTGACAGCTCCCTCAATGCACATAACTCTGTATTTCTTTGCGGCACGGGAGGAAATATCCAAATCTGTCATTTTTGCCGATTTCGGATAATACGTTCCCCCGTTTCCCGGACGGATAAACCTGATCCCAAGCTCGTGAAGAAGCCTATATACGCCAAAGAGCACGCTTCTTTCGTTCGAGGCGGCGATATATCCCTTGCCGCCGGTCAGCTTTATTTCATATCCGTCCTCTTCCTCGCTATCGGCATAATCCGAGCCGATTTGAGAATACAGACCTAATTTTATATCTGCCGTAAGTCCTAAAATATCCAAGTATTTTCTAAGCTCGGCATCTGCAAATTCTACTATGTTATATTTCATAATAAATTCTCCTAAGCAAAGACTCCATAAAGCTTATCCTAAGAATACACCCTCGTACTCGCTTGTGAGTATTTGCCTGCTTTCCGATGAATAAATATTGCTGATGCTGAAATCTCGGACAAACTCCACGTCCGACTCACGCACAAGCCTTATCAAGGGCTCAGAGGAGCTGCTTTCGTCATACACGCCCCTGAGGGCAACTCTGCTCAGCACTGCACCACAGGGCATCCAATCGCTATCAGTTGTAAATGCGCACCTTGCGCAATCTTTGAGATAAACCTCCTCAAAGCTGCTATCCTCTAAGGTTACGTTTACCATAATCGCATCCCCTGAGAACGTATGTATATTTCTCGCTCTTATGAAGGATGTGTCTGACAAAGTTGAAAATCCGAAATTGGAATAGGTTTTCTGACCTATACGCAGGGTGGCATAAGGCTTATGTCCCATAATATGGGAGGTATCATAAACACCGTCGATATCAATATTGTGAATTTTGACTCCGTCGTGATTGCGGATGGCTATAACGGCCTTTGATACGGATGTGCCCTCAACCTGCCTTATTTTTATATCGTAAATATCGGGGCACACATCAGGAAAATCAAATCCAAGCGCTCTCTCAAAGCCGCGGAATCCCGAAAGGGCTATAAGGTCATCTCCGGCTGCTCCCTTTATATTTTCGATTAGTATATTACGGCACCCTATGCGCAAGTCAATTCCGTCCTGGTTAGGAATATTGTCCTTAGCATCAAAGGCAAGTGCGGAAAGGGTACCGTCGGTTGCGTGTATCAGATTTATCGCCCACCAACGCATATCGCGAAATGTTATACCGCTTATAGAAAAGCCCTTAGTGTTCGTTATAAGTATCATATTATTTCTTATAACATGAGGAAATCCAGCCTTACAGGATGTGCTCTCTGTAAGCCCGTTAGGCACACCGCCATCAAGCACCGCCTCGCCTACGCCTCGGATATGAATATTTTCCTCGAGGCAGGAGGACAGCTCCGAAAAGGTGTTTTCCGTTCTGAAAATATTATCAAAAGATCCGTCTGCCTGGCGAAGAATTGCATTATCGATAACTATCTCTATATCGGAGGGAAGAAGAATTGCCCTCGAAATATTCCAGATGCCGCAGCCTGTTCTCTTATTCACACCCGTAATCAAAACACGGTTTACCCCTGACGCTCTCGCCTCTTTTACAGCTAAATTTATAGCATCACTGTCACACTCAGTAACATCCACATAATCATTTGGATCAAAATATTCTTTCATTGACATATCCCTCAACTATGCATACAGGTTAGAGAAAAGGAAGCAAAGAGCGTGAATATTGATGCTCTTTACTTCCTTTAAAGTTAGTTAATTATGAATTAGTGGCAGATGCACTTCTCGGTATCTCTGTCAAAGATATGGATACGGGAAGCATCAATAGCAACTGTAATATCGTCACCTGCTTTTGCCTGAGAACGAGAGGATACTCTTGCGATAATGTTCTTACCGTTGGTAGCATCTTCCATACCCTCAAAGCCGAGGTAAAGATAAATTTCAGCACCCATAAGCTCGGTTACGTCAACGTTAACCTTCATAAGAGAATCGGGCATAGACTGAAGATACATAGGCTCATCGTGAATAGCCTCAGGACGGATACCGAAGATAACCTCCTGGTCGATGTACTCCTTAAGAGCGGGGTTATTAGCCTTATCGCTGGGAAGCTTAAGCTCGGTGTTACCGAAGGTTGCGTAAAGGTTCTTGCCCTTCTTCGCAAGCTTACCGTTGATAAAGTTCATCTGAGGTGTGCCTATGAAGCCTGCAACGAAGAGGTTGCAGGGAGAATCGTAAAGATTTTGAGGAGTATCAACCTGCTGAATAAGACCGTCTCTCATAACAACGATACGGGATGCCATCGTCATAGCCTCTACCTGGTCGTGTGTTACGTAAATGAAGGTTGTTTCTACCTTCTTGTGAAGCTTTGTAAGCTCGGTTCTCATGCTCGCACGAAGCTTAGCGTCAAGGTTGGAAAGGGGCTCGTCGAGCAGGAATACCTTGGGGTTACGAACGATTGCACGACCGAGCGCAACTCTCTGCTTCTGACCACCGGAAAGAGCCTTGGGGCGACGGTCAAGAAGGTGGCTGATGTCAAGGATTCTTGCAGCCTCCTCAACTCTTCTCTTAATCTGCTCCTTGGGAACCTTACGAAGCTTAAGACCGAATGCCATGTTATCAAATACTGTCATATGAGGATAAAGAGCGTAGTTCTGGAAAACCATCGCAATATCTCTGTCCTTGGGAGCAACATCGTTAACATATCTGTCGCCTATGTAAAGCTCACCCTCGGAAATCTCCTCAAGTCCTGCTATCATACGAAG
>CAJGCM010000173.1 GCA_904501765.1 uncultured Clostridia bacterium | reverse complement strand
GCAGATTTAGCCGAGGGCTTTTTTGTTTTGGGAGCGTTTCTTTTGCCGCCCTCGGCAGTCTTTTTCTCAGCCTTGGGCTTCGCTTTTGCAGGCTTTTCAGCCTTCTCTGCGGGAGCCTCAGCCTTTACCTCAGTTACCTCGGTGGCGGGGGAAGCCTTTTTGCTCGTATCCATGGGCTTTGTTTCTTCTGCTTTGGCGGTATTTTTCTTAGTGCCGCTCTTTTTTGCCTTTTTAGCAGGAGCAGGAGTAGCTGCGGGAGAGTCGGTTTCGATATGGCTGTTTTCCATATCGGGAGCCTCGGTTTTAACGTTGGAGTATCCGCTGTTTATAACTCTTTTAATGGAATTCTTACCTATTGGCATAGTTCATTATCTCCTTTGCAAGGGCTTTATATTCAATGGCGCTTCTGCTGTATTTCTTGTAAGCCACAACCGGTTCGCTGTTGTCCTGCGACCATTCAATGGCGCTATCAACTCTTATGTAAGTGTTGAAGAGCCTTGCTGAGTCGGCTTCTTTCAGTGTTTCGAGGGTTTGCTTGAAATAATTTTTTCTCTCGTCAGCTTTAGTTATCGCAATTCCCATAACCTCAAGACGTGGGGAGAGATTTTTTACCTGACCGATAAAGTCAAACATATTTGCAAGACCGAAAAGTCCCCAGGGGCTTGCCTCAACGGGTATTACCACGTAGTCTGAAGCGCACATAATATTCATAACCCAGCCGCCCAGGGTTGGGGGAGAGTCTATGAGAATGTAGTCGTAGTAGCCTTTTGCTCTGACACGCTCTAAGGTTTTCTTTAAAATAAACTCTCTTTGCCACTTGGTAAAGAGGTCAAATTCAACCGAGCTCATAAGAGAGGAGGAGGGGATTATATCGAGGTTCTTGTATTTTGTCGGAGTGATAAACTCTTCAAGGTCCCGCTCTTCCTTTATAGCCGTGTATATATTTTTTCCGCTTTCGGCAAAGGCGAGGGCTGCTTCCTCGTCAAAATAGGAGAGGGTGAGGTTTAGCTGCATATCACCGTCAATCAGCAGCACCTGCTTACCTGCCGCTGCCATAGCGCAGCCCACGTTTGAGCAGGTGGTGGTTTTACCGCTGCCGCCCTTGTTGTTAGCAAAGGCTATTACCTTGGTTTTACTCATTTTGCATCTGCTCCTTTTTCTTTATCAGTAGTCTTTTCCTTGGGAGGCCACGCACCCTTGGTGTCATCTCCGTTAAGAAAATCAAGAATGTCCGAGAGCCCCTCACCGGTAATTGCGCTGACGGGGAATATTTTTTTGCACCCCGCAAGTTTTAACCATCTGGCAACTCTTTCTATATTTGCGTCAGGCTTGTCTATGCCCGAAATAATTCCTATTACCTCGCGGTTTACAAGGCTTGTGATACAAGGGGAGAATATGGAATACGGCTCGTTTGCAGACAGCACAAGCCCCACCACGTCTGCCTCGTATGAATAGAGGGCGAGAGCGCCGCTGGTCTGCCTCAGCTCCGTGTATTCGCCGGGGGTGTCTATTATAGTGTCCAGATAATTTACGTATTGGGTTTTGAAATAGTGAATTTCCTCACCCCGCAGAGCCTGTGTCAGGGTGGTTTTTCCCGCCGCAACTCTGCCTATAAGAATTATCTTTTTCATTTTCTTTTCCTTAAGTTCTGGTTATTTCGCAGCAGGTATATCCGAGCTTGTTGATAACGTACTCTCTGATAGCGGTAAATGCTGATTCAACGGAGGATACGCTTCCCGAAATTATAAGAGTTCCCGTAAATCTGTCAACAAAGCCTATTTCGGCTCCCGAGGATTTTATAGCGATATCAGCTGTTATAACTGCGCTTTCCGCAGGGCTTATGGTAAGCACCCCTATGGCGCTTCTCGTATAGTCGGTTTTAGGGTCAAGTCCTAATTTAGTGTAAAGCACGTCGTCGGGATTTGCTATTATATGGCAGAGGGTTACCTGCTTACCGGGAACCAGCTCCTGCACTATTCTCATATTTTCTCTGAGTTCCATAATTCTTTCCTTTCGATTGTGTGGATATAATGTACCTATCCGCCTATCTGGCATTTAAGCCCTGAGGACTCTGCTACCGATAACAGATATTCCATTTTTTCTCTTGACGGAGGCTCTATTTCCTTCATCGAGTAATTCCTGCCGAGCCCTGCGTATTTATCTGCTCCGAGCCTGTGGTAGGGGAGCAGGTGATGCTCCTTTACTGAGGGAAGACTGCTTGCAAATTTTGAAATTGCCGAAATTTCCTCGGCGGTATCGTTAAAGCCGGGTACTACGGGAGTTCTTATGATAAGCTCCACCCCCGATTCGGCTATTTTTTTTACGTTTTCAAGAATTCGCCTATTGTCAATACCCGTGTATTCCTTATGCTTCTCGGCATTCATATGCTTTATGTCGCAAAGGTAAAGGTCAAGGTAGGGAAGTAGCTTTTCAATCTGCGCAAAATCCGAGGATGCGGCAGATTCTATTGCCGTATGAAGCCCCGCTTCCTTTGCCGCCTTGAGAAGCTCTCTTGCAAAATCTGCCTGGCAAAGCACCTCGCCTCCCGAAAGGGTAAGCCCTCCGCCTGAGCGGCGGTAGTAGGGAAGGTCGGAAAGTATTTCAGGCATAATATCCTCGACGGTAACGTCACGGCCCACGGTTTTCTCAACCCCTCCTTCCATAAGAGTTTGTATCTCATATTCCTGAGATTCGGGATTGCAGCACCAGGCGCATCTCATATAGCAGCCCTTAAAGAACACAATAGTTCTTATTCCGGGCCCGTCGTGGATAGAAAACCTTTGAATGTTGAATATTCTACCCGTTAGTTTTGTCATTTTTCACCTCTCGCACCTCGCCTAATTCAGCGAGGTGCGCAATTTAGTTACCAGCCCTGCTCGGTTCTGTTAATAATATCGTTCTGGAGTGAGCGGGAAAGTGTTGTAAACAGTGCGCTGTAGCCCGCAACACGGACAACCAGCGTCTTGTATTTTTCGGGATTCTTCTGCGCGTCAAGAAGGGTTTCCTTCGTAACTACGTTAAACTGAACGTGCATACCCTTTTGGTCGAAGTAGGAACGAATGAGGGCTACGAATTTCGATAGTCCCGACATTCCCGCAAGAGCTGAAGGGTGGAATTTCTGGTTGAGAAGAGTTCCGTTTGAAGCGATGCCCTGTTCAAGCTTTGCAACCGAGTTAGCCGTTGCTGTGGGTCCCTTTACGTCCCTACCGGAGGCAGGGCCGATACCATCTGCCAAGGGGGTGTATGCAAGTCTGCCGTCGGGGGTCGCTCCTGTGGTAGCGCCGAGAGGCACGTTTGCGGAAACGGGATAAAGACCAGCCTGGAACACGCCTCCTCTGGGGTTCTTATACTTTTCCACCTCTTTGGTGTATGTGTTTGCAACTCGGCGGGCAAACATATCCACGTCGTAAATATCGTTTCCGTATTTGGGACATTCCTCGTCAATAAGGCGCTTTATTTCTCTGTATCTTGCCTTTTTGCCACCGTCAAGGGAGGCTGCGGTGGTAACCTCGTCGTAAATTATTCTGATAATATTGTCGTTAAGCTCTGCTCCACCGCGGACAAGCTCCTCGGCAATTTCAGCGGTAAGCTTTTCGGCAGCCTCACCTGTAACGCCGTAGCCGTAGTTAGAGGATATAGCGTCGCGAAGCTCAGCCATAGTAACTCTCTTCTCGTCGAATACGAGCTGCTTTATTGCGATAAGACCGTCGGTATTATTTGCGATACCGAAGCCCTGAGGACCTGTAAAGTTATACACGGCTCCCCCCTCTTGCAGAGATTTTCCTCTGCCGATGCAGTCCTCAACCATACAGGACTGGAAGGGAAGGGGGCAGCGCTTTGCGTGAGCTACGTCAATTGCGTTGTTAGCGTTAACAAGAAGCTTTATCATATAGCTCTGCTGCTCACAGTAGGCATCGAAGAATTCCTCGAAGGTTTTCATATCGCAAACGTCGGGAGTTCTGGGGCCTATCTGGCGACCTTTGGAAACACCGCTTGAGAATACAAGCTCAATGGGCTTGCACATATTGAAGAATGCAGCATCGTGCCAGCCGTCGGTTTTTCCGGGCTTTTGCGGCTCAACGCAGCCTATAATGCAATAATCTCTTGCGTCCTCAAGTGAAAGACCTCTTGCCATAATAGAGGGGATAATTATTTCGTCGTTATAATATGCGGGCAGACCCGTGCCAAGTCTTGTAAGAGCGGCAGCCTTTATAAGAAGGCTTTCGGGTGAGCCGTTCCATACTCTGATGGAAATGGAGGGCTGTGGAAGGGGTACGTGCATTGAAGCCTCAATACACATATAAGACAGGTCGTTCGTTGCGTCCATACCGGAGGAATCCTGACCGCCTACGATAAGGTTTTGGAACATTCCGTAGCCCGCAAAGCCGTTAGCGCTGTCCGCATCTCTTACCTTGTTTATGTCGTTAAGCTTTACCCAGATGCAGTCGATAAGCTCCTGAGCAGCCTCGGGAGTTATTTTGCCTGCTTCAACGTCCTTTTTG
>CAJGCM010000172.1 GCA_904501765.1 uncultured Clostridia bacterium | reverse complement strand
CGAGCTTACGCCTCCCATTCCTATAACGGGAATTTTTACTGCGTTTGCAACCTGATAAACCATTCTTACCGCAACGGGGAATATAGCGGGGCCTGAGAAGCCGCCCATTTTATTTGCGATAACAGGCTTTTTAGTTCTTAAATCTATTCTCATTCCGAGAAGAGTGTTTATAAGACTGATACCGTCAGCCCCTGCCTCCTCGCAGGCCTTCGCTATGGAAACTATATCCGTAACGTTGGGGGATAGCTTTATGAATACGGGCTTTGTGGTTACTGCCTTAACCGCACGTGTAACCTCAGCCGCCGCCTCGGGGGAGGTGCCGAAGCTCATACCGCCGCCGTGAACGTTGGGGCAGCGTACGATTACCTCAAGCCAGCCAACCTGCTCCTCGGAGTCGAGCCTCTTACAGGTGTATGCGTAATCCTCAACGGAAAAGCCACTGACGTTTGCCATAACCTTTTTTGAGAAGCAACTCTTAAGCTTGGGAAGCTCCTCTGTGATAACCTTGTCAACACCGGGGTTCTGAAGACCGACGGCGTTTATCATACCCATAGGGCATTCCGCAATTCTTGGTGTGGGGTTTCCGAATCTCGGGTCCTTGGTAGTACCCTTGAAGGAGAAGGTGCCAAGCAGGTTTATATCGTAAAACTCTGCAAACTCATAGCCGTAGCCAAAGGTGCCGCTGGCAGGAATTATAGGATTGTCTATTTCAATACCGGCTAAATTAACGCTTAGTCTTCCCATATTATATCCTCCTTCGTAAGCACGGGACCTTCCTTACAGATTCTCTTATTTCCCGTAACCGTCTTACAGGAGCAGCCCATACAAGCGCCGAAGCCGCAGCCCATACGCTCCTCAAAGCTGAACTGACCCGAGGTTTCCGACGTTTTGTAAACCGCCCTCAGCATAGGCTCGGGGCCGCAGGTGAAGAAATATGTATATTTAAGATTCTTCATAACGTCTGTAACAAAGCCTCGCTCACCGAAGCTGCCGTCAACGGTGGTTACGTAAACGGTAGCGCCGAGAGCCTCAAATTCTGCCTTGTAGAAGATTTCCTCTGCCGTATTGAAGCCGAGGATTACGGTAACCGCCTTTCCCTCTGCGATAAGCTCCTTTGCAAGCTTGTAAAGAGGGGGGATTCCGACGCCGCCTCCGATAAGCAACGGGCGTGAGCCTGCCTTCGTTATATCGTAGCCGTTGCCAAGCCCTGTGAGAATATCAAGGCTCTCACCGGGGAGCATTTTGCTCATAGCCTCGGTTCCTGCGCCCACTACCTTGTAAAGAAGGGTAAGCGCTCCGTCCTCGCTGTCGCACACCGAGATGGGGCGGCGGAGGAAGAAGCTGTCGAGCTTTATATTAACGAACTGACCGCAGCGTACGTCGCTTGTATCACCCGCAAGACGAAGGCTGAATACAGTCTTCGTCAAGGGAATGTTTTCTATAATTTCAAAAATTCTCTGTTTCATTAGTCGCCTCTGCCTTATGCGTCTATGGTGGAGATGCGTATGGTGTTCTCGTCGAGAACGTCGAGAAGAACCTTAACGGTGTCAAGGGAGGTGAACATAGTAACGTTGCTCTCAATTGCCGTCTTTCTTATCATGTATCCGTCTGTCATGTGGTTTCCGGACGCAATATCGCTGGTGTTTATAACGTATGCGATGTGTCCCTGACGGATAGAGTTGAATATTTCGTCGCTTCCGTCACCGATTTTTCTCAGCACGTGAGTGCGTATTCCGTTTTTCTTAAGATAGTCTGCGGTACCCTCGGTAGCCTCGATATTGAAGCCGAGGTCGTAGAAGCGGCGAATCAAGGGGAGAGCCTCCTCCTTGTCCTTGTCTGCGATGGTCGCAAATACCGTACCGTAGTTCTGAAGGTGCATACCAGATGCCTGAAGAGCCTTGTAAAGGGCGCGGTTAAGCTTGTCGTCATAGCCGATAGCTTCGCCCGTGGACTTCATTTCGGGAGAAAGGTATGCGTCAAGTCCTCTTATTTTATTGAAGGAGAATACGGGAACCTTAACGTACCATCTGCTCTTCTCCTCGGGGTAAATGTCGAATATACCCTGCTCCTTCAAGGACTTGCCGAGGATAACCTCGGTAGCTATATCCGCAAGGCTGTATCCGGTTGCCTTGGAAAGGAAGGGAACTGTTCTTGAAGAACGGGGGTTAACCTCGATTATAAATACGTTTTCGTCCTTATCAACGATAAACTGAATATTGTAAAGACCCTTGATACCGATGCCGATACCCAGCTTCTTTGCGTACTGAAGGATTATACCCTTAACCTTGTTGGAAATGCTGAATGATGGATAAACGCTGATAGAGTCACCGGAGTGAATACCTGTTCTCTCAACAAGCTCCATAATGCCGGGAACGAATACGTCACGACCGTCACAGATAGCGTCAACCTCTACCTCTTTACCTATAATGTACTTGTCTACGAGTACGGGTCTGTCCTCGTCTATTTCAACGGCAGTTTTAAGGTAGTGGCGAAGCTGAGCCTCGTTTGCGACTATCTGCATTGCACGTCCGCCAAGCACGAAGCTGGGACGCACAAGAACGGGATAGCCAATCTTCTCGGCAGCCTTAACGCCGTCCTCAATCCTGGTAACCGCACGGCCCTCGGGCTGGGGAATATTGAGGTCCTTCAGCAGCTTTTCGAACAGGTCACGGTTTTCCGCTCTGTCGATAGCCTCGCAGTCTGTGCCTATTATCTTAACGCCACGGCGCATAAGAGGCTCTGCAAGGTTAATAGCCGTCTGACCGCCAAGAGATGCGATGACGCCCTCGGGATTTTCAAAGTCTATAATGTTCATAACGTCCTCGGGAGTGAGAGGCTCGAAATAGAGCTTGTCCGAGGTGGTATAGTCTGTGGAAACGGTTTCGGGGTTATTGTTTATGATAATAGCCTCGTAGCCGGAATTCTTAATAGTAGTAACTGCGTGAACGGTGGAGTAGTCGAACTCAACGCCCTGACCGATACGGATAGGGCCTGCGCCGAGAACTACGGCTTTGTTTTTGCTCGTGAGAACGGATGCGTTTTCTCCTGTGTAGGAGGAGTAGAAGTAGGGGATATACGCTCCTGTGTGAAGGGTGTCAACCATTCTGAATACGGGAATAATTGACTCTCTCTTCCTCAATGCGCAAACCTCTTCTTCACGTACGCCCCAAAGCCTTGCTATAAACTTGTCCGAGAAGCCAAGCACCTTGGCAGCCTTCAGCACCTCAGCGCTTCCCTTGTTATCAGCAAGAGTCTTTTCCATATCGGTGATTTTCTTAACCGATTCGATAAAGTAGGGGGTTATCATAGTAACCTCGTGCAGCTTCTCTATGGAGCAGCCGCGGCGAAGAAGCTCTGCGATAGCAAAGATATTGTCAGCCTTGAATTCCTCAAGGTAGGTAAGAAGCTCCTCGTCGGAGTAGGAATCGAACTTGGGAAGGTGGAAGTGGCAAACGCCGATTTCAAGGGAGCGGACCGACTTCAGCATACATTCTTCAAGGTTAGAGCCGATACCCATAACCTCGCCCGTCGCCTTCATCTGTGTTCCGAGAACGTTAGATGCGGAGGTGAACTTGTCGAAGGGGAAGCGGGGGAATTTAGCTACTATATAGTCGAGCCTCGGCTCGATTGATGCGTTTGCGTTTGCAAGAGGAATTTCCTTCAAGGTCATACCTACGGCAATCTTTGCGGTAACTCTTGCGATGGGGTATCCGCTTGCCTTGGAGGCGAGAGCGGAGGAACGGGAAACTCTGGGGTTTACCTCGATAAGGTAATATTCGTGAGACGTGGGGTTAAGAGCAAACTGAACGTTACAGCCGCCTGAAATTTTAAGCTCTCTGATAATCTTGATTGCGCTGTCGTTGAGCATCTTGTGGTCTTCTTCGGAAAGAGTGAGAATGGGAGCAACAACGAGAGAGTCACCGGTATGAACACCGACAGGGTCGATATTTTCCATACCGCAGATTGTAATAGCGTTATCCTCGGAGTCACGCATAACCTCAAATTCGATTTCCTTATAGCCTTTAACGCTCTTCTCTATAAGAACCTGGTGAACGGGGGAGAGAGCAAAGCCGTTTTTACCTATCTCAATAAGCTCCTCCTCGCAGCTTGCAAATCCGCCGCCAGTACCGCCGAGGGTGAAGGCAGGGCGAAGAACTACGGGGTAGCCTATCCTCTTTGCCGCTTCCTTAGCCTCGTCAAGGTTATAGGTTATTTCGGAAGGAATGGTAGGCTCGCCGATAGACTGGCAAAGCTCCTTGAAAAGCTCTCTGTCCTCGGCTCTTTCAATACTCTCGGAGCTTGTGCCGAGAAGCTCAACGTGACATTCCTTAAGAACGCCCTTCTTTTCAAGCTGCATAGCAAGGTTAAGTCCCGTCTGACCGCCGATACCGGGAACTATTGCGTCGGGGCGCTCGTATCTGATTATTTTTGCGATATATTCAAGAGTCAGGGGCTCCATGTATACCTTGTCAGCTATTGTGGTGTCGGTCATTATCGTAGCCGGGTTTGAGTTAACGAGGATAACCTCGTATCCCTCTTCCTTAAGCGCAAGG
>CAJGCM010000171.1 GCA_904501765.1 uncultured Clostridia bacterium | reverse complement strand
GACCATATAAAAGGGCATATTGCTTCCTCTTATCTTATAGACGGTGAAACACCGAAGCCGCCCTTTATAGCTCTGACCGTCTCGGGCGGGCATACCGCAATATATAAAATGGAGAGCTATACCGATATATCCCTTTTGGGTACAACGAGAGACGATGCAATAGGGGAATCCTTCGATAAAATAGGCAGAATAATAGGAATACCCTATCCTGCCGGGCGAGGCTTTGACGAGCTTGCGCAGAGGGGATTTGACGAGGCTGTGGGCGTGTGCGATTATCCTTACGATAAGTACAGAAGGTCAAATGCGTACCGTGATAAGGAAATGGCACTTCCTTCTCCTGCAATGAAAGACGGGAGCCTTGACTTTTCCTTCTCAGGATTAAAAACCGCCGCAATAAATATGCTGCACCGCTATGAGCAAAGGGGAGAAGAGATAAATAAGGCTCTCTTTGCGGCAAGATACACCTTTGAGGTGGCGGAGGCGGTGGCTTCGAAAATAGAGGAAGCGCTTTTGAGGAATCCGGGCTGCGATCTGGTGCTTTCGGGCGGCGTTGCGGCAAATTCTCACTTAAGGCGCAGACTTTCTGCTTTAGCAGAAAAAATAGGCATAAAAATCTTTATACCTCCCATCAGCCTTTGCGGCGATAACGGCGCAATGATAGGCGCAGCAGGATATTATGAATATGAAAGGGGAAACCTTGCGGACTCATCGCTGAATGCCAGTGCGATGGACTCTGTGGTTTAAAAAAATGGAGAGCATAGATAAAATCAAGGGAACGTTTGACAAGAGAATTTATGATTTTGATAAAAATCCCGTTTCCGACGCTGTAATACGCCGTCTTCCAAGGTATCACAGATACCTCGGAGAATTGTTAAGGAACGGAATACTCCGAATATCAAGCGCCGAGCTTTCACGACTGATGGAGGTAACAGCCTCGCAGATAAGGCAGGATTTTAATTGCTTTGGCGGCTTTGGTCAGCAGGGATACGGATACAACGTAAAGTACCTTTACGGAAAAATTGGAGAGCTTCTCGGAGTTGCTGAGGGATACCGTGCCGTTATAGTAGGTGCAGGTAAGCTTGGACGGGCACTTGCGGCAACTCATATGTTTGAGAGGCGTGGTGTTACCAGCGTTGCCCTCTTTGACGTAGATGAAAATATAATAGGCACAGAGTTTAACGGTCTTAAGGTGTACCCTATTGAGGAGCTTGGAGAATTTTGCAGAAAAAATAAAATCCATTTGGGAGTCCTTACGGTTCCCAAGGAATCCGCATATGAATGTGCGAAGATTCTCTCGGATGCCGGCGTTCTCGGTATATGGAACTTTGCCAATATGGAGCTTGTTGTTGAAAACAGCAACGTTGTGGTGCAGGACGTGCATCTCGGTGACTCGCTTATGACTCTTTGCTACGGTGTTAAGAAAAGAAATGAAAAGAGAAATTCGGATGAGTAATTTGAGATTTGGTATAAAAAAGCACTTTTGCTCCTCCGAGGCATTCGCTGAAGCAACCGAGCAGGAGCTAAGAGTTCTTCTTGCTGTAATCGAACTGGACGGAGAGGTTAGTGAAAAGCAGCTTTCCGGCTTAGCTGGAGTATCTCTGTCAAGATGTAAATCGAGTATAGCCTTCTGGCAGAGCGCCGGAGTGCTTTTTGAAAAGGGAGAAAATACCGTCACCGAGGAGTTTGAGGAGCGCATACATACAGGTGAGCTTTATGAGCAGAGCGCAAGCGAGGTTGCCTCGGGCATCAGAGATAAGGGGCTCGGGGACTTGTTCATTGAGTGCGCTGAGATGCTTGGGAAGCACGAGCTGACCCCTATGGAGGTTAACAGAATAACCAGGCTTTCCCTTCAGTATTCACTTTCAGCGGAGTATATAGCCACGTTGGCGGCACACCTTGCTGAAAAGGGCAATTTTTCCGTAAATCTTCTTGTAAGACGCGGAATCAAGCTTGCTGACGAGGGAATAGACTCAACGGAGCTTCTCGAAAAATACATAAGCGAAAAAATGAGTGAGGACGCTTCGATGCTTGAGATTAGACGTGTCCTTGGAATATACGGCAGAAAGCTTTCTCCTACGGAGAATAAATACATAAAGAAATGGACGGAGGAGTACGGGTATTATGCCGAGATAATAAACGAGGCGTACGACATCACTACTCTTAACACGGGCGGGACTCATTTTCCTTATATTGATAAAATCCTCACCGATTGGCATGGCAGCGGAGTAAAAACGGTTGAGGACTGTGTTGCAAGGCGCAGAGATACCCAAGCAGAGTGGGAGGCGCAGGCGGAAAAAATCAAAGGGCAGGGCAGCCGCAGTAAAAAGCCATCATCTTCAAAGAGCGGTCAAAGGCACGGTGATTTCGACCCGGAGGAGGCTTTAAAAAGAGCGCTTGAGAGAAGCTTTTTTGATGACGTTACTCCGGAGGAGAACGAGAGAAATTAAATCTCTTTATGAAAGGGAGCAGTTTTATGTATAGCTATGAAAATTACAATAAGGTAAGAGAAGCGATAGATGCAAGACGGCAGAATTCCAGAGCGCTCTCCGAAGAGAGAAGCGAGGAGATGAGAGCAAAATCCCCCGAAATCGCAAGACTTGACGAGGAGCTTCGCGGTACAGGGCTTCTGATATTCAAAACCGCCTGTCGCGGAGAGGATATAGAGCCAATACGCCGCCGAAACAGAGAGCTTGTGGAGCGCCGCCGAGCCATTATTGCGGAGATGGGTTATCCTCAGGATTACACCGACGTAAAGTACGTTTGCGAAAAGTGTATGGATACAGGCTTTATAGACACCCGTATGTGTTCCTGCTTCAAGGAGCTTCTCGTAACCGAGAATATAAAGTCTTCCGGTATGGGAAGGCTTATTGAAGAGCAGAGCTTTGAAAATTTCAAGCTCGAGCATTATGCCGCCGATGCCGATGCATACGCTAAAATGAAGGCAAATCTTGCCATAGCAAAGGCTTATGCCGATGGCTTTGGTAACAGATATAAGGGCAGAAACCTTCTGCTTATAGGAAAAACGGGGACGGGGAAAACGCACGTTTCCACATCTATAGCCAAGGTCGTTATTTCAAAGGGCTACGACGTTATTTATGAAAGTGCGCAGAATATAATTTCCGACTTCGAGTCTGATAAGTTCAGAGGCGGATACGGAGCCTCTGAGCCTAAAGGGGATAAATATCTTGAATGCGACCTTCTTATCGTAGACGATTTAGGAGCTGAATTTGTAAACCAGTTTACGGTAGCCTGTCTTTACAACCTATTTAATACAAGGCGTAACCGAGGTCTTTCCACCATAGTGTCAACAAACTTAACCGCCGAGGAGATTTCCTCACGCTACGACGACAGAATATGCTCACGTATACTTGGCTCGGATTACAGCGTACTGTTCTTTGCGGGTAAGGATTACAGGCTCTTTGGAAGAAGATAACTCACAGGATAATACGTCAGCCGAATTATCCCGTCAAAGCTTCAGATATAAGAAAAATAAAAGAGAAGCCACAGCGCACCCACCTATAAGAGCGGGTAGCGATGTGGCTTCATTTTTGTTTAATTAAAATTATTCTTCCGAGTCCTCTTCGGCGGCTAATTCTTCCTCGTAAGCCTGAGCGTCAAGCTCGTCATTAAAGAGGGATATGTTATCTGTGTTATAGAAGGATGCATCTCCCGCATCACTTGCAAATCTGTATTCATCGTCATCTACGTCGAAAATGTGACCTGAAAGGTAAACGTTCCTTGCTCCGCGGCACAAAGCGTCAAGGAATTCCTCGGGGTCGAAGCTGGAAGCTTCTATGGCGTATTCATCGTTTGTAAATACAAGAGTAACCTTCTGGCTTTCGGTTGCGTAATCGTAATCGTCGTCATAGATAATATAATCGTCGGAAAATTCAAAGAAGTCATCAAGAATACCGGAGGACAGATATGAAACGAAGCGGTCAAGCTCGGATTTTGCCCCCTCAACGTTTATTTCAAAATAAATTTCTTCGTGTAGCTTCATAGTTAAAACTCCATTTGTAAAAACTCCGAATTGTTTGCGAAAAGTCTTAGTTTTGGCTGCGCTTTATGCCTTTTAAGCTTTTGCGGAATAGAGTATAACACAGAATTTAATCTGTTGTCAATACATTTATAAAAATAATCACAATACGCTAACAAAAAGGGGATAAGGCGCTTAAATTTCAGCTGAATTTTTCTCTTCATTTAATATGTATATGCGCGCGTGCGAGGTGAGGTTAACGGTGAAACTCTATAACCGATTTAAGTAAAATAAAAAAGCTGAGCACTCCTTTGCGTAAGCTTTATGAAAGCATTACTAAGCTTCGTCGCAACAATATAAGCTGTTTTTAAATTGTTTTTAAAAAACGGGCATATTGCATTAAAAATCACTTCTACAAATATTGATTTTCTACAAAAAATCTTAAGTTTTTTAAAAAAACCGCTTGACAAACCAATATGTTTGTGGTAAAATATACAGGCTGTCGGCTTGAAGGCAGAAGCATTTGCGAAGTCTGGCGGCGCTTTGATCATTGAAAATTGAACAACAAAGAAATTTCTTTAAAGCACTGAAAAG
>CAJGCM010000170.1 GCA_904501765.1 uncultured Clostridia bacterium | reverse complement strand
CTTCGCATAGTTATGATTGGGCAACGCCCAAGTTTGAGGTTAGATGGGTAAATCATATCATAACATTTGCGCAGCAAATTCATAACGGCGAGAGGAGCGAGCCTCATAACTCTAAACTGAAAACTGGCAAAAAGAGAGAACATTTCGGCTGTAAACCGATTTGTTCTCTCCTGCCGTTTTTATACCTGAATTCTGAATAGGGCTGCCTTAAAATTAAACCGCTGTCTTTTTAAAAGAGCATCACGCTCTCCGCTAATTTATATGAGAAACAATTAAAATTGGTTATCCGATTGCTGACCCCGATGCATCGGCATCTCCAAGCCCGAAGCTAACCTCTATGGCAGAGTTTACCTGTCCCATTGTTTCGTCGTCGAGATGTCCCATCTTTTCCTTAAGTCGTTTTTTATCTATGGTACGTATTTGCTCGAGCAAAATAACGCTGTCCTTTGCCAGACCTGCATCCGTACCGATAACGTCTATATGAGTTGGAAGCTTTGCTTTCCCCATTTTAGAAGTAATTGCCGCCGCAATCACCGTTGGACTGTATCTGTTTCCCACGTCGTTTTGCACTATAAGAACAGGACGCAGCCCCCCTTGCTCGCTTCCGATAACGGGGCTCAGGTCCGCATAATAAATATCGCCTCTTTTTATGTTCATTTTACTGTCCGAAAAATTTTCTTCTCCTCTCATTTTTCTTATCGTTATTTTGTAACGAAGTTGGATTTTTTAAACACCTTAACCGAGCATTTATATAAAAATCTTCACTTTCATTTTATGAGAGATGTGATTTTTGGGTTAAAATGACAGCTTTTGTTGTGATATGAAAAAAACGGTGGCAGGAAACGTTCCAAGCCACCGAATTTTCCGTCTGCCTTATGCGTGATGGTGAACGTGATGCTCCTCGTTTTTCTGGAAAAGAAGCGATACGCACCAGATTCCCGCAAGGGCTACTATAACGTAGATGACTCTCGCCAGAAGGGCGGTAGGACCGCCTGCAATCCAAGCAACCAGGTCGAAGGAAAACAGTCCCACAAGACCCCAGTTAAGGCATCCGATTATAGCAATAATCAGAGCGATTTTATTTATTATCATTTTCAAAACCTCGGTTTGTGTTTTGGACATTAGTCCACGGTTAGTTTTCTTAATTCGAGGTAGCTTTATTCATCAAAATCATATATGGAAATTTTTACAAAAAATCTAAGCTTAAATCAATCCCCGTCAATATCTGGGGTCAGTCGTCAAATTCGGGCCTTACTTCGCCGAAGGAATCCTTCAGAGCGAGAAGCGCGCGCTTTTCTATTCTTGAAACGTAGGAGCGGGAAATGCCGAGAAATTTTGCGACCTCCCTTTGAGTTTTTGGCTGCTGTCCTTTAAGACCGTAGCGCAGTACTATTATCTTTCTTTCACGCTCGTCAAGCACTGTGTCAACAAGCTCCCTTATTCTGTCCGTATGTATCTTAAGGTCAATCTCCTCGGCTATATTGTCGGGAACGCTTATTATGTCCATGTACGTCAGAGGATTTCCGTCCCTGTCTATATCTATCGTGTCGTTAAGAGAAACCTCTGCTCCCTCCTTTTTCTTGCTCCGGAAATACATAAGTATTTCATTCGCTATCCTCACCTTGCGGCTCGTAAAAATCCTCTAAAATTCCGTCAGGATTTTTGTCGGAATTTCAGTTATTTATGTTGTTTGTGTCAGGTGATGCGGGGAATTCATATTCGCTATCATTGTGGAAGAGATAGAGGTGAGCGTTTTCACCGTCCCAAACAATTTTACGGATAAATGTTCTGATAGCAGCACGTTTTTGCTCGACGGTGTAATTGTTAATGCACTCACCCATATTCGAAAGCATCTGACGGATAATATCAAATTCAATGACTGAAAGTTCATGCTGCTGTATTATTGCATCAAGCTCGGACAAGCGCTTTTTCAACGCCTCGCCCTTTTTATGCAGTTCATCGATTTGTTCAACAATGTATTTTTCGGCATTAGAGCCTTCTGATTTTCCAAGAGAAATAACGAGAGCTTTAATGACTTTTTCATTATCTTCGAGTTGTAAGCTTAGTTTGCTGAGTTCTGCTTCATACCCTTCACGATTTTCGCTGATACGTTTTTTCGTTTTTGTGATTTGCTTGGCCATATCAGCGCTCTGCTTACAAAAGCTCTTTACAGCTTCAATTATCTTGGCATCCAGTGTATTGCCGTTGGCATTTTTCATGCAGCAAACATGACCTCTGCTTCTTTCCTTAGTTGTGCAGAGATAAGTGTAGATAGTTTCTCCTGTTGAGTTTTTTCTATCGGATAGCTTAGGTCTCATGAAACTGCCACATTTACCGCAAACTATAAGACCGGATAGAAGAGCGACGTGGCTTCTTGGCTTACGATAGCCTTTAGATTTGTTCAACTCAAGAAGCTTTTGAACTTGAACCCAAGTGGCTCCCGGAATAGCACCTAAGTGTTTGCCGACAGAAACGATCCATTCGTTTATAGGTTTATCTTGAGTAGCTTTTCCCGGGCGCTGAAGTGTACGGTTGTATGCCATAACACCGTGCTTACCATCAAACTCTTCTTTATCTGCAAATAAATCAACGTCATTTTCAACTAAGTAGTTGTATGCATCCTCGTCCGCAATCATATAAACAGGATTGGACAATATAGCTTTTATGGCAAAACGAGTGAATGTTTTGCCTCGCTTTGTTTTATAGTGTCCGTTCATAAGAAACTCATCCGTTTTTGTAAGAGATCCTGTTTCCATAAACTTGTCAAAAATAAGCTTAACCAGATTCAGCTCTTCGGGAATGATTTTTAACTTGCAAGCCTTGCGGGTTTTTCCGTCTACTGTGACGTTGGATATACTTTCGGATTCATATCCGGTAGGTGTATTACCGCCAAGCCAACGTCCTGTCTTTGACAGCTCGCGCATGTTATCTCTGATACGCTCAGCAATAGTTTCACGTTCCAGCTGAGAAAAGACGGATGCAATATACATCATAGCGCGTCCCATAGGAGAGGAAGTATCGAACTGCTCACGAATAGAAATAAAGTCGATATGGCGATTGCCAAGATTTTCAATAAGCTTCGCAAAGTCACCGATATTACGGCTGATACGGTCAAGACGATAAACTACAATTGCCGAAAATTCAATTTTTTGCGAATCGCACATCATTTTCTTGAACTTTGGTCGTTCAAGATTCCCGCCCGAAAAGCCTTCGTCTTCGTAAACCAGTGCAGATTTCGCCTCTTCTTCGCTATAATGTGTTGCAATATACTGACGACACATTTCAATCTGGTTTTCAATACTTTCGCCTTTACCTGTGAACTTAGATTTTCTCGAATATATTACGTAATGTCTTTTTATTTTAGTGTTCATATTGCTCACCTCGCTATACGTTATGCCGTTGGTAATATTATATGTGGCAATAATAGTAAGATTATAACCTCAACAATCCTTGGAAAACTGTTGCGCTTTTTATAATTTTGGTGTATAATAAAAGCAATTTAAGCCCAAGAGGTGCTTTTAGTGAAAAATACAGAATGGTACTTATGAGCTTATATGAATTAGGCGTTTGCGTCGTTGTGCTTTGATGCGTGAAGCCTTAATTGTTTTATGTACAGAAAATAAAAATAAAAATGGATGTAGAAAAATGGCGGATTTCAAAAACAAATTTCAAATATTCAAAAAAGCGTATATGCCAATCGCAGGAGTCTTGCTTTTGATTTTACTTGCAATTTTTTTGCTGTGGTTTAATAATATCACCAGTCTGCAAGCAGAGGGGGCTACTGCCGCAAAGGTTTATTTTGACGGTGAATACCGTGTTGCGGAGGGAGAATGGCAACCCATAAAAGAAGGGAAACACATTCCGACAACGAAAGGCGACGTAACCTTGCGCATCAATTTTCACCTGATGGACCCGGACGGCAACCCTATGGATGATATGGAACGTATCGTGCCTATTGCATTTTATACAGACCATATCGGTTTGACGTTTTATTCGGGCGGCAAACCAATCCGTGTGATCGACAATGAGAATTTAATGATCGGGGAGTCTGCTTGCGGTGAGAGTTGGGTGATGCATCCGGTTACTGCGGAGGGCGCAGAGCCTGTAGAAATCGTTGTTCACAATCCTCACAGATTTGGAAACGAAACAGCGATAGACGTAATGCTGTCAAACGTGGCAGTTTGGGCAAATATGAATTTTGAAAAGGAAGTTTTGAGCAGCGGAGAGCCACAGCGAAATGTGGGCATGCTGTTTATGCTCGTTTCTTTCGTGTTCCTCGGTATTGCTCTGTTTTCAAGCCTGTTACATATAAAAAGCGACAGGATTATTTGGCTTCTTGGGCTTGTTGTTTTATTTGCGGGCTTCTACATTGCGTATAGTGCGGACGGTGTATCCTTCTTTAGCGAATCAATAGTTTCAAACACTACCGTTCTTGGGTGTTCTATGATGTTCTATATGCTGTTTTTATCATTGAGCATCACGTGCTTCCTTAAGTTAACGAAAAAAATCGGGGAGATAGCGGTAATTATTTTGGCTGTTGCAAATGCTGTATTTCTTATTTTGCCTATTGTAACCGCCGTATTCTTCTATGATACGTGGGCCTTTTGGGTGATGGTGCAGACCGCCGTCAATATGGTGTTGTTGTTCTGCGTGGTAAAAGAGTTTATAAGTAACAAAAAAAAGGAACGATGGCTTTATGTTGCAGTGTCCCT
>CAJGCM010000169.1 GCA_904501765.1 uncultured Clostridia bacterium | reverse complement strand
TATCCGCTTTTGTTTTTATATTCGGTAACCAGGCGTTTCTCCTCAGCTCGTGCCATCTCTTTTGTTGCAGCGCGCCCGTCTTGTGACTTAAGATAGTCAGCATATCCGCTTCGCTTTAAATTGTCCGAATATAATTTATCCTCCGTAACACCTCTGTCGGGAGTGTCAAAAGCCATTTTTGTCAGCGCATTAGCCCGAAGCCCTGAGGCAGCGGCATCGGAATTCAAGCCCTCCTCCGCCACCCAAGCGCCGTAGCTTATGGCATCGTTCTTTTTTTCACTTTCAGTTAATGGTATTTGCAGTCTCTTCTTTGCCAAAGCTGCCGTCACCTCCTATAAGCTCTGTAAAGTATTCCACGTTTTCTCGTGCGTTGGGGTAGTGAGCGCGCTCCTGAAATTGCCAGTACCTTAAAAGGGTAGATGGCTCGTTCGGGTCGCCGAGAGTTCCTGCCTTCAGATTTTCAAGGTTTCTTTCCCATAGTGCCTCTCTTTGCCCCTCGTTTGCTCCGTTCAAGTCAACCGAAAACAGGTAATCATCGTCGTAATAATATTCGCCGCGCAGGGGGTCAAATTCAAGGAAATCGTAACGGTTGAAGGCTTGATTGTGAACCCTTCCGAAGCCGTCCTTGTAGGTAAGTGCTCTCGGCTCATCAGCAAAGGCAAGATAATGCTCGAAAATTATTCTGTCGATATAGGAATAAGCGGTGTGCTTCATCTTTTTCTTGGATTCAAGTCGGCCTGACGCCTGGGAAATTCGGAGCTGCCTTGCATATCCCGATTCGTTTGCGCTCTCGTCAATGCCCTGGAATGCGTCGGATATACCGAGAGTTCTTTTTGCGTGGTCGTAAAGTCGCTCCGCCTCGGCAATATCCTGGGATATGTCGGGGGTCGTGTCAACCTTTCCGTATTGAGCCATACTTTCTCCGGGCTTCATTTTTATAACCTGACCGAACACCGAGTTATTAACCGAAATGCTTGCGTCCTCTGGAACGATAGGGGTAACCCCCGAGCGCAGAAGCTTTTGCAGAATTCTACTCTCTACCTTGTTTATCGCCTGCTGCTCAGGGCGAATATACTCGCAGTCCGATTGTCCGAGCAGACTTTTTTCCGATGAGGTATTCTTCCTTATAACGAGAGGGAATCTTTTCGGCTTGTAGTAAGCCGCCTCCCTGATGCTTTCCTTGCTCTCAGGGAGAATTTCAAGGGAAAGCTCTCGAGTTGCGATTTTTCGCCTGTCGCAGCGGCACAGCTCCTCAGGAGCAAGACAGCTTTTGCAGTAGCGTATTTTTCTGCCGTAATAGTCCTCGTTATCCGAGAGTACAAGCTCCCCTGAAAAGATAAACTGCCCTACCGTGCCGGAGTCGGTTTTGTAAAACGAAATAATAACCGATACCGTATCTCCACCATCGAAGCTTTCGTTTTCCTCCTCGCACTGGGCAAGATAGCAATCCTCTGCCTTAATGCCGTATCTTCGGGTAAGCTCACCTCTGGTGGTGAGGAATTTAACGAAGCAATATTCCATATCATCAAGACGGTATATGTTGGGCTGAGGGATAAAATCCTTAGGAGAAATACAGTGCACTTTGACACCGCCCACCTCATTCCCGGATATTATGGTGTTGTCCCATTCGATGTAGAAAACACTTCCTCCGTATATGTAAGTGTAGCGCTCGTCCAAATCGTTTATTTCCTCAAAGGGGAGCTTTTCTCTTAGCATCTTGCAAAGGCTCTCTGCGGCAAGGGCGTTCCTTTCACGCTTCTCACTGTACGAGGCGGCGCTGACCTTCGGTGTGGGAATTTCCGACGAAATCTGGCTTTCAATTATTTCGTAGGTGATATTCCGTGTGGCAGAAGCGCTTGTGGCGCTTCCGTCTATTTCTGCTGACCCCTTGTATTGTCGCATATACTTGTCAAAATCCGATTGGATTTTCGATGCGGCGCACTTGGCGTTTTCATAAAGCTCGCGGAAGCGCTGAAGCTTCTGCGCGCCGTCTTTTTTAGTAGTTTTCACATTGGTTCTCCATATTTGCGTTTTAGATATATTTTCTCATCTTCTGCGGCGGAGTTGTAATCCTCCCACATGTCCTGGGTCCAAACACCGCGCTTTAGACTCTCCGAAGCCTCAGCGGGACGGGCGTAAAAAATAGCAAAGCCTCGTAAAGCGTCGGGGGCGTGTGTGATTTCATGAGGCTCGTTTGCGCAATCTGTGGGGCGTAGCTTATCAATTTGAAGCGCAGGGAGGCACTTTATAATCTCCGTGCAATGAGAGAATATACGGATACGTGAGCCCGAGCCTCTGTCTGAAAGAAGCTCCTTTATAGAAAGCCAGCCAGCCTCTCTGTCGTTGGAGGTTTTTGTAAAGTTTATTCCGCGCTCGGCAAAGAGAGTCGCCTTGCTCCTTCCGGTTTCCTGGCTTCTTGACCATAAATCCGGGGGCGCCAACGTTGCGTAAATATCCTCGTCTCTCGGTGTCCTTTCCAGAATAGCAAAAGCTGCCTCGCCTATCGGAAGAGAGGATTTGCAAAACTCCCTGTATACGTACGCCACCCTGTCGGGGGATACGGCAATCCAAAGACAGGCGAGCCTGTCAAGACCGTAGTCAATAGTTCTGTATTTGCGCCAGGATTTTGGGATTTCAAATGGGCGGCATACGTGTTTTTCGGTAGCAAATTCAGAGAAATACTGTCCCTCAAATATGTTCCAATCCCCGTAAAGCAGAGCCTTTTTTTCTCTTTCGGGTAGAGCCTTGAGCCGTTCCTTGTAGCCGGGGTCCCGCCGCATAAGAAAGCCGTTGTCGTCAAGGAGTGAGGGAATGAAGATGCGCTTCATACCGTCCTCTCCCACAAATGCCGCACCCGGCTCGGAGGGGTCTACAAATCTTGCTTTTACCCAGCTGTGTCCTACGCCTCCCGGGTTGGTTGAGGACTTGATTTGCTTGGGGTAATCGTTTGCGCCTCTTACTCTTGAGATGAGATAAACGTATTGCGCCTCGGTAAAATGCGTCAGCTCATCGAAGCGAATACAGTCGTATTCTGCGCTCTGGTATTGATAAACATCGCTCTCGGCGGCGCAGTATCCGAAATCGATTATGGAGCCGTTTTTGAATTTTCCTGTATGTGAGGAAGAGTTATGGGTGTAAAAGCCTCTCGGGTATAGTGACAAGGCGGTCCTGATTAAGGACTTGTCAAGCTCAGCAAAGGTTCGTCTTAGTATCAGCTGTCTTGAGCCCGGGTATTTCAGCGCAAAAATCAGCGCATCGACAACCTGCCCATAAGACTTACCTCCACCAGCCGCACCTCCGAAAAGCACCTCGGATTCCTCCGCCCCAAGAAAAAGCTTTTGTTTTTTTGTTATAGTAACGTTTAGCTTCATAGGTCGCAAACCGTTATTACAACGGAAAGCGATGAATCCTCCTCGCCCTCGTTCCCCGAAGAATTTTCCTCCGAAATTAGATACTTTACAAAGGATGGGTCATACCGTTTGCATAAAGCCTGGTCTATAAGGTAATCCCTTCTGATTTCTTTTGCCTCTCGGTATGCTCTGTCAAATTCCTTATGCCTTCTGAATTCCTCTACGTCTTCCGTTGTACAGCCTATACTTCTTGCAAATTTTGCAAAGCTTGGCGCACTGCCGTCCTCGTTTCTGTCAAGGAAGAATCTGTACAGCATCTTTGGCATATCGGGGGAGTATTTAGTTTTTTTCTTCTTCAAAAAATCGCCTCCTTGCCAAAAAGGGTCCTGCAACTCGCGAAATTGCAAGTGTCCCAAAAGCGAAACTTCGGCATCCGGAATACCTCCGTACGCTTTCGGCATAATCAGTATATCAGCTTTAGTCACACCTGTAAGTATAGTGAGGTTCCAAAAAATCACCCGATAAGTGACTTTTTCCTTGTGAAAAACCTACAAAAGATGGAGCGGAAATGGGAAAAGGACGACCGAAGGGCGTTTTTAGGGTAAATGACGAAACAAAAAAATAGCGAAGGGCGTTTTGAGCGGAAATTCTGACGCAAAAAAAGAAGACTGAAGGGCATTTTGCCTTCAGTCTTCTTTGTAGTATTTAATTATTTAAGACTCAATTTATGCTCCGTCACGGTGTAGCGTGCGGGCAGAATCTCATTTGCTTGAAAAATTTTAATTAACCGAGGAGAAGAATGGGAATGTACATAGGAGTCATTCTTCCAACCGCAGAAATTTCAAGAACGCACTTGTTCTCTGCATCAAAGTTCTCGGGAACCTTGATGGTAACGGTGGTTTCTGCCATAGCGTTGTAATACGTGCTTCTCTGGTGGAGTGACACAGTCTTGCGTCCCTCTGCGGTGAAGCCCTCGGGAAGCCACCAGCGTAGATTAAGATTATAAACGCCGCAGTCATATTCGGGGATATTGTTCGTTACCTTTACAGTAACCTTCTTCTCGCAGCAAGGAGTGATGTCGGGGGAGGAGTCAAGAGAAACGTCAACGCTGAGGAAGGTAAAATCGAAGTGCATTGAGTAGGGCTTAAAGGCGAGATTTCCTTTTGCCGCATTACATTCCTTAACAAGCAAATCAAGTACGTTTTCGGGGATTTCGTCCTCTCCTTCGTGAAGCTCAACCTGCGCCTTGTTTGTTATAAGCATAGCGGGAGTCTGAGCAACCACGCGGTCAGTAAGCTCTGTGCAGGTTTGGGGAACGCTTCTTCCAACGCTGCCCTTGTTTATAGAAACGGTGATAATATCGTC
>CAJGCM010000168.1 GCA_904501765.1 uncultured Clostridia bacterium | reverse complement strand
TCAAATCTCTCCACAGAGGAAAACTTCGCTAACACCTGTATGGCAGTTGATATGGCTGCAAGATACGGCGCATCGGTGGAAGCAGAGGTTGGCTCTATGGGCGCAAGAGAAGGTGGCGAAGGTAGCGACGAGAGCATTTACACCGATCCCGAAACAGCGCTCTGGTTTACAAGGGAAACAGGTATTGATGCCCTTGCTTGTGCATTTGGAACAGTACACGGTATGTACCTTACAGAGCCAAAGCTTGACTTTGAGCGTGTTTCAAAAATCAACTCTCTCATTGACGTCCCTATGGTTATGCACGGTGGAAGCGGCGTAAGCGTTCAGGACTACAAAGAGGTTATCTCAAGAGGTATTCGTAAAATAAACTACTATACGTATATGGCTAAAGCAGCCGGTGAAGCAATCTCCGGAAAGACCTACAAGCAGTTCCACGACGCAGTTAACGATGCTATTAAAGCAATGTACGACGATGTAACTAAAGCAATTAAGGTGTTCTCCAAAATCTAAGATTTTATAACTCTACGCAACTATCTAAATAAAGCGAGCAGTGGCAATGTTTACAGTGCCACTGCTCTTATTTCGTACAACAAAGACTCGAAATTTGCATTCAATCGCCTTGTTCAACGAGAGTTGATATGTTGATATGCATATTGCTTATAAAATTCCGTTGGAGTTATTTTTTCATGGTACTTGAAAAACTTTAAAAAGTATTTATACTCCGAGAAGCCTGCTTGTGACGCAAGCTCCTTCAAAGGTACATTATCGCAAAGCATTAGCTCCTTGATATATTCCATTCGCTTTCCGTTGATATACTGCTTTATGGTTTGCGAATATACCGATTTAAAAAGCCTGTTAAGGTAGTCTGTACTGTATTGACAGTATTCTGCAACCTGCGCCTCGGTAATTTCACCGCAGCAATTAGCTCTTATCCAAGCGGCAGCCTTTTCTATTACAGGAATTGAGAGACCGGAGTTTCGGTAACCTGAGGCAAAGCCAATTTCCTGCAATACTAAGGATGTCAGGCAATCTATATATTTCTCGCCCTTTTGCATAATGCGCGCCGTAATCATTTGCCGCAAATAGAATATAAGGCTATAAGGATTTTCGATTTTTCCGTATTTAAGTCTGCGAATAGCTTTTACATCACCATACCAATGAAACCAGAAAAACTCCGTGTCCGTACTATGCTTATAGCCAAAATGACATAAATTAGGCTCTAAAAGCAAAAATTCATAAGGTTTGACGTGGTATTCCACACGTGCTTCGTTTATATAAACATCGCCCTTTGTTACGAATATAATCTCATATGAGTCTATGGTGCGCTCACCGTGAATCCAACTGCCTCTGGAAACGAATTTTCCTATTCCACAGTTTTTTATATTTTCAAGCATATCGGATTTTTGCTCCTTTTATATATTTTCTGGTAATTGATTTTACTCGATTATTTGCTATAATTATAGTAGATATTGCTGTTAATGTCAATATCAATTCAACTTAGGAGCGAATTATGAAAAACTTAGCGTTTGACAAAATTAAATGTAAAAGCGGATTTTGGAGATTTTACAAAGATTTAAACCGCAACGATATAGTCAAAAACGTTTATAATCGGTTTAAAGAAACAGGGCGTTTCGAGGCTTTAAAATGCAACTGGCGCGAGGGCGATGCCAACAAGCCCCACATTTTCTGGGATTCGGACGTTGTTAAGTGGATTGAGGGTGTGGCTTACATTTTAGAAGAAGCGCCCTGCGCCGAGCTTGAGACATTGGTTGACGAAATGATAGATGATATTGCCGAAAATCAATCCAAAGATGGCTATTTTAACTCTTATTATCTTGCGATAGACCCATCAAAGCGATTTACTGACCGCGGTTGCCATGAGCTTTACTGCTTAGGTCATATGATAGAGGCGGCAGTAGCTTATAGCAAAGCAACGGGCAAGGATAAACTCCTTGACGTAACACTGAAATACATAGACCTTGTTTATAGAGTTTTCAAAGAGGAGCAAAGCGCCGCTTTTATAACACCCGGTCATGAGGAGATCGAGCTTGCTTTACTTAAGCTTTATGAGTACAGGGGAAATAAAAAGCACTTAGAGCTTGCAAGATTCTTTATTGATATGCGTGGCAACAATAGCGTTGAGAAGCCAGAGAACTGTATTCAAACCAACAAGCCCGTAAGAGCACTTTCGGAGGCGGTTGGACACTCCGTAAGAGCCTGCTACCTATACACGGCTATGGCTATGCTAGCAAAGGCTGACAAGGACGAAGAACTTAAGGAGGCTTGCCAAAGGTTATTTTCCGACATTACCAAAAAGAAAATGAGCATTACCGGAGGCATCGGAACTGACCACGACGGTGAGCAATTCTCTTACGCTTATGACATTCCAAACATGGACACCTATAACGAAACCTGTGCCGCTATATCTCTTACAATGTTTGCCGGAGCTATGCAGGAGCTTGAGGTTAATTCCAATTACGGTGACATTATCGAAAGAGTGCTATACAACGGTTTTATTTCCGGTGTATCGCTTGACGGCGCAAAATTCTTCTACGCCAACCCTCTTGAAATCGACAGGAAGAAATATGAACGCAGCACCTACCAGGTTGATTGCCAGCGAGTTGCAGTATTCTTCTGCTCCTGCTGCCCTCCTAACGTGACAAGAATGCTTGCATCGATTATGCGTTACGCATACTCTACCGACGATAACAAAATCTATTGCAACCAATTTGCAAGCAGCGAAGCAAGGTTTATAATAAACGGAAAAGCAGCAACATTAACACAAACAACAGATTATCCAAGTAATGGCAAAATCACCTTTGCCTACAGTGGCGAGCCTACGACTCTTTTCGTAAGAATCCCCGGCTGGTGCGTAGAGTACAAGGGGAAAACCGAAAACGGCTACGCAAGCTTCCAAGTATCTGACGGTGCCACGATAACAGTAGACCTGCCTATGGAAATACATTTTATAGAAGCCAATCCTTATGTTCAGGACAACTCCGGCAGATACGCTGTTCAACGCGGCCCTTTGGTCTACTGTATGGAAGAAATAGACAACGGTGAAAACCTGCGCGACGTAACACTGATTGAAAACAGTGACGTCCGCATCGCAAGCGAATCGGGAATCCCAGCCCCCATCATCTACATCGAAGCTGAACGCAGGCTACCTTCGACAGAGCTTTATCGCATCAAAGATTCAGAACGAAATAAATTCACCGCAAGACTCATACCTTATTTCTCCTTCGCCAACCGCACTCCATCCGATATGATAGTATGGACTATGGTAAAATGAATATAAGCGAAGCAAATTAATATCAAAATACGGAGAATGTGTATTTACATTCTCCGTATTTTCGTTTTTTAACAGCGCAAACAAGTCACAACAATTGAATCATACTTAGCAAAAAAGAAGCCTAGTCCCTCGGTCAAGGTGGGGACAAACCATTTACTATTATCTTAATTTAATTTTTACACTCTGCTCCCGCTTAAGGACACTCTTCAGATTTCGGATAGATTTCGTCGTTCTCCTGACTGACGGAATACCCTACGGTATTTCTAAGGAGGGAAACGGCGGAAGATGCCGAAATATGACAGCGACCCATTACTAAGCCTTACATCTCCGACCTCTCTATCACGCCGCAGTCTACGAGCGACCGGTATGCTCTGCCAAATGCCGCCCCGAGGCATTTGTTGCCCCCCAGATGGGGGCGTGTATGCTTTAGCAGACACAGCAGAGCAAAAAAACGCCTACCTTTATAGGGAATGCTTGCATTCACATCTAAAGGGGGCGTTGGCTATTGTTTAACTATCTATTTCTTTTGTTTTCATATTTCTATTGCTTTATTTTCACATTTTTTGCTTTCGTTCCAATATAAACAAAAAAGCTCCGCTGTTGCGGAACTCCATATATAAAGAAATGAAGCTAATCATTTCGTTTGCTCTTCTTAATGTATCCATTGAAAACCGAATAAACTTAAGGAAACGAAGCTCAAATCTTTGCTGAACTGTATTTCACAAAATAGCAGTCGGGGACCTCGGTGAATGGTGCGGCGAGGCGGATTTCGAGCAGATTTCCAATATTGCGCCCCGAAGGCGTACAAAAGTACGACGAAGGGGACGTAATAGGGGAAAGATGCCGAAAGGCGACCGCCGCAAGTATCGGTCGGCTGAATACATTACGTCTTACTCTCCGACCTATAATGCTCGTAGTCTACGAGCAACCGCACTCTTTGAAATGAGTGTGTATCTCATCTTGAGGTGTACTTCACACGAGGAGCCTTCAGCGTTTATTACATCCGTATGCGGCTACCGGGCTATGCCCTTGGCAGAACAACCGATGCGCCACAGGTGCGTCCAACCCGGTCCTCTCGTACTAAGGTTAGCTGCTCTGCCAAAATACGCCTCGCAGAGGTGCATTTTGTTGCCCACACCGTGGGCGTGTATGCTTTAGCAGACACGGCAGAGCGAAAACGCCTACCTTTAGGGGGAATGCTTGCATTCACATCTAAAGGCGGCGTTAGCTATTAATACTCAATTTTCTATTACCTATATTATTCTTTTACTCTCTTCTTTTTGCTCTTAATATTTTTTTACTTATAAAAACAAAAAAGCTCCGCTGTTGCGGAACTTGAATTTACCAAACTCTCACCTTTCGGTGAGTATATAAATAGAGGATTACTCCTCTTCTTTTTAATGTATCCATTGAAAACCGAATAAACTTAAGGAAACG
>CAJGCM010000167.1 GCA_904501765.1 uncultured Clostridia bacterium | reverse complement strand
TTCGCTATTGCCAAAGTAATAGTCAACATCGAGCTTATACTTTCCTTCCTTGTCCCAATAGCGGTAGTAATGATAGTCCCTGATGTCTTGAATCTTCGTGAAACCAATAGCCAATAAAGTTTCAATAGTCATGGGAATACCATCAATCTCATCGTCAAAAGCAATCCCACCCCATTTGTCGGCAACACTTTCCCTATGAATCTTGCCAACAAGCATGATTTCGCCGTTCTTATCCTTAACGAAATTGCCTACCATAATATCCTTAACATCCGTCATAATCCTACTCTTTAGGTGGAGCACCGAAGTAATCCTCTACATAACGCCAGAAGTTGTAAGCCTTATCCTCTATATCCTTCAAGTTTATTACCTTCGGGTCGTATTCAAAGTATATCGGAGCTTCCTCAGTTGTCCTGCTCACATAGATTGTAACCGTCATTGATGCGGCCTTGTTGTGCTTCTCCAAGTCTGGGTCTCTATGCCAATACTTACGCCAATCAAACACATTGAGTTCAACGCAATACAAGGATTTATCCTCGTCGTAAGGGTTTTCCCCTTTACCAAAGCATTTCCACCAATAGTAATCCCCTTGGCGGTCTTTATAACCCGTATTCCGATAGCCGTTCTCCTTGAGATACGCTTCTACCTTTTCCAATTCTTCCCAAGTCATAGCCTAAAACGGGTCACTATGAAACAAACTCATACCTTCGTCGTACAAGATAATATCGTCTTCGGTAATCACAACATGCCTATGACCACTGAGCTTCGGAAGCAAACACATAATCTTCTTTCCAAGCTCGACAATCTCAACGAGCTCATCCTCGCTTCTATTCTCCTCGACAATCTCCATCGAAAGAATGTCGTCGGCACTTATTTCCGTGTAACCACAATTCCTAAAATATGACAATGATTCGGTAAACTGAAATGTCTCATCATCAATCAACAAGAAGTCCACCATAGGCATTGCCACAATAGAACCGTCACACCACTTATAGCCAATGTTGAACAACTTGTTTTGAAGGGTAATAGTATCCCCCGTTACCGCCACCTTCTTGTACATCAACCATTCGAAAGCCTCAGCCTTCGTCATCTTCTTTGTCTTCTTTTCTTCCATAATATCTTTTTCCTTTGGTTTACCATACTTACGCTCATAAGCAGCACGCACAAGGCGAGCATACTTGTTGGTGTCATTGTGTAGCCTTATATTCTCTTCCGCACGACGAACAATATCATCCATCATCCGCTTTGCATTGCTCGCATCTTTAGCCAATAACTCGCAACATCCTAACACGGCACGCCCCGTATCTTCACTTAAAGGCTTCATCGGGTCATTCATCGTCTTACCAAGGTCGCACATCTGCCTATTCAACTCGTACACCTTGTCGTGAGTGGCTAGTCCATGAACATACCACCAATCTTTACCATCACCAACATCAACGCCTATGTCGTATCTATCTTCCATACTATTCACCATATATCGGATACCACATCTCTTTCATCACCCTTATCTCCTCTTCCGTAGAAGGAGTCAACTTGAAGCAACGAAACACGACTTCCCTCTTCGTGACCCTATTTACCATATCCACAATCGGTCTATCAACATAAAGGCTTTCACTATCCTTCTCTATGGTCAGTCCATGCTTCTCGCACACTTCGCGTAAGTCTTTTAACAATTCTTCCATATCATAATATCTTTTGGTTTTTACAAAGATATTAAAAAGTTTCGATATATACAAGAAAAAGAGCACCAAGTTGCAGCTCGATACTCCTTAGTAAGAACCCTTGGGACGGGCTTGATTATCCTTACTTTGCAAAGGTAATAAAAAATAAAAAAAATTCAAAAAAAATTATTTTTGGAGGCAACGTTTTTTTGACAGATCGCCCCATTACGGGGCTCCCCTCCCCTATACGGGTCTGGGTCTGGGTCGTTATGGTGGTGTGAAACATTTGCCGAGAATATTTCAACCTCTTTATATATAATATAGGTATAAAATTTTTTGAAAGTTTTTCTAAAAGTATTGTTTATTAAAATTATTATCCGTAACTTTGCCCCTGCAAAGGGGCGATTGAGAGAGGCGAGAGGGTTGCTCGGAGGGTTACTACCTCTTGAGGTCGAGTCGTGGTGGAGCGAGGTTGTGGCGAGAGTGTCAAGTTCTGAGGGCAGTGGCGCGAGTATGGGTGCAGGGAAATACACAGGAGGCGCGAGTACGTTTGTTTGTCGGTATTATCGGCTTGGGTGTGGTGGTCTTACTACCACGCCGACAAAGGGCAAAAAGAAAGCAAGTCTGGGCAGGTGAGGGTCTATATTAGAAATGCCGTGAGGCGCAAATGTAGGTCTATATGCAGTCTAATTGTAAGTCGGTTTTTGTACAAGAGTGTACGGCACGGAGTTTTGTGGTCTCGGTCGGTGGTCTTGTTAAATCGCTCGGAGTGTTCTAAGTATTTTGAGGAGGCAAGAGTAATAATATGGTAGCACTAAGAAAGAAAGGAAAGGAGAAGAGCCAGCCGTAAAGGTGAGGAGCAAAAACACAAACACATAAAGACTATAGAGGAGGGCGCATCCCATAGCTCCGAAATCCGAGGGCAGTGCGCAGGTTGCAATAAGAAAAATGAGCCGTACATAGCAAGTCAAAACGAATAAAGCCGTAAAAAGCAGGTAAGTAGTTAGGCGGGAAAGGGTGCGAGGTCTCAGAGTGTAGCAGACTCCGTATTGCAATTTGATTTTTTATATAACCGAGCAAAATTGGGTACAGCCTAAAAGGGCTGGCGAGTTCGATTCTCGGCTCGGTTACTACATTTTATTACATTATCAATTAACAATTTTAATTTTTAGGAGGTTTTATTATGAAACACGCTAACACATTCTCAGGAGTTGCTTATGATTACACAACGACACTCGCAGGTCTCGTTAAGTCTTACAAGACCACATCAGCCCTCAAAAAGGACTATTCAGCCCTCGTAAATCTTTACGGAAAGGAGGAGGCAGTTCGCCTAATGAAAGGATACAAAGCAGCTCGCGCTAAGGAGGTCAGTGAGGTTATGAATGAGGCAAAATCACACCTCACAGTGCAGGGTCTCATGAATTACGCCTTTAAGGAGATAAAGAAAGGAGGCGACAAAAACGGAGCACTCGCCCGTCTCCAGTCCGTATATGGTCAGACCGAGCGAGTAATGGATTACGAGGCATTCTTGGCTAAGTATTACCCGTACACTATGGAGGGAGGCAAGCCAGCGCAGGCGGTATGGTATACTCGTGACGGCTCGGAGGTCTATAAGGTCTATGAGCTTCTCGTTATCACAACCGAAAACGCAGTCAAGGTGCTCAACCGAGCCCTCGACTCACTCGAACGAGGAGCGCAGAAAGTCTATGTGAGCGGAAAGACTCGCCTCGCTTGGACTCAGACCTTTAAGCCGAGGGAAATCGTGAGTGTATGCACCAGCAAAATTACTCACGAGGTGCTCCGTAACGAGGCAGGCGAGGTCTTGAAAGACTCCTATAAGGTGGAAAGGGGAGAAAAGGTAGATTTTCCAGAGGGTCTCGCTCTTACAGCAGAACACATCACAGTTAAGGAGTTCACAAAGAGCCTCAACGCAAGCGAGGAGTAAATCCACCACTATACACTCGGCTCGGGCGAGTATAAATAGACATCAAGCCCAGCGCGTGAGTCCGTCTAAACCATAGGCGGACTCGGTTGTATTTGTACCTATCAATTCGGTTGAATTATAGGGAGAAACTATACCCAGTTGTATCGTAAAAATCAAAGCGAGAAAATGACGGCAAATGTTTATCTATTGAGGTATTATGCACCACTCCAAACCGAATTAGAGCACTTGGAGCAGTGTGTAGAGTTGGGTTTAATACGCCCGAAAGAGGGGGCGAACCGCTCTATTGACCGAATTTGTGAGGCGGACAAATCGCATAAGTTTACTATGCCCGAACTAACCGAACTACTCGAACCATTTGGCTGTTTGTCGGTCGGTCTTGCCGAACTACTCTTGAACGATTTTAGATAAGGAGGGCGAACTATGGACTCAATAGACAAAGCACGCGAACTAATGGACTCAACCACTCGCGACCGATTTAATTGCGAGTGCTATGTCGTAAACGGGGCTATTGTGACTATGTGGGAGTACTCGGGCGAACGACCAACCATTGAACAGGTACGGGCGAACCATAACGTAGCGACCGAATGCCGAACTATCACAAACGAACAAATCGGGGACATCATCGAACGAGTAAGCAGATTCTTCAGGTAGCCGAACCATACCCGAACCATCACTTTAAGTGAACCACCCGAACTAATTGATTTATAGGGGATTAGTGGGCTTTACTTGAACCAAAGGTTTAACCGAACCATTCGGGCATAATAGGGCGAACTAAATAAACACTTTAAGTCGAACGACATAAAACATTCAAAATCAATAGGATAACTATACCCAATTCAACTATAACTTTAATTCTAAAGGTTCATTGTCTTGAACCGAGTCCGTTCTGGACACTTAGCAACTTCATTCAACCACCTTTCGTCGTGATGATGCGAGGTGGTTTCTTTATTATAGGCGAATATGGGCGTATTTCGCACAGAAACGGGCAAATTTCCCAACAAACCGAATCGCCCGTAGTCTTATATACCCAAAGGGCGAAAAGTGTCTAAAAAGGGCTAATTTAGAAGATTGTGTTGAATTAGGTGTATTAAGTGTATTATATAATATAATAATATAATATATGATGCATCTTTGATTAATAGTAATAATATAATTATGTCAAAGATAAGAAT
>CAJGCM010000166.1 GCA_904501765.1 uncultured Clostridia bacterium | reverse complement strand
TCGCTGTGTTGCCTTGTCCATACTCTCACTCCTTAGAACGGAAGGTCTTCTTCGTCCGTAATGTCTTTGAATGCTACTGTGGCGTTGTTTGAGCCATTCTGAGGCGCATTTGCACCACCCACAGTGTTGTTGCTTGCCTCACCGCTTGTGCGGCTCTCAAGCAGTTCTACGTTGTCACACGTTACCTCATAATTCACACGGTTGTTGCCGTCCTTGTCCTGCCATTTGCGAGAGACAAGAGAGCCAGTCACAGCCACCATATTGCCCTTCGATCCGTACTTCGTCAGGTACTCGGCAGACTGTCTCCATACGTTGCAGGGGATAAAGTCCGTTTCGTCCTTCGTGCGCGGTCTCTTTACCGCAAGGGTGAAGGAACATACCGAGATGCCGTTTGTGGTGGTCTTCAGTTCAGGATTTGCAGTAAGTCTTCCAGTCAAAGTAATGTTGTTAGCCATTGTTATATCTCCTTTTTATTTGTTCAGTTTTTTCCAGTAGAGCCGAAGCCGTTTTCTCCGCGCTCTGTTTCTTCCAGTTCGTCTACAAGTTCAAGTTCAGGTGTCAGAATAGGCATAATCACAAGCTGACTGATTTTATCGCCTGCGTTCACCTTGTAATCGTATCCGCTGTGGTTAAATAATGTCACTCCGATGCTTCCTGTGTAGCCCGAATCAATCAGTCCTGTGCTTGTAATGCCGTGATTTTTGCATAGTCCGCTTTTACTCACAATGAGTCCTGCTGTACCTTTTGGCAGTTCGATGTGAACACCTGTATCAAAGAAGGCATCCTCTTTTGCACATACAATCTGTGTCTCTCTTGCGTAGAGGTCAAGTCCTGCATCTGTCGGATGCGCTCGGGTAATATTTGCGCCCGGATCAAGTTTGATTTTCATATTTCCTCCTCAGGTATAATTTCGTCCGAATATTCCGATAAAATCTTCTACAGACCATCCGTAATACTGCATAGCACGTTTCTGTACTACGGATTGTACTTTGCGGTTGAGTTCTGCGTTTTTGTGAACGCCGTTCAGGTGGCACGAATCGTGGCAGATGTACACCTTCAGTCCGTACTTCTCGGATTTCTTCCTATTAGAAGCTCCGAATACGTGATGTTCATCCAGTCCGAAGTAATCCGCATTGGCATTCTTGCCACAGATGAAGCAATGCTCACGATCCGCTTGAATGATGCTTTTCATTCACTCACCACCTCATCGGCGTACCTCCATACAAGCCCTTTGTGCGTTTTGCGTTTTCCTTTGCAACAATCACAGACACAGCTTGCATCAAATCCGTGTCTGCCGCATTCCTGTATGCTCTTAAAGGCAACAACTTCCATTCCGGAGATTGGATCGTATCCAATAACAGGCTTATAATGCTTTTCGAGAGACTTGTTGAGATTCTCGATCCATTTGTCTGTTCGTTGCATCCTACCGTTTGCGATGGCGTGATGGTTATTTCCGAGAATTGTAGTCCACTCAAGGTTGTCAGCGTTATTGTTCAGATGGTTACTGTCCTTGTGATTGACAACAGTAAATTCACTCGGAGAATCGTTAGGCACAAAATATTCCGCGACCAACCTATGCACAAACGGTTGCTCGTATCCTTTGCCGCCTCTCAGGCAAACTCTCGTATATCCTCTTGAGTTCGGAGACTGCTTCAGTATTTTCCCCTTATAGAATACTGCTTTTCCGTTTTTGTCATATTGCACTCTATCCAAGGACTGCACCCGTCCATAGTTGCTCACCTGATAAACGCCTTCGTAGCACTTAATGTCTTTCCAGATTTCCGTATTTATCACCCTTTCTTCAGCCACGGTTTCTCATCCCACAAAGCCAACAGTTCTGCGATTTCATCAGGTGTTCGTGTGTCGATCCCTTGAGCGTGGCATTCTTCTACTATGTTTGAGATCAAACGGCTCATTTGCGCTGTATCATATGTGCTGCTTCCATAGTACAGAATCACATTCGTGCATCCATCGATCTTACTTGGCATCGTGTCCGTCTGCCACCCGAGACCATTTTTGCACCAACTCTCGCACAGCTTTTCCACAGCCACATCTTTCACACAAACGATTGTGGAATTTCCACCTATATCCTTTATGGCGTTACGATATATAACTTCCTTCGGTATGTTCAACTTTGCAGATAATTTGTCGCACAGTACAAAGAAATACGCATTTGCATCAAGCGACCTCTTTTCCCGGTACTTGTCTATCTTGATGGACAGTTTCTCGGTTTCGTGCAGCTCGTCAAACAGATTCTTCACAGCCGCCTCTTCGTTTACCGATATCGTGAGCGTTACTCTTTTGGAAACAAAGTCCTGTGCAAGCCCTTGAATCTTTCCGCTTAGCTCGTACATCACTTGTTCTCACTTCGCTTCAGACCGCAGTCCTTGCAGAGACACACGCCAAACGCCTTCTGTGTCCGCTGTGCCATGCCGGAATCAACCGCCGCACCACAATCAGCACACACATATTCCTTGATATCCTCGGGGAGGTCTTCGCCTGCGTAGATGTACAAGCCAAGTCCGAACATCGCAAGATTCTTCGTGAGGCATCGCATCACAGCCTTGTTGATGTCGAACATCGAGATAGCTTCCACCGTCTTGTCTCCGTATCTCGTCTGGTATGTGTATGCATTCATCTTCATGGATTTGTTGTTGTTGTCCATTACAGGAAGCCACATTTCATAGGTAAGACCGCCTGCCGTTACGTTTGTGTACACCATATAGCCGATGTTCTCATCACCGAAATAGCATCTGCCTGTTTCATCCTTGCACACGCGATAGGTGGCATCGGGATAGATTTTCTTAAACTCTGCCCAAGCATTCGCCCAAGACAGATAGGAGAGCTTGTCCTTCTTTTCTACCCATTTGGATACATCAAGGGAATAAAGCTCTTGGAATTTTTCTCTGATCTCCTTACACATCTTTTTCAATCTCCTTAATTATTAACGGACAATGCGATCCGACGAATTTGTCTGGGTATTCACTTATTTCCTGTGTCAAATTGCATCTGCCTGTGCTTCTGCTGAAGAATTTGCACTGTTTGCACGAGATGTCAGGGTTGTCTCGCCAGTCCACGGGGAAGCCGACTTCTACCACCGCGTATCCGGTGATATATTCCTTCACACCTGAGTCAAAGTTGCTCACTCCTCCTCACCTTCCTCTACGATCCAAAACTCGTACCGACCTGCCGTGTCCTTCTCCTTGATGATGTCCGCAAACTCACTCACGCACAAATCGTTGACAGAATAAATACAGCAATTTTCTCTATCGAGGACACTTACTTCTTTACCACACTTGATATACTCAATAGCCTCAAACGGATATATGATTTTGTACTTCTCCATATAAACCTCCTTCAGTCCTCGTCATCTACCCAACGGAGGAAATTCTCTTTGAGGCATTCCTCGCACCAGACTTCTCCGTCAATCTCGTAATATTCTTCGTAGACTGCTCCTCCACAGCAACAGCAGTGCGGAAACTTTGCTTCTTCTCTCGCTTGCTCTCTGTCATACGCATCAAACAGATCATTGTAATCAGGGATTCTGTTCATCTCATTCTCCTCACTCTCGTTCTAATTGGATGGTTGTTTACCCATTCCGTTGCTCTCTCTTCTGCCGTTGCCTTGCGCTGTACCAGATATTCAGGAAGCCAAATGACGAAAAAGTTGCCGATGCCGCAGAGAGCAAGGAATGCCATCGTCAAAAAATAACCAACCACAAAAAACTCAACATCCATTTTTTCTTTCTCCTATGTATGATTTGCTGATGATCTTGGAAACTCTATCGAGAATCCTTTTCACCTTGTCCGGATCACGGATAACGTGGTCTTCACAAATCCGAACGGTATAGTTCTTTTTCTTTTCCATGTTCCTCCCTCGGATTGTGCTTAAAGCACAATCGTTGAGCAAAAAAAATGTGCCTTACTTATCCCACACGATTTCGTCTACGCTCAACCCGTAAAACTCAGCCATCTTCTTTGCCGTTTCCACATCAGGTTTGCTTTTGTAATTTTCATAACTGCGAATAGTCATCACTGTCTTTTTCACATAAGCTCCAACCTCCGCCTGTGTCTTCTCGGCGTTGATTCTTGCCGCCTTCAACAGAATAGCCATTTGGTTTCCTCCTTGTAAGAATTTTGCCTTAAGCATTTGCTCGTTTTGCTTTAAGCACAATGATATTATATACCCCTAAAGCACAGTTGTCAATACTTTTTGCAAAATAATTTTTGCTTTTCTATTGAAATATTTTGCCTTTGGGTGTACAATATAATCAGGAGGTGAGATATATGGACCACAAAACAGTATTTGCAGAGAATTTAAGAATGTACATGGCGTTGAGCGGAAAGAGCCGCAAAGAGGTATGCGAGGCGTTAGGGTATAGTTACTTCACGTTCTCTGATTGGGTGACAGGAAAGAAAATGCCAAGAATGGATAAGGTGGAGCAATTAGCAAGCTATTTCGGCATACTCAAATCTGATCTTATTGAACAAAAAGAAAAAACCGCTACCAAAAATGATAGCGGTATGTCGGAAGCTAAGCAGAAACTGTTTGAGCTTGCTGAAAATTGTTCTGAGGAAGAGGCATCGAGACTGCTTCAGATGATGGAACTGTTTTTAGGAAAGCGATAAATGCTTCCGCTTCTTCATCAGTAATACTTGCTATGTATTGGAGTAATTTTTCTTTGTCGGACATGGTAGTTCTCCTTTCATATCGAGCGTGTGTTCGCTCCTTGAAGAAGTATACACTATGTCCATAGTCGAAAATAGCTGAAAATTATTCCATCACAAAATATTCACAATTACAATTTATAAC
>CAJGCM010000165.1 GCA_904501765.1 uncultured Clostridia bacterium | reverse complement strand
TCGCCGCCGAAGGGAGGCCAAACTATCGGGGGCGCCCAGGGAGCCGTACCCTCCCAGTGCATAAGAAGCACGAGAATTTTACTGTTGAGAACCTTCTCGAACCTCTCAACGTAGGGAAGAACGTTGACGTAGGGGAAGAGCTTGTTTGGAGTCATAACGTCCATATCGTGATGCCCTCTTACAGGGTAGGTGATAACTACGGGAGCCTCGCCGTACCAGTCGGGAATCTTGGGGTTCTCGGTGATTTTTTTGAAATCGGAGCTTCCGTTAGCCTGCCACCAGGAGCGGTAAATATCCGCCGCATCGTACCAGTCACCGTGGAAGAATTCCATAACCATAGGATAGGGAAGCTTATAATCCTGACCGAACTCAGCGCCTGTAAAGTGCTTGAACTCAAGCTCAATTCCACCTGAGTTGTCACGGAAATTGATGCCCTTAAGACCCGTAGTTGCATCGTGAGATGCGAAATAAAGACCCGAGCGGCTGTCCCAGTAAGCCATAAACTGAGTTTCAACGATAGCGGGGAACATTCCCATAATTCCCTGTGAGGGGTAGTCAAGCTCTATGTAGGGGAATCCGATATTTTTATCCTTCATTCCCTCGCAAACGGTACCCTCGTTGAAGCCCCAGAGAATTTGCGAATCTCCGCCCTCCTTTTTGAGGTCGTAGGGAACTGCGATTTCGGGATAGTTAACCCATTCGGTAACAAGCCCCCCGACGCCACCTATTTCTATGCCCCAAGTAAGATTGTCGGCAAGAGTTACCGTAGCTTCTGCCCAAAGCTCGGCTTTTCCGAGCTTCAAGGTTATGCTGTCGTCGGTCACGTTGAATGATGCAAGCTCAAGCTCGTCTGCCCGAGTCAGATGCTTGTCGCCCGCCTCGTTGCGGTGAGCGATGGTGAAAAGAGGAATTTTTGCGCCGACGTATTCTTTGCCCTCAAAGGTAAGGGAGGCAATAGCCGCCGAAGCCTCGTCGATAATCAGGTTGATTTTTTCGTTTTTGAGTGTCAACATAACAAAAAACGCCTTTCATAGTTTTTAGTTTGGACGAACAGACGGAGCGAAAGGAATCCTGCCGCACACATTACTGCTTAATTACATAATACAAGAAGCTAATATTTTAAAACTTGCACTTTTCAGATAAAAATTTAACTTTTTTGCTACAATTTAATCTCGACATATTGTAAATATGGCAGCGCTGTGCTATAATTGATACATAAAAAGGCGAGATTTACGAGCGGGAAAATTTACTGCGGGTGGGACAACGACCTGCGGTGGGTAACGGAGGCTAAAGAAATGAAGAAAATTAAATTTGACGAGAGTAACGAATATAATATTTGCTACACAAAAAGGAAGGTTGAAGTTACGGAGGACGAGTGGGACGTAAATTGCCACCTGCACGAGTTCTACGAGCTTGAAATATTCCTCTCCGGTAGCGGAAAAACTGTGATAAATCAGTCTGAATACGAGGTGCGTCCGGGGTCTGTTTTCTTGATTACCCCCTCGGACGTGCATAAGTATATCATATACGAGGACGCAGAGATTGTCAATCTGACCTTCACGCCGGCGGCGGTGGAATACTCCCTCTTAATTGAGAAGCTCTACCCTATGGAGCATATAGCGGGGGAACTTGGCGGAGAGGAGCTAAAAAGGCTTCTCTATTATACGGAAGTCATATACGGGGAGGCGACGAGAAAGCGCCCCTTCAATAAAAAGTACATATCCTTGTGTTTATCCTGTATCCTCGTTGAGCTTTACCGCACCAAGAGCGAGCCGAGGCTCTCGGTGAGTGACAACCACTATTATCTGCCTGTTCAGAAGGCGCTCTACTATATGAGAGCGCACTTTAAAGAGGACATAAATCTTGACACGGTTGCCGCCTTTGCGGGAATTCCGCCCACAACCTTAAGTAAAAAATTCCCGAAAATCTGCGGCACGGGCTTTAAGGAATACCTGGTTTCGCTGCGGCTTGACTATGCGGAAATGCTTATAAAAAACACCGACGAGCAGATAACGGAGATTGCCTATTACAGCGGCTTTAACTCACTGTCGTATTTTCACAGAGTGTTCGTGGGTAAATTCGGTAAAACTCCGAAGCAATACAGGAAGGGGAGATAGAGTAAAGGCTCCCACCTGACTGAGGGGTAAACGGTTCTGAAAATTCAGAATATCTCGGGGTTATTATGCTCACTCGATACAAGCCCTGTTTTATAGTATTTTAGCGGCTTTTTAGTGGTACCCGCTTTGAATTTTTATGCAAATCACATTTTTTCAAAGCGGCGATAGCGGACCGGACGCAGAATTTAACGGTTAAAAGAGTTAAAAGGTGCTGAAGGTGCAAACAAGCGCTCAAAAAAGCGCAAAAAGGCGCAAACAACTGCGCTGAAAAGGTGCAAAAAGGCGCAAACAACTGCGCTGAAAAAGCGCAAAAAGGCGCAAACAACTGCGCTGAAAAAGCACAAAAAGGTGCAAACAACCGCGCTGAAAAGGTGCAAAAAGGTGCAAACAACCGCAAAAATGCTTTGGCTATATACGTAAAAGAGCGGCAAAAAGCAAGTTAAATTTCGGCAGATTCGGCACCTTGAACAAAAATGCAAGGTGTTTTTCTACCTTTTATTGCGCTTAAAATTTAAAGAGAGGCTTGACAAAAATGAAATAAAAGTTTATAATGAAAGAACGAAGGTATATATTTATTATTAAATAGTTACCTTTTTTTACTATCTTCTTATCATTCTGTTATCACTTCCGCCTCGGGTGGCTTCTCCTGTGTGTGACTCGCCACCGCACATCGCCGAAGCTCGCCGCCTTGGTGGATTGATATATAAACTTGAATCGCAAACACGAAAAATAAAACTTTAAAGAAAGGAAAAACAAGTATGAAAAACGCACTTAAGATTCTCATACTTATTCTGTCGGTAGCTCTTATCATCGGCGCTCTCGTTATGGTAACAGGCGCTGAAGAGCAGAATGACGGCTTAGTTTCCCTTACTATGGTAGACCGGAAAACCGGTAAGGATCATACTTATGCCGATATGTCACTTGACGATGCTTTGACACACATAATTGGCATAGCAAAGCAGTTCAATACAACCGACAAGCAGAACACCAAGTACACAGATGCTTACGGAGTTGAGCACATCGTAGGAAATCTTAATCCACGAATTAAGCTCCTCGGTAACGTAACCCAGACGGAATGCTTTAATCACAAGGAAGGCGTGAACGGTATCGGTACCACAGACGCTACTAACAAGGCTCAATTCGTCTGCGCATTGGAAATCGACCTTAACGGATATGATTACAAGGCAGGCTTGACCAATGCTTTCGACACCCAGTTCCAACCCGTAACCGTTAAGTTTAAGGGTGAAGGCTCCATAGGTCTTCCTTCCGGAAACTTTGCAGGTCTTATGTCCGGCGCTAAATTGTACGTTGAGGGCGCAGGCAAGGGTATCAGGATTTATAACACAAGCAACACAATCGGATATATCGCAGGCATGGCAGGCTCTAACTGCACCGTGGCACTTAAAAATGCTCACATTGATTACGATATAGTCAGTGATGCTGGTTATACCATCAAGTTCTTTAACGCAAAGATTAATTCTAATTTCTACTTTGACGACTGCTATATTGATATCGACCACACGGGAGCAGGTGTTGCAGGCGGCGCGCTCTTCGAGGCGAGCAACGGTACTACTAACATAAGAAATACCGTTATTGATTTCAAGAGCGACACGGTTATCAACAATTTCAGACTTGTCAGCGCAACGGCAGGTACCGTTAACTTTACGAATACGGACGTTAAGGTTGATATTGCCGCTAATAACACTAACGTATCCAACGCCTTCATTGACGCTAAGGGAAGCAGCAAGGTTAACTTTACCAACTCAAATATTCAGGTTGATATTGCGCTTACTTCCACCGGCTCAAACTCTGCCAGCAGCTATTACGTATTCTACTTGGAAGGAACAGCTCGCGTAGTGGTTGACAATACCTGCGTTGACGCAGACTGCTCGGTTATCAATACCAGCTCCGCCGGACAGGCGGGAGTACCCGTTGAAGGTGTTGCTGACGGAACCTATGCTTTCGTAGCGAAGAACTCCAAGCTTATAGCGGTTCCCAACCATCCCACAACCTTAGCTTCCGCGAAGGCTCATGAAAATATTATGGCAACTGTTCTTAGGCATAATAACGCTGTTACAGGTGACATTTATTTCCTTGATACTTATTTAGCAAATACCTTCAGAGGAATCGAAGGATTCGGAACGGGTACATCCGAGACAGCCAGCGCTGCTGCAGCGATGATTACCTTTGACAATTCCACCTACGAGTGGGAAAAAACGCCATACACAAAGGCAGGCATGGGAACAGGCTTTGTACCCAGACTCTTCAACAACCTTTCTTATGCTAACTTTATAAACGGCTCAAGACTTATCACTAACGGTGTTAATTTCTCTAACGGCGGCGGCGGCGGTTCCACTGATCTCGAACCCTCATATCAGCCCGGTGTTAACGGAACTAACACTCTCGACGGAAACGACGGTCATACCATTGACCTTGCCGTTGGTACAAGACTCTCTGCAAACAATCACGCCGTATTTGACCTTCCCGCAAACACCAAGATTATTGAGGATATGTTCGGCGACCTTGAATGTCCTTACGTTGTAGTTGCAGACGATTACGTAAGCCCCTACCTCGCAAAGGGCGCAAGCACGGGCGGACGTGCCGGCGGCTACTATACCTCGGGTAATGAAATCGGCGGCAGAACAGGGGTTTGGCAGTGGATGCTCCCCAAGGCTGGCGACGATAGCTATACAGTGTATGACCAGACAG
>CAJGCM010000164.1 GCA_904501765.1 uncultured Clostridia bacterium | reverse complement strand
TCCTTTTATCTTGGCTTGATTTCGCTGACGGTAAGAGTCGAATTCTTTACGGTAAAGCTTATCTCGAAATCCGAATAAGAGAAGGTGTAAACCCGCTCTTCGTCGTCAATATATGATGGGCGAGGGTCCTCTTCAAGAATTTTTATGAGTTGGCGTTTAAGCTCCTCTGAAATCTCCTTTTTGACCTCTGCGGGGATAACCACCGAAAGCCTGTAATTACGCACCCTGTCCGCAAATCCGCACTTTGCCTCGGGGTGGCTATCCGTGTACGCAAGATAGGGCTTAATGTCGTATATGGGAGTGCCGTCCATAAGGTCTGCTCCCGCAACGGTGAGAGCTATTCTTCCGCCCGCCTTTTCCACACCCAAAAGTCTAACAGAGGATAAGCCTATCGGGTTCGGTCTGAAGGGGGAGCGTGTTGCAAAAACGCCCATTCTGCGATTTCCGCCAAGGCGTGGCGGTCTTACGGTAGGCGACCAGGTGTTTCTCTCTGCCTCTGAAAAGTTCCATAATATCCAAAGGTGTGAATATTCTTCAATCCCCCTGAATGCCTCCTCCTTGGAGTATTCAGGCTCAAAAACTATTTGTCCCACAATTTCTTCGGCAATTCCGCTTTGCCTGGGAATTCCGAATTTTTCATTGAAGTTTGAATGCATATAAGCTATGATTTTCATAATATAAACCTCACTTTGTAAAGATTTTATCATAAAGCAGAAAAAACTGCAATAGCAACGCAAAATAAACTACGAAAACTTAGTCCTGATAATTTGCGAAAGGAAAAAAGTATGAAATTTATATCCTGGAATGTAAACGGCTTCAGAGCCGTGCTTGGAAAGGGCTTCAGAGAGATTTTTTCTTCTCTTGACGCAGATTTTTTTGCCCTGCAGGAAACGAAAATGAAGGAAGGGCAGGCAGACTTTTCCCCCGAGGGCTATTATGCCTATTACGCATACGCTAATCGACCGGGCTATTCGGGAACCGCAATCTTTGCTAAAAAACAGGCGCTCTCCGTTTCTTTTGGAATAGAGGGAAAACATACCGACGAGGGAAGAGTAATAACTCTTGAATACGACAGCTTTTATCTTGTAAACGCCTACGTCCCCAATGCGCAGGACGAGCTGAAAAGAATAGATTACCGTATGGAATTCGAAGAGGATATGAGAAAATATCTTCTGACCCTTTCGGAAAGAAAGTCGGTTATATATTGCGGCGACCTTAACGTGGCTCACGAGGAAATAGATATAAAAAATGCGAGGGCAAACGTAGGTAAGGCGGGATTTTCCTACGAGGAAAGAGGTAAAATGAGCGAGCTGCTGGCAGCAGGCTTTGCCGACTCGTTCCGTGAGCTTTACCCTGAGCGTGTCAAGTATTCCTGGTGGTCATACAGATTTCACGCAAGGGAAAACAACGCAGGCTGGCGGCTTGACTATTTTATAATATCCCGTGACTTGCTTGATAAAAAATATGAAGCCGAAATCCATAATGAAATTATGGGCAGCGACCATTGTCCCGTGGAGTTTGATATTGAGCTTTAAGTAGGGATTTTCGCTGATTTGAGAAAATCCCGGAGTCAACAGTTTAAATAAAAAAGCCTTCTTGCAAAATCTTTATTCTTTCGCAAGAAGGCTTTTGTCATATATAGGCGCCGCCTGACGTTAAGTGGCAGGGGGATGTCAGAAATTCTCTCCGTTAAATCCCCAAGTGTCAATTTCCTCGTACTTGACGTAAATGCGGTTTTTAGAAACTCCGAGGGTATCGCTGACTATATCGGTAAGCTCCTTCGTCAACGCATTGTAATAATCGGGCGTTGACCTTCCGAGTATTTTTACCTCTAAAATCGCCGAGGGCGCATCAGCCCCCGCAAAGTACATACGGCAGCCGTCAGAGAAATTCAGCATAAGCCACTCCTCGCTCTTGCCGGGAATAAGCTCAATAGCCTTACCGAAGGCTTCTTTTAAGTAAAGCTCCTTATCCGTGTCAATTTTAACCGAGGTTTTCATATCAATAAATGGCATAATTATACTCCTTTTAAATATTCATGTAAATCCTTGTAAAGGTAAAGAGAACCGCATATAAGCGTCAGCTTTTCTCTGCCTTTAGCTTCCATGTAGGCATCACCTATGTCCTCGAAGGCAACTCCAGATATTCCGTATTCCGCAGCCCTCGCCCGCAAGCCCTCAGCGCTTTCAGCTCTCGGATTGTTCTTTACTGTGGTAAAAATAAATTCTGTTCCGTCGGTGGCGAGAGCCTTCAGTGAATATTCTATATCTTTGTCGTGCATACAGGCAAAAATTACCGTCTTTTCTACGTCGCCGTAATAGACCTTCAGGGATTTCACGAGAGCGTCAATTCCGTTTTCATTGTGACCGCCGTCGTAGATTACGACAGGGTCCTTCGATATAAGCTCAAATCTTGCAGGGTTCGTTGCCAAAGCAACCCCTCGACGTATTGTATTCTCGTCAATTTTAAGCTCCTTTGCCACGGCTATTGCAAGGGCGGCGTTTTCAATCTGATGTAAGCCGCCGATGCCGGCACGTATCCCCTTCATTCCGTCAAGGTCGAATATTTCATATATATCCTCACGAGAGGTGGAAATGGGCTTTGGCACTACAAGGCGGCAGCCACGCTCACGGCAGACCCTTTCGATTACAGGCATATAGCCCTCGTCCTGCTCTGCGCTGATTACAGCGCCTGTACCGGACTCTTTTTTTATTATTCCTGCCTTTGCCGAGGCTATCTCCTCCGGTGTTTCACCGAGATACTGTATATGGTCGATTCCCAGCCTTGTTATTACGGCAACCTCGTTTTTCTCTATAATATTGGTTGCGTCAAGCTCGCCCCCAAGACCTACCTCGAGAACAACGTAATCGCACCCCTGCTCCTCGAAATACTTAAATGCTGCGGCGCACCATATTTCAAATTGCGTCGGAGGAATTCCAAGCTCCCCCTCAACCTCCTTTGCCAAGGGCTCAATCACAGCAAGCAGGGCGTTAAGCTCTTCGTCGGAAATATCAGCGCCGTCTATGGAAATTCTTTCATTAACCTTTATAAGATTAGGAGATATATATTTTCCGGTTTTATAGCCTGCTTCGTGTAGAATTGATGCAATATTGGCGCAAACCGAGCCTTTGCCGTTGGTGCCGGCAACGTGTATGAATTTGAGCTTTCTTTGGGGATTGCCCAGCTTCTCGCATAGCGCCCCTATCCTCTCAAGCCCCGGAACGGTCACCGCCTGAAAGCTGTTTGCGTAAGCCTTGAAATCAACCTTACCTTCCGTCATATCTTTTCCCTTTATAAAAGAATTCATTTTGTTAAGCTCTGCCATAAGAGATTTATTGCTGAGGAGAATAAACAGTACCGCAGAGTCAAGAACACTTACCAAAACGTAGTTTACGAGCCTGTAAAGCATAGTGAGGTAAAGAGGCGTTGAATAAAACGCCGCAAGACCTATGCTTTTTATAATGACAGAGCCGTGAATATGCGCCACCACCGTGACCAAAGCTATCCTTAACAGTAGACTCCACCTTTTCGGCAAAAGCTTCCATAAAATGCCTCCCGCAATACCTATAACGGCAGCCCCTAAGGTAACGAGGGGGTTGATAGCATATCCGACCAGAAGACAGCCGATAAGGTCGGCAACTACGCCCACCGCCATAGCCGATATGGGACCGAAAGCGATAGCCGCGAAAAGAATTGGCATATTCTCTAGGCTGAAGCGTAAAAATTCCGAAATATTAAGCGCTAAATACTTACCGCAAACAATACTGATAGCTGAAAGCAGGGATAAAATTACCAATATTTGCAGTGGTATGGCGCGGCCTTTTTTGTTCATAAAAAAACACCTCCATAGTCACAGCATAACATCTTCTGCACCATGGGGGTATCCTTATGGATAAGCTTTTGGCAACAGTGGGATGCGGAATTTATACCGCAAGAGCCACAGTCGAGCTCTTTTCGTCTGTGCGACAACTCCCCGTCCGCACAGCACTGAAGCGCATAAATTCCTACTCTGTTAACGTTTGATTTTCTATGTAAGAAAGTATATCACAAAAAAATGTTAAAATCAATAGCTTCTACATTAAAAATCGGAAGCGAAAATAAAAAACTTGTCAATTCTTTACGAATGCAAGTAATATGCTTGACTAAACGTAAAAATAATGCTAAAATTGACATATAGTACAAATTATGTATTGTGGGAGTGCACTATGAAAAGTAAGATTAAAATCGGAGTGCTTTTTTTGTTCGTATTAACACTTTCGTTTTGGCTCATTTCCTGTAATGATAGCGAGGTATGCAATCACAAAGATGCCGATGACAACGGAGTGTGTGATTCTATCGGATGCGGAGAAGAGTATGAGGATGGCTGTGACAATCACAAGGATAAAAACGACGACGGTGTATGCGACACAGAGGATTGCAATCATTCGTACCGTGACGGCTGCGACAGTCATGTAGATTTAAACGACAACGGTGTATGCGACGTATTCGACTGTGAGGAAGAATTTGAGGACGGCTGCGACAATCATATTGATTTAAATGATGACGGTGTTTGCGATAAAGAATTTTGCGAAGAGCCATATACCGACGGCTGTGATAATCACGTTGACGTAAATGACGACGGAATATGTGATACGGACGGTTGCGGGGAAGAATTTGAGGACGGCTGCGACAATCACGAAGACGTTGATGATAACGGTAAGTGTGATAACGGCGGAGAACTTTTTGACGATGGCTGTGACAATCACGTTGACGTAAATGATGACGGAATATGCGACGTTTCCGGGTGCGAAGAGCCACATACCGACGGCTGCGATAACCACAGAGATATAAATGACGACGGCGTGTGTGACGTTTTAGACTGTGGCAAGTCCCATTCTGA
>CAJGCM010000163.1 GCA_904501765.1 uncultured Clostridia bacterium | reverse complement strand
CGTTTATGACGGCGGTATGGCATTCTTCCGTGCTGTATTTGACAAGGCTGATATCAACAACGAGCTTCTCGCCCTTCTCAACAAGTTTAACGACGACAACTCCTTCTTCACTGCATTCGTAAGAGAAGACGGATATCTTGAGCTCAGAAACGTAATCGCTTTCTATGACGACAAGATATTCAAGGAGTATCCCGGTGAGTTCCTCACCCGTCTTGCAAACCTCGCTGACGACGAAACTCTTCAGCAGATTACTGCGATGACACACGGTTAATTAAAATTTGGTTGAAAAAGCCTCCGCAAAAGCTCATTGAGCAAAGCGGAGGCTTTGATTTCGAAAGTGAAGAATTCTCGGTAAAACAAAAGTGTATAAGAGAAAAAGGCTCAGAAGAAAAGGAAATAAAACATGTTTTTTGCGTTCGAACAACAGGCTCGAAAAAATTAGTAAAAATAAAATGCAAATAAATTGACGAAATACCTTGACAAATGATTTTAAATTTAGTATAATGTACGAGTATGTAGGGGTATAGCTCAGTTGGTAGAGTACTGGTCTCCAAAACCATGGGTCGTGGGTTCAAGTCCTTCTGCCCCTGCCAACAAAAAAGGAACTTTTGTCTACCAAAAGTTCCTTTTTTGTTTATCCAATCCGCAGGCTTGGCATATCATCACGACGCAGTCGTGGATATCATCAGTCCTTTGGGCTGTATCTCATAACGCGCCAGCGTGTATTTTCCTGAGGCTTGATGATATACAATGCTCCGCATTGATGATATACCGCAAAAAGTTATGCAAAAATCCGATAGTCGCACCTTGATTTTTTTGAAAAAATATGATATAACTAAACGTAACATAAATAACAATTTGTCTGGGGGGGCTTTCGGTTGAATTTATGGCTTTGCCATATTAATTGATCGGAAATTTATGAAAAAGAATCATACAAGGTTGATTTGTATTTCCGGAATATTTTCGGCTTTGGTTTTTGTCATAACTGCATATTTACATATCCCAACGTATAACGGATACGTTCATTGCGGAGACGGATTTATTTTCATTGCAGCCTGCATACTGCCGATGCCTTATTCTGTAATAGTCGGAGCTTTGGGAGCAATGCTTGCGGATTTGCTTACAGGATTTGCGATATGGGCTCCAGGTTCTATGATAATCAAGGGGTTGTTAGCTATTCTATTTACTTGCAAAGCTAAAAAAATCTTAACGAAAAGAAACCTTATTATGCTTTTACCTGCAGCATTGATTTCCGCTGCCGGATATTATCTTTACGAGGCTCTGATTACAGGGAATCTTATAGCATCGCTTGCGGGAATCCCGGCGTCTTTGGTTCAAGCTGTGGCAAGCAGTATCGTATTTGTAGCTCTCGGCGCTGCGATGGATAAATATAATATTAAGAAAAAGATGCTGGGGGACTATAATCAATGATGACCATAACCTACGAGGGCAGAAATTCTATATACGTAAATATGACGAACAGGTGTCCTTGTGCCTGTGTGTTCTGCCTGAGGCATAACAAGGATCATGTTTTCAATTCTGATTCGCTCTGGCTCGAAAGAGAACCAACAGTAAAGGAAATTTGCGACAGTATTGATACGTGGGATTTGGAAAAATACGATGAGGTTGTATTTTGCGGTTACGGAGAACCTACCGAGCGCTTAGACGATCTCTTGCAAGTAGCCTCTTACGTGAAATCCAAAGGCAAAATAAAAATACGTATCAATACAAACGGACTTTCCGACTTAATTAACGGAGAGAAAACCGCGCATAAGCTGAAAGGGCTGATTGATACCGTTTCCATTAGCTTGAACGCAACTAATAAGGAAGAATATTTCAAAATAGTCCGTCCCAAATTCGGTATAGATTCATACGACACAATGTTAAGCTTTGCAAAGGATTGTACGGAGTTCGTTCCGGAGGTTGTGATGACCGTTGTGGACGTTGTGACCGGCAAGGAAGAGCAGGCTCGAAGCCTGGAGATCTGCAAGTCAATAGGTGCGACCTTACGTGTTCGTCCCTATGAAGAAAATTAACATTCCGCCTTCACAAAATCTTACCTTTTGAAGTTTTCAACCTTATTTCTTTAGATTCACATAAAAGTATGGCAGAAGCGCTGTTTTTTGGCAATGCTTCTGCCGTTTTTTTATTCGGTTATCCCTAAATGCGACAACGAATTTTTTGTTTGTATAAAAACTTATTAAATATGGTATGCCTTTTTGGGGAGGACTTATGAAAAACCATTTGTTTAGGGGTAGAATTTGCGTGAGTTGCGGCGAAGCTTTTCTTTAGAGCCGACGTAGTTGCCATTTTTCGCTTAGCATGTTTTTATGGACACGGATACTACGCATAGTTTTTGAGGATTATATAAAATATTTTAAATATTTTAAAAAGTTTATTTACAGTTTAGTTTTATATTGTAAAATTTTGTCGAATAATAGTATTAGTGATATTTTTATATTTTAGTTTTTTCATTAAAATTTCAGCTTACGGAGGAAATATGGAAAGAAAAACTATTGACGGCAAGTGCTTTGCCCGTATGCTTCACGGAGGAGCAATACTGCTCTCAGAGCATATGAGCGAAATTAATGATTTGAACGTTTTTCCTGTACCCGACGGGGACACGGGAACAAATATGACTAAAACACTTGAAGGAGGACTTTCCGAGCTTGGCGCCGACGAAAATGAAACCGTCGGGGATGTGGCAGGGAAATTTGCTCACGGAGTTTTGCTTGGAGCGAGAGGAAATTCGGGAGTAATACTATCTCAGTTTTTTGCTGGAATAAACGAGGCTTTATCCAAGTGCGATAAGGTAGATGCAAAGGCTCTTGCCGATGCATACGGAAGCGGTGTTAAAAGAGCTTATGCTTCGGTTCAGAATCCCACTGAGGGAACAATACTTACAGTGTTCAGAGAAAGCACAGAGTATGCTGCGGCTAACATTACCGACTCCTCGACAATAGAGGATTTCTTCAGGCTCCATATAGAGCGTGCAAAAAGCTCCTTAGCTCATACCAAGGAGCTGCTCCCCGTACTTGCAGAGGCTGACGTTGTAGATTCGGGAGCTGCGGGATATCTTTATATAATTCTTGGAATGTATGACGTTCTAACCGGGAAAATCTCAGACGCATCATATAAGGACAGTGTCGATACGTCAAAGAAGACTAACGTGGATATAAATACCTTCACCAGGGATTCAAAGCTTGAATTCGGATATTGCACAGAGTTTCTCCTCAGGCTCACAACTGACAAAACCGACCCGGATAAATACGATATAAACACTATGCTTGATGCGTTAAATTCTCTTGGAGGAGAGAGTATAGTTGCTTATAAAGAGGGCGATATCGTGAAGGTGCACGTTCACACCTTTACTCCCGGCGAGGTTCTTACGGCTGCCCAGCAGTTCGGAGAATTTTTAACTATAAAAATTGAAAATATGTCTATCGGACATTCAGGAGAAGAGAAGCCAAAGGAAAGGAAAAAGATAAACAAAAAGTTTTCCACCCTTGCGGTTGCTTCCGGAGATGGAATTTGCGCTTTGTTCCGTGAGATGGGTGCTGATATGATAGTTGCCGGCGGTCAGACGGCAAACCCTTCAACCGAGGAATTCCTTGAGGCGTTCGATGCGTGTGAGGCGGAAAATATTATCGTTCTTCCCAACAATAAGAATGTAGTTCTCGCAGCTAAGCAGGCGGCAGAGATGTACGATAAAGCGAAGGTTTATATAATTCCCACAACAAGTCCTATGCAGTGCTATGGAGCGTTGTCGGTTATAACTCCCGGCATCACCGATATTGATGCTTTGGTGGAAAGCGCTGAAAGAGCAAAGGACGGTGTGTTCGGCAGCGAGATAACACGCGCCGTAAGAGATGCAAAAATACATGGCGTCGAGGTGAAAGAGGGGGATTATATCGCTATTGCGAATGGCGAGATTCTGGCAACAAGTACAGATGCAAACAGCGCAGTTATAGATATGATAGGCTCCGTTGATGCAGAGGATTACGAGATTTTAACCGTCTTTGCAGGCAAGGACGTAAGCGAGGATATGCGAGTTGAGCTGATAGAACTTATCGAGGAGAATTATCCCGACCTTGAGCTTACTGTTTACGAGGGCGGACAGGACGTTTATCACTATATGATAGCTTTGGAATAGGAGGCAGAATATGGCAAAAACTTATAAAATCGCAATAGATACAAAGGGGGCGGATAAAGGCCCCGAGGTTATAATTCAGGGCGCCGTTCAGGCTTTGGAAAAGTATGAGAATCTGTCGGTTTTGTTAGTAGGTGACGAGGAGCTAATCACAGCAAAGTGCCGTGAGCTTGGCGCACCTATGGACCGTGTCGAAATTCTTAACGCTCCCGACGAGATAACAAACTATGACAGTCCCGCTATGGCAATCTTCGGAAAGCCTGAATCCTCCTTGGTAAAAACGCTTTCCGCTTTAGCTGAGCGTGAGGATTTGTTTGGTATGATTAACGCAGGGAGCACAGGAGCACTCATTGCCGGTGCCGTGCGCTATTTGTCAGGAGAGGATAGAGTAAGACCTGCGCTGTCTGCAATACTGCCTGCGGCAAGCGGTGGATTCACCTGTCTTGTTGACACGGGTGCCACCATCGACTGCTCCGCATCGACTCTTTTGCATTTTGCTAAGCTTGGAAGCGGCTTTATGCAGAAGTTCTATGGTATAGATAATCCGAGGGTAGGTCTTCTTTCAAACGGAGCCGAGGAAACCAAGGGTAATAAAGTAGTGAAAGAGGCTCACGCACTCTTGAAAGAGGCGGAGGGCATCAACTTTATCGGTAACGTTGAAGGTACCGGTGCGCTATCCGGCGTTTGCGACGTTCTGGTGTGCGATGGCTTTGCGGGAAACCAGGTGCTTAAGGTAACTGAGGG
>CAJGCM010000162.1 GCA_904501765.1 uncultured Clostridia bacterium | reverse complement strand
GCAGAAATAAAGATGTTCGGCGATTACGGCAGCGTAGCCTCAAGCTTCTATTCTGACTGCGAGGAGTTCTATAAAAAATACAGCCACGTTTATTTAGTTTTCGTCAGGGAAGAGACCACTTTTGTGCTTGACGAGAATGGAAACCGAGTAGTGGACGAGAACGGATTTGATAAATTGAGAGACCTTACGGAGAAAGAGCGTGCAGAGCGGGCGCTTCGCATAGAAAAGCTTACCGCTGCGGCTAATGGTATAAATGCGGGCAACGTTAATCCCGAAAGATATTTTGAGCTTATGGACGAATACGACGAGGGGAACAGAAAAAGCCACGTTGACGGATACTACTTTATGAAGGATGCCGCATATACGAAGGAGTTTTCTGAAGCCTTTCCTGAGGTTACAGCGGCGGCAGAGGAGCTTGGTGTCGGCAAGTGTGCCGAGGTTGACGTTTCCGTAGGAAAGTGCTTTATATACAAGGTGGAGAGGGAAAAGGAAGCGTACGTTGATACCGCTTCGGACTGGTGCTTCTCCGATTTCTTCCCACATGTTGCATCGGTGGTTTACCCGAGAATTTATAAGGAAGCGGCAGATGCGGTCAGCTTCAGCGAGCTTTGGGATAGCTTTGACCCTGTAAAAATCCCCTACTATAGAGAGGTTTGACGAATGAATGTTTTTCTTCCGGCGCTCCTTGCCGTCCTGATACTGCTTGCAGTGGCAGCGGCAGGGTTTATACTTAAAAAGCGAGAAATGGTAAGCGAGGACTGTATACCAGGGTTATCTAAGGTTATGCTTTACGTGTGTCAGCCCTGCCTTGCCGTATATACCTTCTCAGAGGTTGAGTTTTCACTTGAACTTTTGAAAAATCTTGGAATATTTGCTCTTATTCTTATAGCTGTCAATGCTATTATGCTCGGTGGAGCGTACCTTGTTTTAAAGCGCCGCCACGACGACGTAGTTTACAGAATAATAACGATAGCCACCACCTTTGCGAACTGTGCCTTTTTCGGTATACCGATAATAGAAGCGGTAATGCCCGACGTGGCAAGCGAGGTGCTTATCTACACTACCGTGTATGGGTTTATAATGAACGTAATGGCGTGGACTATCGGCTGCTTCATTATATCGAGGGATTCGAAATATATCACCGTAGGCAAAATTTTCTTGAATCCCGCCGCCATAGGAACGGCTTTGGCATTCATAGTTTTTCTTACGGGAATAACCTTCCCCACAAGCCTTGGCAGTATGATAAATACGGTAGGAAAAATGGTTTCTCCGCTTTCTATGCTGATCATGGGAATGCGCCTTGCCACAATGGAGCTTCGGAAAATGTTTTCCGATTACAGGCTCTACCTGACGATAGCCGCAAAACAGTTTCTTATGCCCGCTGTGGCATTTCTGTTTGCCTTCTTCTTAAGCGGAGTTGACCTTCACTTAAGGCAAACCCTGTTTATAACCTGCGCCTGTCCTGTGGCGTCCATCGTCCTTAATTTTGCGGAAATTGTGGGAACAGGGCAAAAGGAGGCGGCAAACACAGTGCTTTTAAGCACCGCCCTCAGCGTTATAACGCTCCCTCTTATGATGCTTCTTTTCCCTCTTATCGCTTAATAGAGCCTTGTATCAGTGAATTTTGAAGCTATTAAATAAAAAAACACCCTCGCAGCAAACAGAGAGAAACTCTCAAGCTATGCCGCAAGGGTGTTTTATTTATTCAGCAACAAATATATAGGGGTAAATATCCTGACCTGCGTCAATGAAATACATCTCGTGCTCGGGATATAGCTCCCCAAGCCTTGCCCGAAGCTTAAGCTCAAGCTCCTCAGGGCAATCCTTGCCTCTGAATACCGTAAGCATAAACTTTTCGGGTGAGGAGAGCAAAAGACCCACAAGCTCCTCAGCCGCAGCGTTAAGCTCCTCGTTTGCAACGACGATTTCCTTGCCGATAATGCCTATAATATCGCCGCACTTTATATGAAGCCCGTTCATATCAGCATCTCTTATCGAGGGAGATATAAGACCGCAGGCAACTCTTCCCACAGCCTCGTTTATCATAAGCTGAACGGCGTCAGGGTCGGGGTTTTGCGTGTCCATAGAGGATATTCCAACGTAGCCTGTTCCGATGCTCTTGGTGGGAATTACGTATACCTTTGCGTCCTCGTAAATCTCCGCCGCCTGCTCTGCCGCCATAAGAATGTTACCGTTGTTGGGGAATACGAATATATGCTCCGCATTCAGAGTGGAAAAGGCATCGAGAAATTCGCTGGTAGATGGATTGTGTGTCTGTCCGCCCTCAATAACTGCGTCAACACCGAATTCATGGAAGAGATTTTTTATCCCCTCGCCTGAAGCAACCGCCACTGTCGCATATTTCTTTCGCTCCTTGGCGGGTGTCGGGGCGATAGGCTCTTCCGTTTTTTTCTCTTCCTCAGGAGAGGTGTGCTGGACCGACATATTTTCAATTTTTACGGTGAGAAATTCACCGAATTTTCTGCAATGACCAAGCACAACCTCGGGTGCGAAGGTGTGTACGTGTACCTTTACGATGCTGTCCGTTCTGAAGGCAACGACGGAATCACCGTTTTTAACAAGGAATTTCTTCAGGGCGTCTAAATCAAAATTATCTATATCGGTTTTCTTTGACTGAAGTCTTAAGAGAAATTCCGTGCAATATCCGTAGGTCATTTCGCTGTCGGGGCCGAAAGCGAAAATGTCGGGCGCCCCCTCGTCCTTCTTTGTGTCAAGCTTGTCAGCCGCCTTATCCTGGGGCTTTTTCTTAAGACGCTCACCGTTCAAAACTCTGTTAAATCCGTCTATTATATGAAGAAGTCCTGCGCCGCCGCTGTCAACAACACCCGCCTCCTTCAGCTGAGGGAGCAGGTCGGGAGTCCTTTGAAGGGAGGCATGCATTTCTGCCGCAAGGTCGGCAAAGAAGGTTCTTATCGTGGAATTGTCCGTAGTGTTCTTAACAGCGAATTCAACAGCCTCTCTGGCAACGGTAAGTATAGTTCCCTCGGTAGGAGTCATAACCGAGGTGTAAGCCTGTCTGACACCCATTTCCAAGGCAGCCCCGAGAGTCCACGGGTCAGCCTTTGCGCTTGTTTCAAGTCCCCTTGCCATACCCGAGAAGAACTGAGAGAGAATAACACCCGAGTTTCCCCTTGCGCCAAGGAGCATTCCGCGGGATAAAACCTTCATAACCTCACCGAGGTCGTTGCTTCTCATATTTTCGATAGCGGCAATTCCGCTCTCAATGGTAAGCTTCATATTGTCACCCGTATCTCCGTCGGGAACGGGGAATACGTTGAGCTTATTCACCTCATCGGCGTTATAGCTTAATTCCTGAGCGCCGCCGAGAGCCATTTTTGTAAGTAAAATACCTCCGAGGTATTTAAGTCCTCGCTTCGGCTTTTTTTCCTTTTTAGGCTTGGGGTCCTTTTTTGGCTTGGTTTCCTTTTTAGCCTTTTTGTCAGGCTTTATTTTCTTCTCTTCTGCCTTCTTGCTTTTTCCTTCTGAATTGTTCTTGTTGATTAACATATGAAAATCCTTCTTTAAATTATCTCGCTTTTCCGAGGAAGAAAAGCGCAAGAGTTCCGGGTCCGGAATGAGCGCCTATAACGGGGCCTACATCTGTAATTATCTGCACCCTTGCTCCGTATCGCTCACTAAGCATATCGGAAAGGGTGTTTGCGTCGGACATACAGTCTGCCTGGGAAATGAACACGAGTTCGCTTTCCTTGCAAATTGCAAGCTCGCCGTATTTGTCAGCAAGAGCGGCAATGGCGTTACGTCTGCCTCTCACCTTGGTCATATTTATAAGATGCCCCTCGTCGTCCATGTGAAGCACAGGCTTTATACCGAGAAGATTTCCAACGAAGGCTGTTGCGGGATTTATTCTGCCGCCTCTCTTTAAGTAAACCAGGTCGTCAACGGTAAACCAGTGGCAGAGATTTTTAACGTTGTCCCGAAGGTAGTCGGCAAGAGAGGAAATAGAAAACCCCTCGCGCTTTTTCGTCACCGCTAAATAAACGAAAAGTCCAAGCCCGGCGGAAGCGCAAAGGCTGTCAACGGTTATTATTTTTCTGTCGGGATATTTTTCGGAAAGCTCCTCAGCCGCAATTCTTGCGGAATTATAGGTGGTGCTGAGCCCGGAGGAGAATCCGATATAAATAACGTCATATCCGTCTTCGAGGCTCTTTTCGAAGGAAGTTTTGAATTCCTCTGAGTTAACGGCGGCTGTTTTTGCAATACCGCCTTTTTTCATTTTTGCGTAAAAGTCCTGCGCTGACATATCGTTGTTCGCATAAACGCCCACCTCTTTTTCAAATCTGAAGGTAAGCGAGCAGCAGCTAACGCCCCATTCTTCAAGAATCTTTGGGGAGAGGTCGCAGGCAGAGTCGGTATAAATTCTGTAATCACTCATAATTTTTTCTCCGTAAATTTTAAAACAAATTACATTTATTATAGACGAAAAGGTACCGAAGATAATCCTCGGGTGAGCATTTATTCTTCGGATAAATCCTTCTGAATACCTCTTTCGCTCATAATTTTAAGATTTTGGCAGATGGTGTCTATGGCGTCATAGAAAAGAACTATCATATCCGGAGGTATATCACGGCTAACCTCGGATACAGCGATAACGGCAAGCTCAGCCAGCGCCTCAGCGGCAGAACGGCCAAGCTCCGTCAGCCTTATAGGAGCTCTGTAAAGCTTGGTGGCGGAGCCTTCCTCTCGGCAAACCAATCCCTTTTTCAGCATATCAGTAATAGCTCTTGAAACGTCAGCTTTATTTTTTCCGCAAAGCTCGGAAATTTTGGCGGAAGGAATACCTTCTTTATATTTATATAATATAAGAAGATAAATAGCGCAAGAACCCTTAAGACCGAATTTTTCCATCTCGTCGG
>CAJGCM010000161.1 GCA_904501765.1 uncultured Clostridia bacterium | reverse complement strand
TCATTTAGGGGGTAGTTAAGACCTAAAGCCTCGTATTTTACCTTGCCCATATTATGGTAGGGGAGAAGCTCTACCTTTTCAATGTTTTCAAATTCCCGAAGGAATCTTCCAAGTGAGCGAAGAGATTCTTCCTTGTCTGTAATTGTGGGGACTACCACGTGCCTGATTCTCATAGGCTTGCCGCACTCTTCAAGGTATCTTGCGAAGCCAAGGGGGGCGTCGTTCCCTATTCCTGTAAGGACCTTATGCTCTGCTTTATCAATATGCTTGATATCCAGCATTACAAGGTCGGTAGATAAAAGGAGTCTGTCGATATGGCGCATTTTATTCTCGTCGGTTTTGTCGAAGAGTATACCCGAGGTGTCAAGGCAGGTGTGTATTCCCTTTGCCTTAGCCTTTTCAAAAAGCTCGATAAGAAAGTCCATCTGCATAAGAGGCTCACCACCGGTGGCGGTAATCCCGCCCGTCTTATAGAAGGGCAGGTTTCTTCCCATTCGGGAAAGCAGCTCCTCTGCTTCAAGCTCCTCTCCACCGCCCACCTTCCAGGTGTCAGGATTGTGGCAATAAAGGCATCGCATCGGGCAGCCCTGGAAGAATACGACGAAGCGCACCCCAGGACCGTCAACGGTGCCAAAGGTTTCTATGGAATGTATTTTTCCTTTTGATTTGCTCATAGCTTAAATGCCGCAATGGAAGGTTCTTGAAATAACCTCGTCCTGCTGCGCCTTTGTAAGCTTAACGAAGTTTACAGCATATCCCGAAACTCTTATTGTGAGCTGGGGATAAAGCTCGGGGTGACGCTGAGCATCGAGAAGCAGCTCTCTGTCAAAGACGTTTACATTGAGATGGAAGCCGCGCTTTTCAGCATATCCGTCAAGAAGCGCCACGAGATTGCTCTCCTGCTCCTCTGCGGTCTTGCCGAGAGCTGAGGGAACTATAGTAAAGGTGTTAGAAATACCGTCCTGAGAATCGAGGAAGGGAAGCTTTGCCACGGATGCCAGGGAGGCAACGGCGCCGTTTGAATCTCTGCCGTGCATCGGGTTTGCTCCGGGGGCGAATGCCTCGCCTGCCGCTCTGCCGTCGGGTGTAGCGCCGGTGTTCTTACCGTAGGTAACGTTTGATGTGATGGTAAGGATAGAGGTGGTAATAATTCCGTCACGGTATGCGTGATTCTCTCTGAGGCAGCTTATAAAGGTGTGAAGAATCTCCTTCGCAATATCGTCAACTCTGTCGTCGTCGTTGCCGAATTTGGGGAAATCGCCTTCGATTATATAGTCGGTTACAATGCCCTTTTCGTTTCTCACTACCTTAACCTTCGCATACTTGATAGCGGAAAGGGAGTCGGCAACAACTGAAAGCCCTGCAATACCGGTAGCGAACCAGCGGGTAACGTCCTTGTCGTGAAGAGCCATCTGAAGTCTTTCGTAGGAATACTTATCGTGCATATAGTGAATGATGTTAAGCGCATTTACGTAAACCTTCGCAAGCCAACGCATCATTGCCTTAAGCTTTGTCATAACATCGTCGTAATCAAGATAATCACCAACGACAGGGCGATATTCGGGACCTACCTGCTTTCCGCTGATTTCGTCAACGCCGCCGTTGATAGCGTAAAGAAGGCACTTAGCAAGGTTTGCTCTCGCTCCGAAGAACTGCATTTCCTTTCCTACCTTCATAGAGGATACGCAGCAGGCGATGGCATAGTCGTCACCGTGAACGGGACGCATAAGGTCGTCGTTTTCGTACTGAATTGCGTGATGTATTATAGACATCTTAGCGCAATATCTCTTGAAGTTGTCGGGAAGATGCTTGGTCCAAAGAACCGTAAGGTTAGGCTCGGGAGCTGCGCCTAAGTTGTTAAGCGTATTAAGATAGCGGAAGGACATCTTGGTAACAAGAGGCTTACCGTCGGTGTCAGCGCCACCTATGGATTCGGTTACCCAAGTGGGGTCGCCCGCAAAAATCTGGTTGTAATCGGGGGTTCTGGCGAAGCATACCATACGGAGCTTCATAACAAAGTGGTCTATGATTTCCTGAGCCTCTTTTTCGGTGATAACGCCGGCTTTAAGGTCACGCTCCGCATAGATATCGAGGAAGGTAGAGGTTCTTCCAAGGCTCATTGCGGCGCCGTTCTGCTCCTTGACAGCGGCAAGATATGCGAAATACAAAGCCTGTGTCGCTTCTTTAAGGGTAACTGCGGGCTTGGAAATATCGCAACCGTAAATTTCTGCCAACCGCTTCAGCATTTCAAGGGCTCTTATCTGCTCGGAAAGCTCCTCTCTTTGGCGGATAACCTCCTCGGACATAGTGGATATAGAGCTTTCACGCTCGGCAATTTTGCTTTCTATAAGCCTGTCCACACCGTAAAGAGCAACCCTTCTGTAGTCGCCTATAATTCTTCCTCTGCCGTAAGCGTCGGGAAGACCTGTGATTATATGGTGGGTACGGCAGTTTCTTATCTCGGGGGTGTATACGTCAAACACACCCGCATTGTGAGTTTTTCTATGCTCCGTGAAATACTCAACAACCTCGGGGTCTACCTCGTAGCCGTTATCCTTACAAGCCTTAACAGCCATACGTATGCCGCCGTTAACGTGAAGCGCACGCTTCAGAGGCTTGTCTGTTTGAAGACCTACAATCTGCTCAAGCTCACGGTCAATATAACCTGCTCCGTGAGAGGTTATAGTAGAAATGGTTTTAGTATCCATATCGAGGACGCCGCCCGCCTCGATTTCCTTTATTTTTAACTGGCTTACCTGCTCCCAAAGCGCTTTGGTGGCTTCAGTCGGACCTTCGAGAAATTTTTCATTACCGTAATAAGCGGTATAGTTTTTATGAATAAAGCTGCGCACGTTGATTTCGTGTGTCCAGCGCCCTTCAACAAAACCCTTCCATTCTTCTCTCATTTTGTTCCCTCCAAAAAATGTATGATAATTATTTTTTTAACAATCAAAAAGTCGGCCACCGAGCATAAAACAGCCCAGACGGTCGACTAACCATAACCGCTATACTCCCTAATGGTTTGATCCATTTTCCGTCAGTCATATAGCTGAGAGTATTATAGCATTTTATTTGTAATATGTCAAGAGGATATAGATATTTTTAATAATTTTGTCGAAAAAACTTCAAAATTTACAAATTAAAACAAAATTTACATTTTTTTTCAACTTTCCTTGACAAACGTATTTTCTTGTGTTACAATGTAGGAAATTCATATTATTTTAAATCTTTTAAGGAGAATCTTTTAAAATGCCTGAAATCAAATATGAAGTTGTAGAAAAGATAGGAATTGTCAGCGAGGGCAACAACGGCTGGAACAAGGAGCTTAACCGCATTAAGTGGAATGACAGAGAGCCTGTTCTTGATATACGTACATGGTCCCCCGATCATGAGAAGATGGGTAAGGGCATAACAATCTCTAACGAAGAGGCTAAGGCTCTCAGAGATATGCTCAACGCTCTTGACTTGGGCTGATTTTTAATCCGCTCTATACATAGCTTTCGGTTGCCGAAAAACGGCTACCTCTTTTGACTGCGGTCTTAAGATTAATTTGATAAGCGAAAAACGGCAAAGACTCATAGGGCAAGTGCGCCTTAAGTCTTTGCCGTTTGCTTTTGTTTTTTAGATTGGCCGTTTCTCTTTTTGGAATTTATTTTCCTTCGCCCTTATCTCTTCTGAAAAGACCGAAGAAAGCCTTTGAAAAGAAACCGGGCTCCTTGCCTGCAGCCTCCTCTGAAACGTCGGAGCCACCGTCGGAAATAAATTTATTTATAATTGCGGAAAGAAGCTTTCCCGAGCTTTCTCGGCTTTCTTTTGAGATGGCATTTTCTGCGGCGATTATCGCCTCAAAGCCTGCCCTTGCGGTGCTGATTCCCACCAGTGTGGGGTTGAATGCGGCCGCAAGCTTTTTCGCAATAAAGCCTTGACCTAATTTCTTCTCGAGCAAGCCTATTATAAATGCGGATTTAGGAGAGGAGGTGATAGAGCCTATAAAGCCCTCTGCTATTTTTTCGTTTGGACTTTCGTTTATGCGCACCGTAAGTCTGCCGAGGGAGTAGGAAATTTTCATGGTCCTCGTGTTTGGCAGCTCAGGGAATATAAGCTCTAATTTGAAAACGGGATTTCTGTCCTCGTCCTCTATCGCCTGCGCCATAGCGCGCAAGGCGTATTTTTCTCCTCTTATATTAAGTACGGTTTCCTTAAAGCCGTAAAGACCTGCCTCAAATTCGTAAAACGCCTCGCCTTCCTTGAAGGTAAACCAAAGTCCCTCACCTTGCCTTTTTATCGTCATTCTGTCAAGGCCGCAGGAATAGTTGTTTTGGAATACGGCAACAATGAGGGGCAAAAGTCCGCAGTTGTTGTCGACAAAGGCGTATTCACCTAAAACAGCGCACCACCTGTTATCAAATGGCTCGGAGGTTCTGAAGCCAAGAGCCTCAAGAAGTCCTCTTCTACGCTGAAGGGGCAATATCCAGTGTCGGCTCTTGAAAAAGTCCGCTTTGATTTCCGCAAGCTCCTTGGAATCCTTGCCGCTGTACTTTTCCTCTTCGGGAATCTCGGTAAGATGGGAGCGGATTATATTGAGAGCAGGGCTTTCGCTGAAAAGCTCGTTGTTCCCGCAGTTTATGGAAACGACGATTCCCGCATCCTTATATATCCATACGTTCTGCCCTAACATTCCGTTCATAAGGATTTCTCCCCGTCTTCGACCCACCCATACGTGATAGCCGTAGTCGAAGTCGCCGCTCTCCTCGGGTGTGGGACTGTGGGGTGAGCATAAAAGCTTCACCGTTTCCGGGGAAAGCACTCTTCTTCCGAAGAATGAGCCGCCCTCGAGAAGCATAACGCCTATTTTTGCAAAGGATTCGCAGGACATATATAGCCCGAAGCCACCCTTTTCTATTCCCTCAAGGCT
>CAJGCM010000160.1 GCA_904501765.1 uncultured Clostridia bacterium | reverse complement strand
TATTCGGAGGAGATACTGAATTGGAGCTTGAAAATAACGAAATAAAAATACCGAAGAGAATACTTAACACTCTCTTAACCTCTCTTTCCGCAGGTGTCGTTCCGAGAATAGGAGCGCCATACGTTGCAATAGGAAGACGAGAGGAGATTGATTCTCTGCTTGACAATCTTGATACCGTGGCGGCGGGAGGCGCAGCCTGCAGATTCTTGATAGGAAGATACGGAAGTGGAAAAAGCTTTCTTATTCAGCTTATAAGGGGCAGAGCGCTTGAGAGCGGATTTATATGCGCCGATGCGGATTTGACCCCCGAGAGAAGGCTTACAGGGGGCGGCGGCGCAGGTCTGGCTACCTATAAGGAGCTTGTAATTAACCTTGCTACAAAAGCATCGCCTGACGGGGGCGCATTGCAAACCATTCTTTTAAGATTCTATACGAGTCTTAAGAGTGAACTTGCGGAGAGAGGGATTTTTCCCGAGGACGAAAGCTTTGGCAGAAAAGTCTTTTCTATGGTTATGAATACCTTAAGAGAACTTGAAGAGGAGGTAGGAGGCTTCGATTTCGTAAGAGTACTGTCTGAATACTATTCTGCGGTCCTCGGCGAAAACGAAGACAGGAAAACCGCCTGCTTAAGATGGCTTCGAGGCGAATTCGCAAATAAAACCGAGGCTAACGCAGCCCTCGGCTTCAGAGTAAGCGGAGTTATCGAAGACGATAACTGGTATAGCTACATCAAGCTGTTTTCCTCGCTTTCGGTTAAGCTTGGATACAGGGGCTTGATAGTTTTCTTAGACGAATGTGTAAACCTTTACAAAATACCGAACAGAATTTCAAGAGAAGCCAATTATGAAAAGCTTCTTTCAATTTTCAACGATACCCTTCAGGGCAAAGCAAAGAGCCTTGGCGTAATTTTTGGCGGTACACCTCAATTTCTTGAGGACACGAGGCGGGGGCTTTTTAGCTATGATGCGCTGAAAAGCAGATTGCAGGATTCTAAATATACGTCCCTTGGCTACCGCACTCTTTCTTCACCTGTAATAAGGCTCAGAACTCTTTCCGATAACGAGCTGATAGCTCTTATAAAAAGGCTTCTAAGGCTCCACGCTATGAAGGAGGGAGAGGTTGGAAAAATCACCGACGGGGATATAATTTCCTTTGTCAGGGCGGCAAAGAGCAGACCGGGGGCAGAAGAGCTTATAACCCCCAGAGAAATAATTCGAGATTTTCTTACCGTGCTTAACATTATGAAGGATAACCCGGGTGCTGATTTTAGCGAAATAACATCAAAGCTTCTCTCGGGCGGTAGTGAATTTGGTGGCGATGAGGATGCGTACTCACAGCATCAGGGTGAAACGGCCGAGCAACCAAGAAAGGTTACTTTGTTTGATTTAGATATATAATTTGCGGCAGAATATGAAAGGAGAGTGAAAGCCCATGACGGAAGCGGACAGAATATTCTCGCTTTTTCCCGACTTTATAAAGGAATATATATACGGTCACGGGTGGTGTGAGCTGAGAGATATACAAATCTCGGCAGCACACGTGATTTTTGAAACGGACTCCAATTTATTGCTCTCCTCGTCTACGGCATCGGGAAAAACCGAGGCGGCATTCTTCCCGATAATTTCCGAAATAGTATCAAATCCCGACCTACAGGATTCAATATCGGTGCTGTATATTGCGCCCCTGAAATCCTTGATAAACGACCAGTTTTACCGCCTTGACGAGCTTCTTATGATGTCTGATATTAAGGTAACTCACTGGCACGGTGACGTAGGCGCATCTCATAAATCAAAGCTTTTACAGAATCCCTCGGGTATATTGCAGATTACTCCCGAATCTCTTGAATCAATGCTCATGAACAGGTCAAACGACATACCGCGGCTGTTTTCAAAGCTAAGGTATGTGGTTATTGACGAAATTCACGCAATGATAGGAGAGGACAGAGGCAATCAGGTAATTTGTCAGCTTTCAAGAATAGCAAGGCTTATCGGATACTCTCCAAGGCGCGTTGGGCTTTCGGCAACGATTGGTGACCTCAAATCTGCCGCCGAGTGGCTTGGGGCCGGAAGCGGAAGGGAAACTCTTGCTCCACCTCCGCCCGTAAATAAGCTTCATTGGCGGCTCGGACTTGAGCATTTCTACGTACAGGATTCCTCCGAACGCCAGGTGAAAAATCCTTCTGTTAAAACTGACGGGCAGGAGGAGCGAGGAGGAAGAGCGGGGCTTGACCCGGGATATGAATTTCTCTACGACTGCGTTGCAGACAGAAAGGCTCTTGTTTTCTCTAATTCAAGAGAGGAAACAGAGTATGTTACCGCAACCCTGCGCCAGATAGCGAAAAAACGTGGGGACAGCGATATTTTCTATATCCATCACGGCAATCTTTCCGCCTCTCTTCGTGAGGATGCGGAATTAACTATGAAGGACGAAACTATAACTACAGCCGTTACCTGCGCCACGGTGACTCTTGAGCTTGGCGTTGATATCGGTCGGCTTGAACGAGTATGTCAGGTTGGTGCGCCTACCACTGTTTCCGGCTTTTTGCAAAGGCTTGGACGGTCGGGGCGGCGAGGAACGCCGCCGGAAATGATAATGGTTTACAGAGAGGATACGCCTCTTCCGAATGCGCCTCTTCCTGAAATTATTCCCTGGGAGCTTTTGCGAGGTATAGGAATAGTGGAGCTTTATTCGACAGAGCGCTTTATTGAGCCTCCTAAGGTTAAAAAAATGCCATTGAGCCTCGCCTTTCACCAAACGTTAAGCGTTCTGGCATCGGGAGGTGAGCTGACTCCAAAAGCATTGGCTGAAAGAATTTTATCTCTCCCGCCATTATCGGAGCTTGACCGTGAGGATTACAGAATTCTGCTTCTTTCAATGATAAACGAGGATTTCCTTGAATTTACAGAAGAAAAGACTCTTATCGTCGGACTGAAGGGAGAGAGAATTATAAACAGCTTCAAGTTCTATGCCGTTTTCAAAGATAGCGAGGATTATACCGTAAGATCAGGTAGTGAGGAAATAGGAACTATTACGACCCCTCCCCCCGTAGGCGATAGGTTCGCTCTTGCGGGCAGGGTTTGGGAGGTCATAGAGCTTGATATTCAAAGAAGGCTTATATTTGTCACTGCAGTTGAAGGTAAAATGGAGATTTCCTGGCCCGGTGATGGGGGAGAAATTCACACGAAGCTGCTCCTGGCAATGAAAGATGTACTTCTCGGGGATAAGGAATATCCGTATCTTGGAGAAAACGCCAAGGAAAGGCTTGAAAATGCGAGGCGTGTTGCCGCTAATGCGTGTGTAGGAGATAAAATGCTCATACACATCGGTGGCCGTAGCTACGTTCTTTTTCCTTGGCTCGGTACGCGCCCTTTCAGAACCTTGAAAAGGTTTTTACAAAAAAATGCATCGGAGCTTGGAATATCCGATATTCAGAGCGAGGGCTGCTGTTATATCAAGTTCAAGGCGGCGCCCGACAGCGCCGAGCGTTTTATGGATAACGTAAGAAATATAATAGACACCCAAGGTATAGTAGAAGAGGAGCTTTTGAGGGATGGTGAATGTCCGGTATTCGATAAGTACGATGAGTACATTCCGCCGGAGCTTTTAAGGCGTGCGTTTGCCTCGGACCGTCTATCCTCATATGAGGTTATCGAGAGATTGAAATAGATATAGACAAAGGAACTTAGAGATATGATATACAATATACTTGCGCCGTTTTACGATGCGTTCTTGGGCGATGTGGATTACCGTAAGTGGGCAGATTTCATAGAAAAGGTGTTTGCTAAGTATTCGGAGGGGAAGCCTGTGCTTGGCCTTGACCTCGGCTGTGGAACAGGGAATATGACCCTCGAGCTTTCGGAGCGTGGGTATGATATGACGGGCGTTGATTATTCCTCCGAGATGCTTGACGTAGCCTCGGAGCGTGCACGCAGTATGGGATATGCGGATAAAATTCTCTGGCTGTGTCAGAATATGACCGAGTTCGAGCTTTACGGCACAGTTGATTTTGCCGTCTGCTGTCTTGACGGAATTAACCACCTCTGCGGCAAAAATGATATTGACAAATGCTTTTCTCTGGTGCATAATTATCTTATACCGGACGGAATATTTATCTTTGACGTGAACGGAAGGCGCAAATTCGAGGAAATTTATTCCGACAAGACCTACGCGATGGAGGACGACGCCGCCTTCTGCGTATGGGAAAACTATTACAATGAGAAAACAAAACTCTGTGACTTCTATATAACGCTTTTTGAGAAAAAAGAAAACGGAGCATATGAAAGATACGACGAATGTCAGAGAGAAAGAATGTATACGCTTAAATCGGTAAAGCGCCATTTAGCTAAAAACGGACTTGAATTTATAGGCGCGTATTCGGATTTTGATTTTTCCGAGGGCGATGACGATAGCGAACGAATTTATATTATTGCAAGATGCAAAAAAGAGGATGTCAAATGAGTGAAAATAAATCTGTAATTTTAAGAGGTATGACAAAAGACGGTTCTGCGAGAATACTTGTAATCAATTCCACCGAGCTTGTCAACGGAGTGATAAAAGCTCACAAAACCGCACCAACCGCAACAGCCGCAATAGGAAGACTTGCGACAGCGGCATCAATGATAGGCACTATGCTTCCCGAGGACAAGGATACGCTTACAATGAGCTTCATCTGTGAGGGCGAAATTGAAAGAATGATAGCTGTTTCGGACTATTTCGGAAACGTAAAATGTTATATAAAAAATCCGAAAGCCGACCCGCCAAGAAAGAAAAACGGAAAGCTTGACGTGGGCGCAGCAGTTGGAGCGGGAACTTTTTCTATGGTGCGTGACGTTGGCGGAGAGGAGCCTCAGTGCGGCACTATCGAGATAGTGTCGGGTGAGATTGCCGAGGATATTGCTACCTACTTTGCAAAAAGCGAGCAGGTACCAACGCTGCTTTCTCTTGGAGTT
>CAJGCM010000159.1 GCA_904501765.1 uncultured Clostridia bacterium | reverse complement strand
TCTTATGGAAGAATCCGCCTCTTCAGAGCTTTTTCCGTAGGCCAACAGGGCGGCCGAGTGGGATTTATGAGAATTTGAAGAGCAAGCGGAGCCGCTTGACACGTATATGCCCTTTGAGGAAAGAAAGTGTAAAAGAGTTTCGCTTTTTATTCCCTCAACAGTCACGTTAAGAATATGCGGAGCTGCCGCCTCGGGAAGCGTAAGGCTGACTCCGGGCAAAGCTGCCTCGTCAAGCCTTCTTATGAAATAATCCCGTAGAGTTGAAAGTGCAGCATAGGTTTCCCGAAGCTCCCCGAAGCCAAGCCTTGCCGCTACGGAAAAGGCGCCAATTCCGGGTACGTTCTCCGTACCTGCGCGGAGTCCAAGACCCTGTCCGCCTCCAAATACCAGAGGAGCAATCCCACGTTTTTTTAACACGTCGGAGCCTATAACCAAGGCTCCAACCCCTTTAGGTCCCTCTATCTTGTGAGAGGATAGGGTTATCATATCAGCGCCAAGGCTCTTCTTTGTAAAGGGGATTTTTAGGTAGCTCTGGGTTGCGTCAACGTGAAGCAGAGCCTCGGGGACTGTCCGCTTCATTATGCGGCTGACATATCCCACGTCGTAAAGAGCGCCTGTTTCATTGTTAACCATCATAATGCTGACGAGTATTACGTCGGGTGTCAGCTCACGAAGAAGGGCATCCGTGTCAATTTTTCCGTTTTTCGTGGGTATAGCGGCTATTTTATAGCCGAGGGAGCGCAGCATCTCGATAGGAGCGCTGACAGAGGCGTGCTCGCCCTCCGTGGTTATTATTTTAGCCCCTCTTTTATACCGCTCCTTTGAGAAAGCACGTCCGATTATCGCAAGATTGTTAGCCTCGCTGCCCGAGGCGCAGAAAACTACCTCGCTATCATTTTCACCGAGAGTTTTCAAAATAGTTTCCTTAGCTCCCTTTATAACCTTTTCAGCTTCAAATCCGAGCTTGTGAAGGGAGGAAGGGTTGCCGAAGACGGTCTTTGAAAGCTCCACGTAGGCCTGGAGAGCTTCTTCTCTGATTTTTGTCGTTGCGCTGTTGTCAAGATATGTTATCATTAGAATTCAACCTTCGAAAGAACCTTTTTGATTTCGTCAAGGTGCGCTTCGTATGCGCCCTCCTTAGCGGTATAGGTAAACACGAATCCGTCCTTTGCAAAAAGGTCAAAGAACATAGTCGTGATTCCAAGCACTTGGTATACGTGATAGGTTTCACCGTTAAATTCGTAAGTGTATTCGTAGGAGAATGCGTGTGTGATGTTTCCGATAGTGGCGGGGACGTTTATAAGCTCCTTACCGTCAGCTCCCTTTATCGGGGTGAGATTTTTGACAAATGCGGAAAGCTCCTTTTCTCTGTTCTCCCAGTATTTATCAACGAAAACACCGGTTGCAGTAGCTTTGGAGATGGTGATATTTGCCCCGTCGTTTGCAGTTGCACTGACAATGCCGCTGGCATAATCGGGAGTGAAGCCTCCAGGCACGTAAAGTGAGAAGCCGGCAATATCCTTATCCGAAACAAGAAGGTATCCGTCGCTGTCCTTTTCATACACGTCCTCCGAGGTTAAGCCCGATTTCTTCACGAATTTGAAGTTTTCGGTAACCGAGGTAATCTTCTCCTTGTAATAATCGAACTGCGTCACCTCACCCGAGGAAAGATTTTCATTAAGGGCGGTGAAGGTGAATATGCCGAATCTGCCCTCGAATTTTGAGAAGACCTGCATAACTCTGAATTTATGCCCACTGTATTCGACGTCGTACACATATTTATAAGCGGATTCCGCATTTCCAAAGGTGTATTTTTCGTTTTTTACTATAACCTTAGGTGTGATTTTGGAATTTTGGAATTCAAGAAGGCTTTCCTCGAAAAATTCCTCAACCGTGCCCTCGGGCATCTGCCTCTCGGTGTATGATACGGAGCTTGAATCAACGGTTGATGCATAAGCTGCGCTTATTTTGCCAAGGTTAGAAATCGTCCATTCCTCGGGAACGTAGAAATAATATCCCGAGTCGTCAGAGCCGTGGGCAAGTTGCATACCGGCAGGTGTATCGTCACCGCCCCCGCAGGATATACAGGTAAGAAGCGATGCTATAAGCAGAATCAAAGCTAAAATTTTTTTCATTTTAAACATCCTTATTATTCCGTCTTATTATAACGGTTAGTTTTCTGAAATTTAACACGCAGCGGGATTAACCACAGAGAAACCCGTCGCAAAGCTCCCTTGCCGCCAACCGAAAAGCCTCGCCACGCTCTTCAAAATTTTTAAATCTGTCAAAGCTTGTGCCGGACGGTGAATAAAGAATATATCCGCCCTTCGGTAAAAGCCTTGCAGCCTCGGTGATAGCCGATTTTATATTGGCGCATTCTTTATAGCTATAATCCTTGAATTCATACCGTGAACTTAGGATTTTATATATTTCCTCGCCAACCTCGCCGCAAAGTATAACGCCACACGTCAGCTTGTCGAGCCGACTTATAAGCTCGCTATAGTCCCCACCCTTGCTTCTGCCGTCAAGAATAAGGGCAACCTCACCGCCCCGAAGACTCTTAAGAGTCGCAAGTGTTCTTGTTGGGGTGGTGTCGATTGACGAATTTATTATCTTAATACTACCGCTCTTCAAGCAGTTAGATTCACCGCAGCTCTTTTCGAAAACACCTTCAGCCTCGCCCGCCTTACCACAGCCAATCTCGCCGACAATCTCTCCCCTGTGGGGAAGACCGCCGAATGATAAAATAGCCTCTCTGACACGGTTCTTATCACACAAACCGATACACGCACCCACAGTCAGCATATAATTTCTTATGTTGTATTCTTCTTTTCTTTTAGCAAAGCCTAAATGAATGAATGGGGTGTCGTTTAGGTAAATCGTGTCGTTCTTGAAGGTAACAATATTTTCCGCTACACCAAGGGATAGAAGCTGCGAGTATTCAAAGTCAAGGCTTACAACGCAGAACACACTCCCGCCCTTGAGTTTTTCTCGTACAATGGGGGAATCGAAGTCGTATATTATCTCCTTTGCCATTGCCAAGATGTTCATTTTTGCATCTATGTATTCGTCTAAGTCACGATGCCAGTTAAGGTGGTTTTCAGAGATGTTAGTAATCACTGCCCGCCTTAACCTCGGCTTACAGTAGGAAAGCTGAAAGCTTGAAAGCTCAACCACTGGCATTGCGCATTTTCCAAGTACGCTGACAGCCCCAACTCCGAAATTGCCCACAGGCATAGCGCCAAAATCGTGCTTTAGCGTAGATGCAATAAGATAGGTTGTCGTGCTTTTTCCGTCAGAGCCGGTAACGCCTATAGCATCACCGGTGAGCTTCTCAAAGAAAAGCTCGGTGTCGGAAGAAAGCGTAACGCCACGTCCTATAGCCTCGGTCAGCGCAGGAGAATCACGCCTTACTGATGGGGAAAGAAAGAGTACGTTCTCGTCTATAAGTGCCTCGGCGCACACACCCGAGAAAACGGTGGAGTCGCAGGGAACGTTAAGCTCCGTGGGGAAGCCACCTGAAAAGCGGAAAACGGGGTCGAAGGTATACCCGCAGTCCTTCAAATAGTTATAAACAGCCTCGTTTGATTTTCCAAAGCCGAAGAACCCAATCCTCGGTGTGCGTGATTTATTGAGAGCATCAACAGTTTTCAAATCAATTTCCACCTGCAACTTATTCTATTATAATATTATTATATGTTTTTTTCAATAGCAGGTGACAAATTTTACAATTTAAAAACAAATGCGAAAGCGCCTCGGAGAAAAAATCAGGAGTCCTCACGAAGATCCTCTGCTTCGCATATTTCACGATACACCCTCTTCATATATTTGGAGTTTAGTACCGCTTCCTCGCCAAGCTCGTAAATATCGGTGAAAACTCTTTCGATAAACGCCTTGTTCTTTGGATTTGATTCTGCGGTGTGACCGTATTTTTGCCAATGCAGAAGAGGCATATCCGGGGTGTAATTTTTACCGGCGTAGGTCTTTGTTGCGGCAAGCTTGTCGCAAACGCACTCAACTATATACTTATAGGGAATAATCGGCTGTACCTTGCAGTCCTGGTCATACCAATATTCGAGATGGTGCTTGTTTCGCCCCTTGTGGTGAAGCCAGGCTTTACTATATCCTATAGTCCTCCTGCAAACGCCAATAGGCGAGCGGTTACCCTGATAATATCGTGCGCTCTCAAAAAATTCCGAGGGGGAGAACTTTGATAGGTCGTGCATAAGCCCCCGAAGGGGAATTCCGCACTTGGCGCAGTTTATGAAAACCCCGTGCCTGTGCCTTATAACCAGAAACAGGTGCTTAAATATATTTGAAAGCTTTAGTTTTGTCTTTTCCATAATGAGAGCATCCTTTCCTTTATATTTTATCCTAAAACGCCCGTCATGTCAACCGAAAAGGGCGCCCACCTTTGATTTTTATAAAAATATCGGCAGAATTCGATGCTTTGTGCGATGAATTCTCAAAAAAACACAAAAAGCTCCTAAAATACTGAAAAACTACTATTTACGCCGGCAAAAAGCCTTGTTTTTGTTTAATAAATACTATTTTGCGCTACAAAGCAACGTAATAACTCAAAAACAGCAAAAATTATATACATTCTCGACCGTCATATTGAAAATGTTTGAAAAATCACATTTTTTGCCCTATTTTCGCTAAAATCAATAAATGCTTACAAGCTATTGAAATGCGCCGTCTTTTGTGCTATAATATAAAAAAAACAAAGAAAAATTTACGCCGCAGAGCGGCGTATTCCAAAACCTTTATAACAGGAGAAAGCGATATGAAAGAATTTCTTGACGATAAGTTTTTGCTAAACACCCCCGCAGCCGAGCGCCTTTACTTTGACTATGCGGCTAAAATGCCTATTTTCGATTTCCACTGTCACCTTAACCCAAAGGAAATATACGAGGATAAGCAGTACAGAAGCCTTACAGAAATATGGCTCGGAGGCGACCATTACAAATGGCGTCTTTTGCGTGAAGCCGGA
>CAJGCM010000158.1 GCA_904501765.1 uncultured Clostridia bacterium | reverse complement strand
GTGAGATTTTCTCTGTCAAGCTCGAGAATTTTATTCATTTCAGTAGTATCGAGAACGATACCGCCATGAATAGCAACGCAAGCTCCAACAAGCCCTGTGCCGCTTCCTCTCACGGTGACGGGGATATTATTTTCGTAGGCGTACGCCATTATGCGGGAAACCTCTTCTGTGCTATGCACTTTAATAAGAGCCTCGGGCATGCAGCTGACCCCGCCAAGCTCGTCGTGAGAATAGTCCTCGGGGATATCACACCCCGCAAAGAAACGTGCTTCGTCAACGAGGGGGCGCAACGCTGCAAAATCTTTTTCCGACATAGTGTTATACATTATTTTTTCCCTCCTTGATTTTTGCGATAAGACGGGGTACGACGTCGTATATATCGGCAACCACGTTAATGTGCGATACGTTGAATATAGACGCCTTCTCGTCGGAGTTAATAGCAATTATTTTGTCCGCTCCCGTCATTCCTGCGGTAAACTGCACCGCACCTGAAATGCCGAGGGCTATGATAAGCTTTGGCTTAACCGTTCTTCCGGAAAGACCAATCTGCCTTTTTGCATCCATCCAGCCTGCCTCAACCAGAGGGCGTGTACAAGCGAGCTGCCCACCAAGCAAGGAGCAAAGCTCCTCCGCCATCTGAAGGTCAGCCTGGGACTTAAAGCCTCTTCCGCAGGCGACAATTATCTCTGCTTCGGAAATATCCAGTGTTTTCGGCTTATCGTTCTTTGATAAAACGGTAGTTCTTCCTTCAAGAAGCGAGGGGGTAATCTCCATATAAACAGCCTTACCCGTAGGGGCTGCCACCTTTTCGGGTGCCGAGAAGATTTTGTAACGAACTGTGCAGAATTGAGGACGGCTGTTTGGAGTCACTATCTGCGCCATAATATTTCCGCCGAAAGCGGGGCGTATTTGCACAAGGTCCGTGTTCGGCTTCATCTCAAGTATAGTGCAGTCTGCGGTAAGACCGGTGTTGCATCTTGCCGCAACCTTGGGAGCCAAAGAGCGCCCGAGGTTAGTCGCTCCGACTAAAATTGAGCCGGGATGTATTTTCTCAATAAAATCGTAAAATGCGTTAGCGTATGTAGAAATTGCAAAATTCTCAAAGTCGGGGTGGTCGTATACGTATACCGTATCAACTCCGTAGGAGAGAAGCTCCTCGACCTGACCGTCAACGCCGCTTCCGATAATCACCGCAAGAACAGGCTCGTTTATAACCGCCGCAAGCTCTCTTGCTTTTCCGATAAGCTCGGGGGTAACCTTGTGAAGACCGCCCTCGTGGCACTGCGCATAAACCGCAACCCCGCGCCAGAGGGACTTATCAACAGTCCTTATGGCTTCTTCCTGCCATTCCACAATACCGTCAACGTCCTTCTTGACGCACATCTTACAGGACTTGCAGGCGGAAGTTATGGTGATTTTCTTATCTGCATATTCTATTGCGCCGAAGGGACACAGCTTCTTTAAGCGTTCCGCTTCTTCGGGTGTTACGTTGTTTCTTTTTACGTTGATTCCCATAAAATTTCCGCCTCCTTATATAAATTTAGATTCTTTGAGCAATTCGTAAAGCGCTCCCGAAAGCTCCTCGGTGGTGCCGGTGAGAGCAGTTTTGTCAGTATTGGACTTGGGAGGGAAAATTCTCTCAACCTGAGTGGGAGAGCCTTTAAGCCCTAACATAGTCATATCCGCGCCGGGGAAATCCGCAGAAGAGGCAACGGATATCTTTTCCGAATCCGTGCTCTTTTTCTTTAAGTAAGAGGGGAGTCTTGGAGTGTTCATATCCTTTTCAACCGTAAGAAGGCAGGGTAGGAGCATTTTCTGAGTCTGTTCGATGCCGTCAAGGTCAATTGTAACCGTAACAGATTCCTCATCGTATCCGTCAATTCTCAAAACGTTTGTAGCATGCTCAATACCAAGCCTTTCGGCAAGCTCAGGTCCTACCTGCGCTGTATCACCGTCGGTAGTCTGCTTTCCGCAGATTATAAGGTCGAATTCCCCAAGTCTTCCTACGCCGAGGCTGAGGCAGTAGCTCGTAGCAAGCACGTCTGCTCCGCCAAAGGCTCTGTCCGAGAGCAAAAGCCCCTCGTCGGCTCCCATCCAAAGGGACTCGTCAAGCACAGCCTTTGCCTGGGGCGGCCCCATAGAGAGCGTTTTTACAACGCCCCCTGTCTGTTCCTTTATTTCAAGTGCGCATTCTAACGCAAAAAGGTCGTAAGGATTCATTTTTGAAGCAACTCCGCTCCGCTTCAGCGTACCTGTAACAGGGTCTATATCAACCTTGTTCGTTCCGGGAACCTGCTTCACGCAAACGATAATATTCATATATTTACCTCCTTAAAGCTATAATACCTGTGATTTTTACTATACGTATATATTTTAACATTTAATATATAAAATATCAAGTATTTTTTTAAACCTCTTATGCATTGTCAACAAAAAACGACAAAACGCAGATTGACAGTGGCAGCGATATGTGTTAAAATGATGTAAAGCTTTGTCTTGAAAGGATTTTTACATATGTCGTCTTCCGAAACTAACAGAAATTACGGTATAGATCTTTTGCGTATTATATCGATGCTTATGATTTGTATGCTCCACACCTTAGGTCAGGGTGGCATACTTAATAACGTTAAGGATTATACCCCTGCGGGCGAAATATTTTGGTTTATGGAAATTGCTTGTTTTGGAGCCGTTAATATATACGCCCTGATATCGGGATACGTCGGGCAGAGTGGCAAGGTGAAATATTCAAATATAATATCGCTGTGGCTTCAGGTTGCGTTTTACACCGTGACAATTACTGTAATATCGGTGGCTGTCGGCTGGGTGGAGCCCGGTGTTGACGTATTTTTAAGGGCTGCGTTTCCTGTGTTCTTTTCGCAATATTGGTATTTTACTGCATACTTTTGTATGTTTTTCTTCATACCCTTGATGAATTTTTTAATCAATAGTGCTCCGAGAAAAACACTCGTTTTTGCATTTTCCGCTGTAATGGTGCTGTTTTCCGTAGGAGACAGTATAATGCAGCATTCCGCATACGGACTTGGAAACGGCTATACCGTGCTGTGGATTTCTGTTATGTATATGGTTGGCGCATATATTCACAAATATCATAAAAACGATAAGCCAAAGCCGCTTATGTGGCTGCTCGTTTATTTAGGCTCAACTCTTATTACGTTGGCATCAAGATATTTAATTCATGCCTTACGCGGGGTGGGATATACCTTCTTCGGAGAAAAATTCCTTGTGAAATATATTTCTCCCACGATAGTACTGGCTGCGGTGGCGCTCTTTAATTTATTCCGCACGCTGAAGGTCGGAGGAGTTGCCTCAAAGATAATAGGAGCGATTTCGCCTATGACCTTTGGCGTATACATAATTCACGAGCACGTTATTTTAAACAAACACGTCCTTGCCAACAGATGTGTTCCTTTCCTTGAAAATCCGTTAGCCGTGTCGGTTATATTCGTGCTCCTTACCGCACTTGCTATATACGTCTTATGCTCCGTTATAGATTTCTTAAGAATTCAACTCTTCAAACTTATCCGTGTAAAGAAATTTTCAGCCTGGCTTGAAAAGGCGCTCGCAGGTCTTATAGAGAAAATAGCGGAGAGCTTTGGCATATGTCGGGAAGAGTAGTCCCACGAAAATATAAAAATATAGCCTCCCACGGTGGATTTTCAGTTCCGCCGCAGGAGGCTTTTGTCAAATTATGCTATCAAATTATTTCTTTTCCTTTTTGGGCTTGGGTTTGCGGATTTTGTTGAGCTGCTTGTTCATCTTAAGAAGCTCTTCCTTGGTGAAGGAGATGTTCGCCATGCTGATAAGGCTGGTCAGACGGAGAACTGTGAAGCTGCCCATCATCTGCATCATATCCTTGCCTATCTTTATATCGAAGCCGCCGGATTTCTCTCCATCGCTCTTCTTGTTCTTATTCATAGCCTTCTTCATCTTGAGACCAAGACCTAAGAACCAGAGCTTTCCGCGCCAGGTGCTCATAATGTCGGAGAGCTTGTCGTTAAGAGAGAATCTTCCTTCCTTTTCTTCAACGTCAAACCAGTTGAGAACTGCGCCCTGCTCTTTGAGGATATAGTCCTCGTTCATTGTGTCAACCTTGCGGATTTTGCCCTCGTCGGAAAGTTCGCCTGCCTTAGCAACGATTACGGTTTCTCCCTCATTCTTAACGTCGAAATAGAAGAAGTGGTCTGGAGCGCACTTCTTGCCTATGCTCTCACCGTTAACGAAAAGCTCAACCTCGGGCTGGTTGGAGTAAACGGTAACCTTAGTTACATCTTCAACTCTGTCTATATATCTCTTGCCGCAAAGGTGAACGAAAGGCTCGTCGGAAAGCCATGCCTTGTAAGCATAGAAGGCATCCTTCTTATACTTTCTGTCCATAGTGACAAGACCCTTGTGGTTCTGTCCGTTCTCGCCGCCCTCTGATCTTGCATCGGCGCCGAAATCAAACATATTCCAAACGTGGGTTGCCCACATATATTTACGTGAGAAGAGCTGCTTGATAAGCTCCTCGTGATAGTAAGCCTGATATTCCTCGGTATAGTCACCCTGCTTAGGATTGCTTGTGTGCCAGTTAAGCGCCTCGCAGCCGTATTCCGAGCAGCCGATGGGAATGGTGGGGTGCATAGCGTGGAACTTATCGAACCAAGGGCCGTTCATATCGGTCTCGCCGCCGTACCAGCCGAAATAGTGGTTGTAGGAAACAACGTCGGGAATTTTTAGATAAGGGTCGTCCATCTTGCACATAGAAACTGCTGCAATGGTGGTAAGACGGGTTTTATCCATTTCGTGTACCAGGTCGTTGAGTATCCTGTGGTTTTCGAGAAGGTCGCTGTCAGAACCGGCTATTGAGATTTCGTTGGAAAGACCCCAAACAACGATACAAGGATGGTTGTAGTTCTGGGTGATAAGCTCCTTCATTTGCGAAATAGTGTTTTCTCTTCCGCCGGGCATATGCTTTGAGATATAGGGAATTTCAG
>CAJGCM010000157.1 GCA_904501765.1 uncultured Clostridia bacterium | reverse complement strand
TTTGTTAATCAACAGTGCCGAATTTGTCGAAGGGATAGAAGCGTATAAGCACCCGTCCTATAATACTGTCGGTAGCAACGGTGCCGAAAATTCTTGAGTCGGTTGAGTTGTTTCTGTGGTCTCCCATAATGAAAACCTCCCCCTCGGGAACTATCACGTCAAGGGTCTGGTCCATCATAAGACCGTCAATGTCAATGAAAACGTAGTCCTCTGGAAGCTCTTCACCGTTAAGCGTCACCCGACCGTCTCTATCTATTTCTATATGGTCGCCGCCAATACCGATAATTCTCTTGACTATCGGCTTTCTTAAGTTAGTGGAGTAGTCCTCGCAAACGACTATATCGCCCCTCTCGGGAGTATAGAACATATTGGAAATAATAAGATGCTCGCCGTCGAGTAGAGTGTTTTCCATCGACCCACCCTCAACCACCGAATGACGGAAGAAGAAGGTTGTAAAAATAAGAACTGCCGCAAGGCTGAATATAAACAGCTCCAAAAAATCAAAAACCGTATCTATAAATCTTGGATGCTCTGGATCGTATTCTTCCTTTTTAGGACTTGATTTACTTTTTCCTTCGGTAGGCTCGAGAATTTCCTCAGAGATATCATCAATGGAAAGCTCCTCGGCATCTTGAGTCATTTGTTCTGTGTCGGCATCGGAATTTTCGTCCTCTTCTACGTCGCTTTCCAAAGCCTCGTTCTTATCAGTGTCCTCAACGTCGGCATCAGGCTGTGCATCATCCTCGGCGGGAAATTCCTCGGAGGTTATAACAGGGTCAAATTCAGCGTCCCCGTTGCCTTCGGTAACCTCTTCCTTCGCAGATCCGTTGTCCGCATCAGTAACCGTACCGTCGCCTTCGCTATCGGGGTCGAGCGCTGCATCGTCGCCTTCTTCGGAGGGTGCTTCATTATCAGGCTCTTCGGGGGAGTCAACCTGCGCGTCACCCTTTTCGTCCTCACCCTTGCCGCCTTCCTCTTTATCAAAAATAAAATCCTCGGTGGTGAGTAAGGAAATAGCCGACCTGCCCTCATCGGGCGAGGGAACAGTGGTGCCAATGCTTATTCGCAAAACCTTATCTCGGGAAATAGCCGCATCGGACTCTTCCGCAGCTTCAGGCGCGCCGTATTCCTTGATTTCGTTTTCTGCCATTCAAAGACCCCTCCTTTCGTCTTCGGATACCGCTTAAATCCTTTTCATTATATTTTAGCATAAATAAAAGTAAATTACAATTAAAAGCGAGAAAAAACTTTAAAAAACTTTTTTATTTTAAATATTTTCGACTACTTTTCCTTAAAACCGAGCGGTTAAAAAGGAATTCAAAAATTTTTCAGAAAAATTTGCCAAAAACTATTGATTTTTTTTGTTATATATGATACAATAACCCTATCTGTGCCGAGGTTGTTTCCTCGGGGTAGTAATTCAGAACAGTCCTCTGCATCGCTCTGCACGAATGTTCGTAGTAATAAGGAGGGCCTATATAATGGAAAAGATTCAGGCTTTTGTTAATGAGCAGCTTAAAACCGAAGTTCCCGAGTTCGGTATCGGCGACGGCGTAAAGGTTTACGTTAAGATCGTCGAGGGTGAGAAGGAAAGAATTCAGATGTTCGAGGGCACCGTTATTGCAAAGCATGGTGGCGGAATCTCCGAAACCTTCACAGTAAGACGTGTTTCTTACGGTGTTGGCGTAGAGAAGACGTTCCCCCTTCATTCTCCCAATGTTGATAATATTGTAGTCTTCCGTCGTGCGAAGGTTCGTCGTGCGAAGCTCTATTATCTTCGTTCCAGAGTTGGTAAGGCGGCTAAGGTTAAGGAAAGAATCTGATTTTCTTGACCGTCGCGCGGGATAACCGTTGGTTTTCCCAATAAAAAACAACCGCTTTGATTTCTCAGCGGTTGTTTTTTATTTCCTTACTTATTTTTACATTAAACGTCGCAAAGCCTAATCAGCCCATATTTTCGGAGAGCTTCTTGCCGCCGAGAATGTGGAAATGAAGATGCTTTACCGACTGGCAGCCATGCTCTCCCACGTTTGATATTATGCGGTATCCGTCAGAGAGGTCCAAAAGCTTTGCTACCTTTGGAACCGCTTCAAAAATTTTTGAAACGTAAACGGAATTTTCCTCTGTAATTTCGTCAGCCGAAGCTATATGAAGCTTTGGTACGATAAGACAATGCTTCGGCGCCTGCGGATTTATATCCATAAAAGCGTAGCAGTATTCGTCCTCGTAAACCTTACCCGATGGGATATCTCCCTTGATTATAGCGCAAAATAAGCAGTCCATACAGAACCTCCGGAATTTGATTAAATTTGTAATTTTATTCTAACACAAAACAAAGCCGATTGCAAGAGCTTTGGGAAAGGTATTCTCTATGAAAAATTATAAAGTTTTGCCCGAATATCCCGTGTATGACGATATATGGCGTTATATGGCAAGGGAAACCCGCCCTCTTTTGATATACGGTATGGGTAACGGCGCAGATAAGCTTATAAACTATGGCGCCGGGCGTGGAATAGAGTTTGCCGATATATTTGCCTCGGACGGATTTGTGAGAGGTCATAGCTTCCGCGGTATGAGGGTAAAATCATTCTCGGAAATAAAAGAGACCTATTCCGATTTTGTGATAGTCCTGTCCTTTGCATCATCTCGCCCTGAGGTTTTGTCGATGCTTAAGGATTTGAACGAAAAATATACTGTAATCGTTCCCGATATGCCCGTAGCAGGAGAGGACTATTTTACCTGCGAATTCTATAACGAGCATTATTACGATATAAAAAGGGCATACGACAGTCTTTGCGACGATAGCTCAAGGGAGCTTTTTGCATCAATTATAAATTATAAGCTCACCGGTCATATGAGTTGTATTCTTGATAAATGCGATAGCGTATCCGACATTTATTCATTGCTTCCCAAGGAAATTGAGTCTTACGCTGATTGCGGTGCCTATAACGGAGATACCGTAAGGGAAGCGTTGGAATTTTTGCCAGGTCTCAAGAAAATTTTTGCTTACGAGCCGGATAAAAGAAACTTTTTGAAGCTTGAGAAATTCTGTGCGGAATTAGATGGAAGAGTGGAAATTTTCCCTCGTAACGCCGCAGTGTGGTCAGAAAACACTAAGGGTGCCTTCTTTGAAAGCGGAAATAGAAATTCCACCGTCAGCGCCACCGCCTCTTATAAAAACAGGGAAGAGGAGACCGGGCTTCTCCGCCTTGATACGGATATAAAGTCTCCTCTGAACCTTATAAAATACGACGTGGAGGGAGCTGAGCGCAAAGCGCTTGAAGGAAGCGAGGGAATTATTTCTAAGCATCGCCCCGCTCTTATGATATCCCTTTATCACAGAAGCGAGGATATATTCTCGTTAGTAAATCTTGTAAGAGAAAAATATCCCTTCTATAAGCTTCACCTGAAGCGCACCGAATGTCTTCCCGCTTGGGAAATTCTTCTCGTTGCGGTAGCGGAGGCGTGATGGTAAATGGCGGTAAATATTACCCTTGATAAATTTGGCAATATGTGATATAATCTATAAAGAATTACTTTCAAGAAAGGCGTATTTTATGAAAAGACCCGAGCTTTTATCCCCGGCGGGAAATTTTGAAAAAATGAAGGCTGCTCTTCTTTACGGAGCAGATGCCGTATATTTATCGGGTAAAATCTTCGGTATGAGAGCGGCGGCGGATAATTTCACCACAGAAGAACTTGCCGAAGCCGTGGAGTATGCTCATAATCTCGGCAGGCGTGTATATCTAACGCTCAATACAATGCCCCGTGAATATGAATACGCTCTTCTTGAAAAATATCTTTGCGACTTAAAAAACATTCCCGTCGATGCCCTTATAATAGGGGATATCGGCGTCCTTATGTTGGCGAAGAAAATTCTTCCGGACACGGAAATACATATATCCACTCAAGCTAATGCAGTCAGTGCAGCCGATTGTATAGCATGGGCATCTCTCGGCGCAAAAAGAATAGTGTTAGCAAGAGAGCTTACCCTCGAGGAAATAAAAATGATAAGAGCGGCAATTCCTGCTGATGTGGAGCTTGAATGCTTTATTCACGGCTCGATGTGCATATCTTACAGCGGAAGATGTTTGCTTTCAGGTCATATTCTGGACAGGGACGGAAACAGAGGTATGTGCGCCCAGCCCTGCCGCTGGAACTATACAATCAGAGGCTATGAAATCACCGAAGAAAAGCGCCCCGAGCTTCCTATGCCGGTAGAGGAGGTGAACGGCGAAACCTTTATAATGGCGAGCCGTGATACCTGGACTATTCAGCATATACCCGAGCTTATCGAGGCGGGAATTGATTCCTTTAAGATTGAGGGAAGAATGAAGTCCGCTTATTACACGGCAGTTGTAACCAATACCTATAAAATGGCAATAGACAGTTATTTTTCGGGAAATTACGAGTATAATGATTTGTGGGAGAGGGAGCTTCTCTCTGTTACGCACCGTGAGTATGCAACCGGGTATTATTTCGCCGATTCAAGGCAGGATGCGAATCTTGCAAAGACACCCGGATATTATAAAGAAAAAGCATATCTTGCAGTAGTTTTGAGTTACAGCGAAGAGAGTGGCGAGGCGTGTCTTTCCCAGAGAAATAAGTTCTCCGTTGGTGACAGCGCCGAATACTTAACTCCCGGCTCCGTGGGTAAGCCGATTTCAATTGATGCGATGTTTGACGAAAATCATGAGGTGATAACGTCAGCTCCGCACCCTTATATGACCCTTTACCTGAAGACGGAATTTCCCTTGAAACCGGGCGACATCATAAGGGGCGTGTAAGGTTTTAGCCATTATTTCAAAGTATTTTATTTGAAAGAGATATTTTATATGGAATTTTTGGAGTTTTTAAAAGCTATATTCCTCGGAATAGTTGAAGGGATAACCGAATGGCTCCCCGTCAGCTCTACGGGGCATATGATTCTCCTTGACGAATTTATAACCCTTAATGTAAGCGACGTTTTTATGGAGATGTTCCTCGTCGTTATACAGCTTGGA
>CAJGCM010000156.1 GCA_904501765.1 uncultured Clostridia bacterium | reverse complement strand
GTGAGAGTCATATCCTCGTTAGCATAAGGCATTGACGTAAAGGCGCCGTCTACGATAACCGAGGTTTTGCCGACGAGGGCAACGCATACGCCGTATTTATTCTGGTCGCCAAGGAGAATATTCTTTGCAACGGAAACGTTAAGGGCGGATAAATCAAGTCCGCTTTCGCTTACCTTAACGCTACCCTTAACACAGCCCGAAAGAGAGATAAGCGCAAAGTTATCGGGAAGCTTCGGCTGTTTGCTCGAATCAATTATTTCGTGGTCTTCAACGAAGGTATTGTAAGCGGTAAGCTTTGCTCTGTACGCATCAAAGGTTGCGAAGAAATGAGAAAGCATTCCATCATGATCAAAGTTTATGCCGTGCCACTGACGGAATAAGGAATCCATGTACTGCTGACAGTTTTCATAGAAATCCTTTGTATCCTCAAACACTGCGCCATCGTCCTCGCAAAGCTTTGAAGTGAAGCCTACGTAATCGTAAAATTTCTTAAATAATCCGATAGGGTCCTCACAAATAACAGTTCCGGAATTATAATCCTTATCAAAAATTACCGCTGAGAGCGCAAAGCCTGTTGACGTGTCGGTTTCTCTGTCAACGTAGGTTTCACCGCTAAAGGATATGGTTTTTGAATTGTCAGCGCCTCCGACCTCAACAAACCACTCGGAATCGTGGGACACACCGTTTTCGTCAACGTATTCAATAACGGTTCCGCCCTCTACCTCTTTGTGGCGGGAATATACAAATCCGACACCGTCAATCCATACCGTTGAGTTTATGCTGCTGCCATACATTTTTTTGCCGTTGGTAAACTCTATATAATCGCCCTCTCCGCGAAGGTAGAGATGATAAGGGTCCTGCTCGTCAGCTCTGTCAAGAACCACCTTCGACCAGCCGTTAAGGTTAGGGAGAGATACTCCGAACATCCATCTGACGTCGTTGAGTTCGGCTCCGAACATTTCATTTGAAATTCTGGTGGTTTCAAGAACTATAACGTCATCCGGCTCCGCAACCTCGTTACGAATCAGATTTCCGTCACGGTATACCACAAGCCCACCGCTGGAGCTCATAAGCCCTGAATCGGTTTCAAACATAAAGTCCACAACTACCTGGTTATTAGCGTAATCGTAGGAGCCTTCCTTTGTGAAAAGGGTGTTCTCACGAGTGCAATACCAGGACATACCCTGCCACTTACCGGTGGAGCGGTCTGCCGCTATGTAATGGAGAAATTCAGTGTCCTTATTCATTTGAAGAGTTTCGGGGTCTATCTCGCAGGAATAGCTTTTGATTTCATAGTGCTTACCGGGTGTATATACAATCTCGCTGGAGTGCAACCAAAGGGGGTCGCTTTCGTCTATGCCGTAATTGAAATAGCTAACGGTTTCGTCACCGTCCTCGTCATAGTAGAACTGAATACGCACAAGGTCACGTATTATTCCTTTGATAGAACTGCCGCTCTCGTCAGATTCGATTTCGCTCTCCCCCGACTCTTCGCCCTCTGCCTTTTCGAGAGAGGAGCCGTCAACACCGCCAAAGAAGCTGTAAACAGTAAGAACGTTATCCCCTTCATACTGAAGAAGATAGTTCATTCCGTTATCGTATACGATTTTATTGACAACGGTTACATTCTCAAGAACAAAATCGCAAATTTGCCTTGCGCTTCTGCGAGTTGTTTCAAGAGTGCTATCCTGAGAGGAGAAGAAATCTATCCACTGAGCTTCACCCGAGTTTGTAACAACTACGGTATCGCTCATACTGCTTAAGGTTGCTTCGGCAGATGCCCCACTTCCGACAGCTTCACCGCCCATAGACATATTAAAGGAAAGGTCGGCATTTTCAATTCTGTCGTAAGAATAAGCCAGGATATCGGCGTTTTCGATATATGCGACGTCACCGTCACCACCATCACCGTCACCGTCATTCCCCGGGTCGGCACAGGCGACGAGGCTTGTCAGCATTGCCATAATAAGTAAAATACAAAATATTTTTTTCATAAAGCAAACTCCTTTTTCCACGAAAAGCTTACTCTCTCGTAAGCTCACCGCAAATATTTTCTTCCATTTTAATTTTTATCTCTTCCTTCGTAAGCCCCTTACTGAAAAGATAATAGAGCTTTGCGACAGCCGCCTCGGTCGTCATATCAAAGCCGCTGACCGCTCCCGCATCCACGAGAGAGGAGCTTGCGGCATAGGCGCCGAGAGATATTGTCCCCTGCGGGCACTGGGAGCAAACCGTCACTACGGCGCCCGCCCGGAAGGCTCTCTCTATAATAGGTATAAGGGCGTTACCCTCACCCGGAATATTTCCTGCTCCGAAGGTTTCGAGAACTACACCTTTTAGCTTTTCAGTAACTACCGCATCGAAGAGCGAAAAGTTAATACCGGGGAAAATCTTAAGGACTCCTATAGGAACCTCTATAAAAGGAACGAACGAAAAGCCGCCTCCCTCTCTTTTAGGCATAGCTTCCGTATGATAATATCGTATATTTATTCCAACGTCGGCAATATGGGGACAGTTAGGCGAGTCAAAGGCAAATAGCCCGTCAGCTGACAGCTTAGTCGCTCGGTTTCCCCGAAGAAGTCTGCCGCCGAAATAAAGGCATACCTCGTTTACCTTTCCCGAGGCAGCTATAAGGAGCGAGGTTATAAGATTATCGTCACCGTCGCTTCTTACCTCGCAAAGGGGTATTTGAGAGCCTGTGAGAACAATCGGCTTATCAAGATTTTCCAGCATAAAGGAAAGAGCCGCTGCGGTATAAGCCATAGTATCGGTGCCGTGGAGGATTACAAAGCCGTCATAGCTATCGTAAAGCTCACTTATTTTGCTGCCGATTTTATTCCATTCAGCCACCGCCATATCCGAGGAATCAAGCAGTGGGGAAAGCTCAACAAGAGTATATTCCGGCATCTCCTCAGCTTGTAAGGCAGGCATATTCGAAAGAAGCCCTGAAAGGTATCCCGCTTTCGGAGAATATCCCTTTTTTGTTCGGATCATTCCGATAGTTCCGCCCGTGTGAAGCAAGCATATATGCTTTTTTCTTTTGTTTGATGCTTCCATAAAATGCTCCGTAAAACAGTATTTTCTTTATTATAACTCTGCAAAAAGGAAAATGCAACATTTTTTAGGTATTTTAGTAACGGGTGAATAAAAGGTCACGTAGGTGGTAAACATTCTATCGGATAACAAAAAAGCAACGCAGTCACAAGGCTTACGGGACTTTCCCAAGCTGATAAGGAACTGCCGAGGAAGGATATTTATGAACAAAATACTTGCACCAATTTTAGCGCTCTTATTCTCAACGCTGGTAATAGCGATAATTCCCACCGAAGCCGAGGCGGCGATATATGAGGATACACTTCGTTTACATATTATCGCAGAATCGGACAGCGAGGAGGACCAAAAATTAAAGCTCAAGGTAAGAGATGGTGTCCTTGAGAACTTCGGGGAGAAGCTTTCCGCCTCAGGAAGCAAGGAGGAGGCGGAAGCAGTAGCTATCCGACTTATACCCGAAATTGAAGAATTATGCACAGAAATATGCCTTAAGGAGGGGTTTTCCTACAAGGCTACGGCAGAAATTACCTACGAATGGTATGACACGAGGTTTTACGAGGACTTTACTCTTCCGAGAGGGCTTTACTGCTCAATGAAAATAACCCTCGGCAAGGGTGAGGGCAAAAATTGGTGGTGCGTTATGTACCCGCCGCTGTGCCTTGATATGGCAACGGCTGAAACATCAGAGGATAAATATTCCCCCGAGGAAAACGCCCTTATTACCGCAGGAGGCTATAAAATCAAATTCAAGCTTCTTGAGCTGGCGGCAGATTTATTCAGATAAACGGGATTTTTTTCAAAAAACGGATACAGACGGTTGATTTTAGATAAAAGGTGTGGTAAAATCTATTTGAAAAATAAGGCAGACAAGGAGCAGATATGCCACAAAACAAAGAAAACGAAAAGATTATTGCCGAAAACCGAAAGGCAAGGCACGACTATTTCGTGGTTGAATGCTACGAGGCAGGTATTGAACTTTTCGGTACGGAAGTTAAGTCGATTAGAGCGGGAGGAGTTAACCTTAAGGACTCCTATTGCGATATAGATGGAGGCGAGCTTTTCGCTCTCGGAATACATATAAGCCCTTACGAGCAGGGGAACATTTTCAACAAGGACCCCTTGCGTCCAAAAAAGCTTCTTATGCATAAAAGAGAGATTATGAAGCTGACAGGTCTTGTTTCAAGGGAGGGTTATACCCTCGTTCCTCTGTCCCTTTATTACAAGGGGTCGAGAGTTAAGGTTGCAATCGGGCTTTGCAAGGGAAAGAAGCTCTACGACAAGCGTGACGATATTGCGAAAAGAGATGCAAACCGTGATATAGAGCGACATATGAAGGACAGATATTAAATAAGGGCTGACGTATTTTCGGACAACCGAAAAAAGTGAGGAAGAGATTGCAATTTACAGCGCAATTTCTTCCTCGTTTTTTGAATTTTTATTTTGTCTTGAGTTACGTTTTTAAAATTAGCATTCCATTTTATTGGGGTGTTTTTTCGGCACGTCAAGGTTTATCTTATCCGTTAAGAATTTCAAGCTCCGACGGCGTCAGTGGGCGGAATTCCCCTCTTTTTAAGGTTTTATCAAGGGGGATTGATGCAATTGCTATACGCTCAAGATAAACGATATGCAATCCCACCGCCTTCGCCATTCTTTTCACCTGGTGTTTTTTTCCCTCGGTGACGGTTATTTCTGCCGATACGACGGGGATATCTCCGCGCCTAGTATGGGTGAGCTTTGCCGTATCCTCGTCAAGAAGATGGGAAATTTCCCTATACGTTGAGTCGGGCAGCCGCCTGACCTTTGCTGGGGCGGATATTACACTGCCGTCCTGCGTCAAGGGAACGCCGCTCTCCAGAGCCTTCAGTTTCTTTTCGTCAAGGGTGCCTCTTGCATAAAAGAAATAGGTTTTCTCAACGTGATGGGTCGGCTCGTTTATATGGAAGCAGAATTTACCGTCGTCGGTAAAAATTAGGAAGCCCTCTGTATCCTTATCAAGTCTGCCTACGGGGAAAAGCCCCGCTTTCTC
>CAJGCM010000155.1 GCA_904501765.1 uncultured Clostridia bacterium | reverse complement strand
CCAACTCCTCCCGGGGCGAAATTGTTGCTGTTCTGGAAGGTGTAATAAGCGAATCCAACCACCACTCCCGCAAGTATTGCAAATAAAATGTCGAATACAAGCTCTTTTGCACAGTTCTTTTTGTTCATTGTAAATGCGTTTCCTTTATTTTATGAGTAATTTCAGTCAGTTGAGTCAGTCAAGGTCGCACTCGTGTATAACTACGCCACATTCACGGAGAGCCGCCTGAAGCTTCTTTACGTCGAGGGATGGAAAATCGTCTGTCATAGCTGCAGCCAATCCTGCAGCCTCGCCTGTGACGGCGCAGCAGGGGATAACTCTCATAACGTCCCAAAGAGTTTCATTAACCGAGGTGCATCTCCCCGCAACGATAAGGTTTTTTACCGCTCCGGAATAAAGAGTGCGGAAGGGAACCTCGTATACCGGCCCTCGCTTTTTCCAGTTGGAAACCATACCTATGGAATCTTCAAAATACGTATGCTCCTCCTTGTGGGAAAGCACGTATTCTCCCACAATTTTTCTCGTCATACGAATCTGGGGTATTGTTGGAATTGTGGCAAGTGTGATTTTTTCATCAAGTTTTTTCTTGTCGAGCCAATCCTGAAGCGTGGTTTTGTGAGAAAGGCATACCATATCGGACAGCTCCTTACCGTCAAGACCGCTGAATCTGCGGTTAACGAGAAGCACCGGACCGTCGTCCACCTTTTCTTCGTCAGGAATGTCGGATACGCCCAGCTGCTTCAGCTGATAGCCTTCTTTGTTTGCAAAATAATACCAAGCCGCAAGAATGTTTCCCTGACGGAAGGTGTCGGTGGGAGCGCCTGCAAATTCGGCAATATCGCAATCTCCCGTAGCATCAACAACACTTGATACGTGATATGCGCATCTTCCACCCTTGTTCTGTATTATGACACTCTCGATTTTAGAACCGTTCATCTCAACGTCGATAGCATAGCTGCCGTAAAAAATGTCAACGCCCTCTTTCAGTAACAGCTCTTCCATAAGGATAGCGCAGACTTGTGGGTTGTATTGAGCCATATATCTCATACCCCCTTCACTCCTTGCGCCGGCACCGTCAAGCCAGTTTGAGGGGTACCTTCCCTCGCAGCCGTACTTTATGGAGAGCTTAAGCAGCTCCTCGGCTATACCGAATGAAACCTGCTTTCCATATCCGTCGCAAAGCGGAAGGTATATGGTAATAAGACCTGCGGTTCCAAGCCCGCCGAGCATATATTCTTTCTCGAAAAGAGCAACCCTTTTGCCTCTTCTTGCCGCTGCCAGTGCGGCAGAAACACCGGCAAAGCCTCCACCGCAAACCGCTATGTCATAGCTTTGATTTGTAGTTGTTTTCATAATTGATCCTCTTACTTATTTATCTTTTGCGTCTAATCTTTTATTTTATCAAACGGTTTATTTTTACCCTTGGGCAATCCGAAAATATGTCATCCCCAAGCAAGCTCGCCTCAGGACCGACAGTTACCCTTTCAAGGCTCAGACAACCGTCGAAAGCATTGTCGTCAACAGTTGCGCCCATAAGCTCAAGCTCTGTAAGAGAGCTGCACCCCATAAATGCGGCGGCTTCAATAGTTATCTTACCTCTCGGTATTTTTATATCCGAAAGCTTTGCGCAGTCAGCAAAGGCGCATTCGTCTATAACTCTCAGTCCATCTGGAAGATAAACAGCCTTAAGATTTTCGCATTCTCTGAATGCCCCTTTTCCTATATGTAAAACTCCATTCGGAAGTTTTATTTCTTCAAGGTTTCGGCATTGCTTAAAGGCGCTCGAATATATTATTTTGCAATCCTTATGAACGGTAAATTCGAAGACGCAAATGTCCTTGGGCCTGACGAGGCATAGATAGGGGTTGCTGTCACTGCCCAGATAATATCCTCCCGAGTATTCGTTGTATTTTTTGTCGTTGTGAGTAAATGCGCCGCCCCCGACGTATTCTACACCGCAGGGTAGGGTGACCTCGTTTAAGCCTATTATACTGAATGAGTCATCTCCGATATATTTTACGCTGTTCGGCAGCCGTAACGCTTTGATAGCGCAGTCATAAAAAGCGCAGGCTGAAATATACTCAAGCCCCTCCGAAAAAAGGACCTCGGAGAGAGATGTGCAGCCGTAAAAGGCCATAAATCCGATAGTCTTAACGCTCGGGGGAATTGACAGTCGGCAAAGCTCCTCTCGCTCCTCCAGCGCCTTTTCTTCAATCCTTTGGCAGCCGTCCTTTATATGAAGCTCGGTTATCTTCGCCTCTGCGCCAACCAAGGTAAAGAAAGGATTTTCCCCGTCGCCTCGGTATATTCCGCCCCCACAGGTAGTTAAACCGTAATTTTTATTCATAATAGTCCTCTTGCAGTTTTCAACGGAAAACAAGCTATTTAAAGCGCTATCTGAAACTCCCTTGTTAAAGTAATAGCGCAGATGAAAGAAGCATGTTTTTATGTTTTTCTTCTTTTCGCCCGTAGGCTTTCAAGTTTACGTGGCAGAAGGTAATCAAGCTGACCTATCAGCTTTAGCATATCGCTTATCTGGAATCGTATATCAGCCTCTCTCCAATCGTATTCGTCAATCTCAATAAAAAGGTTGGGGTAACCGCTCACCGAAACAAGACGAACTTCGCAGTCCAACTGCTTCCGAACTGTTTTAAGCATACGGTCAAAGCTCCATTCGCCTCTGAAATCAACAAGCATATATTCCAGTAATGATGGGGAGTAAAACAATCCGTTAAGCTGTTCTTTGTCATAGGTTTCAACAGAAGCGTAATATATATAAGCGCGGTCGGTAGCGTGGTCACCTTGAACCAGCATTTCTGTATCCAAAGCGTAGGCGGGTGCGGGAAAGACCCAGGACAGGTCACAGTCGGGCCTATCACTAAAGCCATATTCTTTTAAGAGCGCCAAGCGTTCCGGGGATAATTCTTTCATATAATTCTCCTTTGTAGACTTGTGATTTTGCAGGAAACATATATTCCCCTAAAGGATATATGTCCCTCTCTCGCCGAGGGCGTGACACGATACGTTGAAAGTGTGTTTTGTTCTCGCCAAGAGGCGAGCCCACCGTTCGACAAGACTCAACCCGCCTCTGCGCGCAAGCGCCCTCGTCGGGATTGGTCTGTCGCCCTATGTTTGTCTTACCTCCGAGTAAGACAAACCACACTTTCAACGTGCCCTGTCATAGGGAACATATCGTACAAATGCACGTTTCCTGCTGTGTAATTCAACTCTTTCATAATCTTTATATCTCTGGCGAGGGTGCTCGGATTGCAGGAAACGTAAACTATACGTTTTGGCGAGAGGGTGTCAATGTAATTCAAGAGCTCCTCTGAGCAGCCTGCTCTCGGAGGGTCTAATACTATTACGTCGGGCTTGATTTCTTGCCCGAGGGAGCGCTTAGCTTCGTCAAGAAGCTTTTCGCAGTCGGATGCGTCACCTGTGAAGAAGGCGGCGTTTTTAATGCCGTTTTCCTCGGCGTTGAATTTAGCGCATTCGACCGCTTCCTTTACTATTTCTATGCCGATAAGCTCCTTCGCATCCTTTGCCATAGAAAGCCCGATAGAGCCTGTGCCGCAGAAGAGGTCAAGGAGCGTGTCAGAGTCTTTAAGCGCAGCAAGCTCCCGAGCCTTTTTGTATATAAGCTCCGCAGTTCCGTGATTTATCTGGTAAAAGGCAGGGGCTGAAATTTTGAGCTTGACCCCTGCTAAGGTGTCGCAAATATAGTCCTTTCCCCACAAGGTTTTATATCTGTCGCCGAGAATTACGTTGGTTTTCTTTTCGTTGGTGTTAAGAACGATGCCGCAAACCTCGGGGTGAGAGGTTGTTATTTCCTTTACAAGCTTGTCGGAGCAGGGGAAAGAGCTCCCGTTTATAACGATGCACAGAAGCACCTCGCCAAGCGCTTGTGAGCGCCGCAGATATATGTGCCTCACAAGCCCCGAATGGCTCTCCTCGTCGTATACGCTCATTCGCTCTCTTTCGAGAAAACTCCTTACCGTGTTAAGAATTTTTGTAAAAACCGGCGGTGTGAGCGGGCAGTCTGCCGCCTCGCTTACGTTGTGCGTTTTCGGGGAATAAAAGCCTATCTTGATTTTTCCGTCTTTAGTGGCGGACACGGGGTATTGCGCCTTATTGCGGTATTCGGATACCAAGGGTGACGGAATCAGGGGATTGATTTTCAGCTCGGGGAGCCCTGCTTTTATAAATTCCTGCTTCACCGTATCCTCTTTTAGCTTTATCTCCTCTGCATATGAAAGCTCCCTGTAAGAGCAGGCTCGGCAACCCGAAACACCGCATCTTGAAGGGTCCCTTTTATCGGACCTTGCGAGGAATTCCTCCGCACGTCCGACGAGGTATGAGGAGGCTACCTTAATTATTTTCGCCCGAATTATGTCACCCGGGACTGTGTCCGCAACGAAAACCACAATTCCATCGGCTCTTCCGACACCGAAGCCGAGGTTGGTAATATCTGTTATTTCAAGAGTTAAAGTATCGTTTTTCTTCATATGAAATCTTCCTCAAACCGTCTGCGGAATTCCTTGGGAGTCATACCCATTTGCGACTTAAAAATTTTCGTAAAATACGATGCATCGGTAAAGCCTGTTTCCTCTGCTATATCGGCAATGCTCTTGTCCGAGCACTCTAAAAGCCTGAGAGCGCATTTCATTCGGTAAGAGATAACGTACTGATGCAGAGTTATACCCTTTTTGCTCTTCAGCATACGGCTTATGTAGAATGGGTGGTAGCCAAAGATTGCGCCAAGCTCGGTGTTGGATATCTCGTCGCCTACGTTTTCTCTTATGTATCCGTCAAGATTTTCCACCATAGAAGCAGGAAGCGCCGCCTCGTCGGTAAGGTTTGCAATTTTCAGCAGCAAAAGCTTCACCATAGCCGAAATCTGCTCTCTGTAAAAGCCCTCGGCGGAGGTGAAAATATTGTTCATATTGATAAAATTATCCCGCTCTGACTCCATATCCTGAAGAAAAATAACCTTGTCGAAGGGGGCGGTATCCTCACCGTTTTTAATAAGCGAGGAATCAAAGGAGTCTGCTGCGGCAGGCTTCAGCTCAGGGGACTGTGCTGTATCGAAAAGGTCGAAGGAAATAACGGCAGCCTTCATATAT
>CAJGCM010000154.1 GCA_904501765.1 uncultured Clostridia bacterium | reverse complement strand
GTAGTCCCCTTCTTTTCTCTTGTAAACGACGCACACGTTAAGAGTTACGGCATCGGTAAAAGCAAAGAAGCTATGCCCTATGAGGTTCATTTGCAGAATAGCCTCCTCGGGTGTCATAGGCTTGAAGGGGAAGGTTTTTACCTTAATTCTGAATTCTCCCTCCTCCTCATACTCGTCATCGTCGTCCTCTTCTATCACAAAGGCCCCACACTTTACTCTCTTTTCAAGTCGGGTTTTGTTTTTCCTTATCTGTCGTTCAAGAGATTCAAGAGTTCTGTCAAGTGCGGTTAAGAAGGTGTCGCTCTCCTCTTCAGCACGAAACATAGTTGCTCCGTAGGTGATCATAATTTCGATAATTTTTACACCCTTCCTCGCCTTGCAAGTGACGAACGCCTCGGTGCTTTCTCCAAAGAACTTGTCAAATTTACCGAGCTTTTTTTCTATTACGCTCTTAAGACTCTCTCTGACAGTCATTTGTCTTCCCATTACCGTAATTTTCATAAGACCACCTTTGTTCCAAAAGGAACCCTTTCATGTTTTTTTGCAAAAGCGACCCGCTAAAAGCCACGGTGACTCTGCTATCGCAAGCGGCGCAGCTTTGCAATACTATTGTAACACATTTTTTGGTAAAAATAAATAGTTTTTGCAATTTTTTTCGTGATTTTTTTGAAAATTATACACAATTCACTGAGTGTGGATTAATTTTTTCACAATGGTGGACAAAACCCTACAAAATCCGACGCAGGTGCTATGGTAAAATCATGAGTGAAATTTTTAACAAAAATTATTTCTTTTAGAAAAAGAATGTTCACAACTTGCACTTGTTTTGATGTTAAAATAAGCTGTATTAATATATTTTACGAAAGAAGGGTGATTATGCTAAAATTAAAGGGCATAAAGAAAGACTACGTCACCTCGTCGGAAACCGTACATGCGCTGAAGGGTATTGACATTTCCTTCAGAAAATCCGAATTTGTTTCAATCCTCGGCCCCTCCGGTTGCGGAAAAACCACGCTTCTCAACATAGTAGGCGGACTTGACAAATATTCCGACGGTGATTTGGTGATTAACGGTCGAAGCACAAAATCATTTAAAGACAAGGACTGGGACGTTTACAGAAACCACAGAGTCGGTTTCATATTCCAGAGCTATAACCTGATTCCTCACCAGACCGTTCTCGGCAACGTAGAGTTAGCTTTAACGATTGCGGGAATCCCGAGGGAAGAAAGAATAAGAAGAGCGAAGAACGCTCTTGACAGAGTTGGGCTTTCAAATCAATATTACAAGCGCCCAAACCAGCTCTCAGGCGGTCAGTGCCAGAGAGTTGCCATAGCGAGAGCTCTTGTCAACGACCCCGAGATACTTCTTGCGGACGAGCCTACAGGTGCTCTTGATACACAGACAAGCGTTCAGATAATGGACCTTATCAAGGAAATTTCCGAAGAGCGTCTTGTAATTATGGTAACTCATAACCCCGAGCTTGCAGAACAGTATTCCAGCCGTATAGTAAGACTGCTTGACGGTGAAATTGTAGAGGATACAAACCCCTTCTCCGCCGAGGACGAGGAGGCTGAATGCGCCGCTTTATCTGCGGCCGCCGAGGCTCGTGAAAAAGAAGAGGCAGAGGCTCTTCTGGCAGAGGGAAAAAAGACCAAGAGAAAAAAGAAGGAAAAGGCGAAAATGTCCTTCTTCACCGCCTTTATGCTTTCCCTTAAGAACCTTATTTCCAAAAAGGGCAGAACGATAATGGTTGGCATCGCAGGCTCCATAGGCATCATCGGTATTGCGATGGTTCTTGCCTTTTCAGCGGGTATCAAGGGCTACGTTGCTTCAATGCAGGACGATATGCTGTCGGGAAACCCGATACAGATAACCGAAACCGCCTACGACCTTGACGCCCTTTCGGGAATGATGGACCTTGAAGACAAGGTGGAAATCATAAAGGACCCGAACCGTGTATACATTTCCTCTATCGTAGAATACATAGCGGAGATGGGCAAGGATATCGATACCGTTATGGTGGAGAACACTATAACAAGGGATTACGTTAATTACGTAAAGAATATGCCGAAGGAATATTACAATGCGCTCCTTCTTGATTACGGCATAGACCTTAATGCCAATATATTCGCCGAATTCCGTGAAAATGCGGATTCGAAGGCGCAAATGATTTCCGTCAGCGCTCTTACGCAAATATACACCTCCCTTCTCAAGGAAACCGAGTTCAAGGATTACGCAAGCTATATCACAGCTCTTGCTCCTAACCTGAAGCAGCTGCCGAATAACAAGGATTATCTGCTCTCTCAGTACGACCTTGTGGGCGAAGGCAGCAGACTCGCTGAAAGCAAGGGCGAGATAGTTCTGGTTCTTGACCCTAACGACGAGCTTTCCGACCTGCTTCTTGCAAGGTTCGGCTTCTATACCCAAGAGGAATTTATAGAGATAGTTCATAAGGCTACCAGCGAGGACGGAAAATACGACGAGGCTCTTTACCGCGACTCATTCTCTTACGAGGAGCTTCTCGGCAAAAAATTTGCCTGGTACCCCAACGATACCGTTTTCGGGGAAACCACGGTTAACTATCCTATGATTGGAGAGATAACGACCCAGACTTATAACCATATTGCCGACGATTTTTCAAGCGACGGCTCGGTTGAGCTTGAGGTTGTCGGAATACTGACTCCCAAGGACAATGTCAATTACGGCTCTATAAGAACCGGTATATATTATACCGAGGCTCTTACCGAGCATATCCTTGCAGAGAACCGCGACTCAAAGATTTTTGAATACATCGAGGGTATTGACGAAACAGATACCAATACCGCCACCGCTATGGCGAAGTACTATATTGCTTATCAATACGAATATAACTACGAAGGCTTTGACGCTCCCAAAAAGGCATTCGGCGCCATAGGCCCCGCTATGACCATTAATGATATGATGGGCTCTATGACCGGGGGCGAAGGAAATTCAACCTTCGACCACGCCGATATGAAGGAAAGATTCATTCGTAACCTTGGAGGAAACGACGTTGCAAATAAAATGTCCATCTTCCCCGTTTCCTTTGACGATAAGGACCTTGTTACCGATTATCTTGACGCCTGGAACGGCGAGGGTAGCATCAAGGTCGACGATAAAACCGTATCCCGTGAGGACAGAACAGACGTTACCTACACCGATGCTCTTGAGCTTGTTATCAATATGATAAATACAATGATAGACATAATTTCCTATGCGCTTATTGCATTCACCTCTATCTCTCTGGTGGTTTCCACGGTTATGATAGGCATTATCACTTACGTGTCAGTGGTGGAGCGTGTCAAGGAAATCGGTGTTATCAGGTCCCTTGGAGGAAGAAAGAAGGACGTCAGCCACCTGTTCAATGCGGAAACCTTTATTATAGGTCTGCTTGCAGGTGTGTTCGGCATTGCCGTCACCTACGCTATTTCCGTGGCGGTGAACCTTATCCTGAAGCCTCTTATCGGATATGCAAGCATTGCAGCGCTGCCTATTGAACAGGCAATACTCCTTGTTATACTCAGCGTTGCCCTTACCTCAATCTCAGGACTTATCCCCGCTTCAAGCGCAGCAAAGAAGGATCCTGTGGTTGCGCTCAGAACAGAGTAATTAATTAAGACGCCGCAAGGCGAAAAAAACAAAATGAAATAAAAAAGCCCTGCTGTAACGTATCGCAAAGCACAGCAGGGCTTTAATTTTTTACATTTTGGGAAGGATTTCTTTATACTAAAGCGGTGCGCAAATGAAAAAGGAAAGTAAAACGATACGTAAGCGGTGCATCGGTCAAATAAGAATATCGAATTTCTTTTCGGTAATTCTTTCACATATCTCTATAATTTCGCCTCTTGAACGACTGTAAAAGTTGCGAGCATAATAATCAAATATAGCCTGATAGATAGCCTTGCTGTTAAAATGCTCAATAATTGCCTTCCAATGAGCTTCGATTTCAAGCCTGTTTTTCTTGAGAAATTCAATGATTTCTTCTTCGTTTTTCAAAAGCTCCTCTTCGAACTTTTCGCGAAGGGCTTTGGCTATATCTTCTAATTCTTCCAACGAAATCTCTTTCGTTCCTAATTTGGAAACCATTTCTGCAATTTTATGATGCATCGATGCGTGCGCATTTTCCAGCCTTGTGCCATTTGAACAGTCCCACATAAATATTCTCCTCTGCTGTTTTGCATGTTTATTTGCTGATTTTTAATCACTGCCATCAAAAATATTCTTATGTCCTTTTAGTGTTTTACAGCTTGAAATAAGCATTCGCCTGATTCGTCCACAAATGTTGCGGTATTCTTTATATGTTTCCACATCTATGCTATTTGTGTTAAATAGCAACTGTAACCACCCCTCTGTCTCGCTACACTCTTTGAGAGCAATTTCAAATTTGGAAAGCATATCGGCTTTACTTTGACCGTAATTTGCTTCACGAATGTTTGCATATACACTGCTCGAACTTTTACGAATTTGAAAAAGAGTGTTAGAAGGCGCTTTTATGTTTTGACACATCAATTCTATGGAAGTAGCAAGCTGCTCGGAATAAATTAGTAAGTAGTTTTTGGGCATAACATCACCTCATTGGATATATTATATCACACAATCTAACTTAAATCAAGCCGCAGGCTTGGATATCATCAATTCCATAGGAATTGCATATCACCAACACGCAGTGTTGTATATCATCAAACCGCAGGAAAAGGTATGCACGGCTGCGCCGTGATGATATACTCGCTTTGGCGAGATATGCTCGTCAAAGCGGATGATATTCACGCAAAAGCGTGATGATATACCAAACCTGCGGTTTGGATAAAAAATAAACCGCTTCTTTCGAAACGGTTTATTTTTGGAGCGGATTACGGGTGAGCTAAGAGAAAACGGTTAATAAGCGTTTTCTCAAAGCGAAGTCCGCAGAGTGCGAGAAATTCGAGCCGAGCTTGCGGCAGCGACGAATTTCGACACACGAACGGACAGAACTCGAACCCAAAGCCGCAAGGCTTTTGGCGGGCTTCGATGCCCCTGGTCTGCTCCAAAAAAACAAAAAGCACTCGCCTTACGGCAAGTGCTATTTTTGGAGCGGATTACGGGGCTCGAACCCGCCACCTCCACCTTGGCAAGGTGGCGCTCTACCAAATGAGCTAAATCCGCGGAATGGTGCCTCCGGTCGGAATCGAACCAACGACACGAGGATTTTCAGTCCTCTGCTCTACC
>CAJGCM010000153.1 GCA_904501765.1 uncultured Clostridia bacterium | reverse complement strand
TTACCTACGCCGAGCTTGGGAGAAAACGGCAGCTATTCCCGAAAATCAGTTGTCCCAGTTGGTGTAAACTGCGTTGACGTCATCATCCTCGTTGAATTTGTCAAGCATCTTCTCCATATTCTCGATATCGTCGGGGTTGGTTAATTCAACGTATGTTGAGGGGATTTTAGCTATGTCCGCTGTTTCAATCTTGTAGCCGAGGGCTATTATTCCATCACGAACCGCATCAAGGTCGTCGGTGGAGGTGTATATGGAATACTCTCCCTCTCTGCATCTGATATCCTCAGCGCCGCATTCAAGAGCGTCCTCCATTATCTTATCCTCGTCTATTTCCTCGTCCTCGTCTATTATAGTGATAACACCCTTCTCCTCAAAGAGGTAGCCAACGCAACCGCTCTGACCCAGGTTTCCACCGTACTTGTTAAACCAAGCTCGTACGTTACCTGCGGTACGGTTTCTGTTGTCGGTGGAGGTTTCAACTATAATAGCAACTCCCGAAGGACCGTATCCCTCGTAGCTGATTTCCTCGTAGTTTATATCGCTGTTATCTGTAAATTTCTTAATAGTTCTCTGAATGTTCTCGTTAGGAACGTTGTTTGCCTTTGCCTTTGCTATAAGGTCACGAAGCTTTGCGTTATTGCTGGGGTCGGGTCCGCCCGCCTTAATCGCAACAGCCATTTCCTTACCTATTTTGGTAAAAATCTTAGCCTTTGCCGCATCGGATTTTTCCTTTTTGTGCTTAATATTGTTCCATTTTGAATGTCCTGACATACTTTTTTCTCCTAAAATTTATCGTAAATTTATTTTTATATCTTTTCGGGGCTCTGCATACAGATAAGGTGAAGAGCCGTTTTAAGTACCCAGTTGGTAGCCGCAGTAAGGGCAAGTCTTGATGACCTCAAATCACCTTCTTCAAGAGATGCTATTTTACAGTCGTGATAGAATCTGTTAAAGGCGGCGCAAAGGTCAAGAATGTATCTTGTTATTACGCTGGGCTCGTAATCGGCAAGGGCGCCTTTTACTCTCTCGGGGAATATGGAAAGAGTTTTAGAAAGCTCAAACTCAACCTCCGACATAGGCGCATCGGTCATTTTGCCAAGGCTACCTGCCTTTTCAAGAATGGAGCAGGTTCTTGCATAGGTGTACTGAGCATAAGGACCTGTATTTCCGTCAAAGGAAAGAGCCTCCTCCATTACGAAGTTGATATCTCTTATACGGTTGTTGGAAAGATAATAGAAAATTACCGCACCAACTCCCACCTTCTCGGATATCTCACGGCACTCGTTCTCGTCAGGGTGCTTCTCACGGGTTATCTCAGATACACGGCGTATTGCCTCGTCAAAGAGGTCTCGGAGAAGAATAACGTTACCCGTTCTTGTGGCGAGCTTCGCTCCGTTTATGCTGACGGTTCCGTAAGGAACGTGAACGAGCTGATTGTGCCAATCGTAGCCCATAAGCTCCACTACCTTAAACCACTGGGCAAAATGGAGCGACTGGGCGGCACTGGTAACGTATATTGCTTTGTCGAATTTATACTCGCCCTTACGGTAAACCGCCGCAGCTATATCTCTCGTGGGATAAAGAGTTGAGCCGTCACGCTTAAGGATAAGGCAGACGGGCATATTCCATTTATCAAGGTTTACGATAGACGCTCCGTCGTCTATTTCAAGGAGCCCCATATCACGAAGCTTCTGTACCTGGGCGGGCATTTTATCTGTGTAGAAGGACTCGCCCTTATAGCTGTCAAAGCTTATACCGAGCATCTTATAGGTTTTTTCGTATTCCTTAAGGCTCACCGAAACGAACCAGCGCCAAAGCTCAAGGTTCTCTTCATTACCCTGCTCAAGCTTTGAGAACTCAAGACGGGACTCGTCGCCAAGGGCAGACTTTGCTTTTCCTGTTCTTTCTCCCTCGGGAATACCTGCAAGGCTTTCCTCTTCCTCCGCCTTGATTGCGTTATTGATTTTTACGTAGAGGGACACAAGCTCGTCAACTCCGCCCTCTTCTACCTTCTTTTGGCTGCCCCATTTTTTATAAGCAACTATAAGCTTACCAAACTGAGTACCCCAGTCGCCAAGGTAGTTTATACCTACGCACTTATAGCCTGCAAACTCATGAAGAAGCTTAAGTGAATGACCGATTACGGTTGTACCCAGGTGACCTATATGGAAGGGCTTTGCTACGTTGGGCGAAGAATAGTCAAGAACGACCGTTTTTCCCTCACCGCACATAGGGGAACCGTATTTTTCTCCCGCCGCTTCTATATCCGCAACAACTCTTTTGGCAAAAGCTGTGGGGCTTACCTTGAAGTTAAGGTATCCGCCGACTGCCGCAACCTCGGAATACTCCTCGCAGGAAAGCCCCTCTGCAAGAGTGGAGGCTATTACGGGGGGCGCTTTTCTTAAGCTTTTCGAAAGCTTAAAGCAAGGAAGAGCAATATCACCCATAGACCTATCAGGTGGATATTCAAGCATTTCGTTTATTTCATCGGCGGTAATTATACCGTCCCCAAAGCTAACCTTTATTTGCTCATATATGAGCTCGGCGGTTTTCTTTTTCAGTTTCTGCATACTTAATTAAACTCCGTTTCTTTTATTACCAAATCATAGAGAATTTTTCATTTTTACGTATTCCGCATCGGGAGCGAGGGTACCCTCAACAAGCTGCGCATGGATATGAACGCTCATAGAGAGGGAGTAAGCCATAGCTGCCTCAAGCCCTGATGCAAGATAAAACTCACCGTCACACTCAAAGACCTGAACCTCAGGAAGAGTCTCTCCCAGCTCAATCTTTGCAAGGTACTCGCACAAAAGCTCCTCGTCAAACGCCTCATCGGGATAATTGAGCCGCTCGGGGCTGATAAGACAGCTACGGTATTCACCACAGCTCTTCCAAGCCTCAAAGCCTGCCAATATACATTCGGCTACCTGCTCCGGGGTGGCGTAGGAGGTGTCCACAATCAAGGAGTAATTGGACAAGTCCTTAATGTCAACACCGTACTGCTCAAGATATCTTTTCTTCTCGCTCTCACGTCTTGCTCGTGTAGATGCCACTGTTTCCTCAAGAGTTGCGGAATGCTCTCCCTTACGGTTAGCTCCCATAATTCTCAAGGCGCTGGTTTCTATATCCGTGGATAAATAAACCTTGAAGGTTCCCTTAGTAAAATGCCAAGCCATGCGGGAATCTATGATAAGTGGCTTGTCCACCGAGGAAAGAGCTACGAGGCCGTCGTCTATTTCCGTATCAATCTCCGGGTGAGTTTCCATATACTTGTTCAGCTCAACCACCGTCATGCCGCGCTTCTCCGCAATAGAGCGAACTATTGCTCCGGTTGAATAATACTCAGCCCCGAGAGCTTCTATAAGAAGCTTTGAAACGGTGCTTTTACCACTGCCAAGGTCTCCTGCTAAGGATATTTTGTCGTTCATTCTCAAATTCTCCGTATAAAATATTTAACTGTATTATTATATAACAAACCTTGCCGCTTGTCAATGATTTAGGCGTGGATATTTTAAAATATTTAACATGACGTCAAAGAAGAATTTTAGCAGGTACATCTTTCGGGAAAAAGCTCGTATCCTTCGCCCGGGTATTGACAAACGGCAAAAATATGGTAAAATAAACACATGATGCAGGGACAGAAAGGCTCTGGTTGAAGCTGTAAAAGCCCGCAGCCGTCACTGATGCAGAGGGGGGACTGATATGAGGAATACAAAACTGAAAAATATTCTTCTTATTCCTCTTTTCTCCGCCATAATTGCTATATCCGCCCAGCTTCAAATACCCTTTGCTCTTCCATTTACCTTACAGCTGCTCGCTATCTTTATGGCGCTTATACTGCTTGGTGGTATCGGGGGAGCCGTGTCGGTTTTGCTGTATATAAGTCTTGGGCTTATAGGGCTCCCCGTGTTTTCGGGATTTGCCTCGGGCTTCGGGTATCTCTTCAGCGCAGCGGGGGGATATATTATAGGATTTATACCCCTCACCGTCACCTATACGGTTATGTCACTGGTGTTCGGCAAGAGAGGAAAGAGGACCGTGGTTTATGCGCTGATAAGCCTCATTCCCTTATATCTTACGGCTATTCTATGGCTGACGTTTGTTTACACGGATGCCACCCAGGGCAGCCTTTTAGCCGCTATTTCACTGTATGTGCTTCCCTTTGTTCTGCCCGACGTAATAAAATGCATATTCGCAAGTATTATAGCCGAGAGAATAGAAAAAGCTATACGAAACGGTGAGTAATTCATACCATAAAGAAACAAAAAGCAGGAGCTTCAGAATGGAAAAGAAAAAGATAGACAGAATAAACGAGCTTGGACGAATAGCCAAGGAAAGAGAGCTTACCCCAGAGGAGACTGAGGAAAGACAGGCGCTCAGGGAAGAGTATATAAAATTCTTCCGCGCCACTTTAAGAGGCGAGGGTAAGAAATAAATTAAAACAGACGACAAAATACATTCTACCGAAAGGCTAAGTGAATATGAAAAAAGGTATATGCTCTATATGTCACAAGGAGGTTAATACCGAGGACGCTCCTATCCTTACTATGGGAAATTTCGGCACGCCCCGATACCTTTGCGACGAATGCGACGAGCTTTTAGTTGAGGCTACTACGGGAAAAAGCTACGAGGAGATTTCCTCTGCCTGTGATAAAATAAGCAAGACCCTTGCGGCTATTTCAAACGACGATGAGGTCGTGCTTGAGGAGCTTAATGGAATTCTCTCCTCCGCTGCACAAAGGGCGAAGGAAATATCCCTCGGCACTTACGATTTCTCACTCGACGAGAATCTTGAAGAAGCCACAGGTGAGGAAGAAGATATCCCTGAGGAATTAAAGGAAACCGAGGAGGACCGCGCTCTCGACGAAAAAGAAGCTAAAACCAACAAGGTTATCGACACTATAATTTCCTGGGCGGCTGTCTTAATTCTCGTCGGTGCGCTTACCTTCTTTATTTTGAAATTCGTTATATAGCGAGGAGCTTTTATGAAATTCGGCGTTATCGGCACAAACTTTATAAGCGACAGATTCGCTGAGGCCGCCTCTGTTGTAGAGGGAGCAGAAATAACAGCTGTATATTCAAGGGCGGAGGAAACCGGCGAGGCTTTTGCAAAGCGCCACGGCATAGAAAAAGTATACACGTCCCTTGAGCAAATGCTTGAAGAGGGCGGTATTGATGCGGTTTACGTTGCATCTCCCACCCTCCTTCACAAGGAGCACAGTATTTTGGC
>CAJGCM010000152.1 GCA_904501765.1 uncultured Clostridia bacterium | reverse complement strand
TTCTCCGAGGATAAGTATGAAAATCTTGCGATGGACTATAAGAATAACAGCAAGGTGATAAAGGCGCTCTGCCTTCACGTAGCCCACAGCTGTAATCTTAATTGCTCTTATTGCTTTGCAAGTCAAGGAAAATACCAGGGTGACAGAGCCTTAATGAGTCTTGATGTGGGAAAGCGTGCCTTTGATTTCCTTATTGAGAATTCGGGAACAAGGCGCAATCTTGAGGTTGACTTTTTCGGCGGCGAGCCCCTGATGAACTGGGAGGTTGTTAAGGAGCTTGTAAGGTACGCGAGAAGCATCGAGGGAAAATATAATAAGAATTTCCGCTTTACTTTGACTACTAACGGTGTGCTCATCGATGATGAGGTTATAGATTTCCTTAACAAGGAAATGAGCAACGTTGTTCTTAGCCTTGACGGTCGCCGTGAGGTACACGACCACTTCCGTAAGGATTATACGGGCGCGGGTAGCTATGATAAAATAGTTCCCAAGTTCCAAAGATTGGTAGAAGCGAGAGAGGGAAAGAACTATTACGTAAGAGGCACCTTCACTCATAATAACACCGATTTTACAAATGATATTTTACATATGGCAGACTTAGGCTTCACCGAGCTTAGTATGGAGCCCGTAGTATGCCCCCCGAGCGACCCCTACGCCCTCACAAAAGAGGATTTGCCAAAGCTCTTCGAGCAGTATGAGCTTCTCGCCTGCGAGATGGTGAAGAGAAAGAGAGAGGGCAGAGGATTTACCTTCTATCACTATATGCTTGACCTTAAAAACGGTCCTTGCATTTATAAGAGAATAACCGGCTGCGGCTCGGGAACGGAGTATATGGCGGTAACCCCTTGGGGAGAGCTTTTCCCATGCCATCAATTTGTCGGCGACCCCAAATACAGCCTCGGCGACATATGGGACGGAGTTAAAAATACCGAAATACAGGACGAGTTCCGCTCCTGTAACGCTTATTCAAGATCGGAGTGCAAGAATTGCTGGGCGAAGCTTTATTGCTCGGGAGGATGCGCTGCGAATTCCTATCATTCCACCGGCTCCATTAAGGGCGTGTATGAGTACGGCTGCGAGCTGTTCAAAAAGAGAATTGAATGTGCCGTGATGATGAAGGTTGCGGAAGCTGAAGAATAAGGGTTATGAAAACACCGATTTTTGATTTTTTGACGAGTTATTCGGAAAGCGGGACGTCGAGATTTCATATGCCTGGTCACAAGGGAAAAGGCTCTCTCGGCTGTGAGGCGTTCGATATAACCGAGATAAAGGGAGCAGACGTTCTTTATTCTCCAAAAGGGATAATAGAGGAAAGCGAAAATTTTGCCTCGGAGCTTTTCGGCACCGCCCATACCTTCTATTCTGCAGAGGGCTCAACCCTTGCGATAAAAGCAATGTTGGCTTTAGTAGCCACCCGTGCTGCGAAAGGTGAGCATAAACCGCTGGTTTTAGCCGCAAGGAACGTTCATAAGGCGTTTGTCTATGCTGCAGGGCTTCTGGACTTGGACGTGGAATTTATTTATCCTAAGGCTGGGGGGCATCTTTGTGCCTGTAATATAAGCGCCGAGGACGTTGAAGAGGGAATTTTGGCTCTCAGTCGCCGCCCCTGTGCTGTATATATTACCACCCCTGACTATCTTGGCAATCTTTTAGACGTTAAAGCTATATCCTCGGTATGCAAAAAATACGGAATTCCTTTGCTTGTGGATAACGCCCACGGCGCATATCTCAAATTTATAAAGCCGGATATTCACCCGATAACGCTGGGTGCCGATATGTGCTGTGATTCAGCCCATAAAACCCTTCCGGCTCTGACAGGCGGCGCATATCTCCATATATCGAAAAGCGCCGACCCGAGCTTCCTTGAATCCGCAAGAGAGAAACTTTCAATTTTTGCGTCAACAAGTCCCTCGTACCTTATTCTTGCCTCCCTTGACCTTTGTAACAAAAAACTTGCCGAGGGGTATGGCGAAGAAATAGCAAAAGCGGCAGTAGATGTTATGCGTGTCAAGAATAAACTTTCTTCAGCCCACATACCTGTAGAGAATAGCGAGCCTATGAAAATCGTCGTAAAAGCTTCTGATATGGGCTTTACGGGAGAGGAGCTTTCGGAATATCTCAGAGAAAACCGTATTGAAGCAGAGTTTTACGACAGAGATTATCTCGTTCTTATGTGTTCCGCCGAAAATGAAGATGGGGATTTTGAGAGGTTAATTTCCGCTCTTTCTGCTATTCGGAAAAGAGAGCCGATCGAAAAAAGCGAAGCGGCATATATGAACGAGAAGCCGCAGCGCACAATGACAATCCGCGAAGCGCTTTTTGCCGAGTGTGAGGCGGTAGCGGTAGAAGAGGCGGTTGGGCGTATATGCGCATCTGTGAGTGTTTCCTGTCCTCCTGCAGTGCCGATAAACATATGCGGTGAGGTTATTACCGATGCATCGGTGGCTCTTTATAAAAAGCACGGGATTGATAGGGTTTGCGTAGTTAAATAGTGAAAAAGTGAAGCCGCATTTAGGTATAACTGAATAAAAAACAAGTAGAGGTACTAAAAACGCAGTACCTCTACTTTTAATTTTTATGAGCCCCTCGCTTTATACCTCAAAGACATCGCAGTCGTTTGCTATGTGAATTGGGAAGGGGAATGTATCTCTTAAGCTCCATACCGTGTCAGCCTTTTCGGGCCAAATGTGCGTAAATATTATCCTGTCGGTTTGGCTTTTCGCAATAGTTTCAAGGTTCTCTTCAGGATTGAAATGCACAAGCTCGGATATGACGGCATCGAATTTCTCCCGTAGCACTGCTTCAGGGTAGTCAGAAAAATCGGAGTTCAAATCTCCCGTATATAATATTCTTTTTCCCTCAGCTTCAAACACGTAAGCATAGCTTGGGAATTTACCGTTTTGTATATGAGCCGTAGAAATGGCACAGACTCTTACGTTCTCGTCGGCATATATTTCCTCAGGCAAGGTGAGATTGAAGATAACGCTGTCCGAGGTTGGCAGATGAAGAGCCGAAACCCAATTTTTGAAAGCCGAAATTCCGCATTCCTCAGGCAAAAACATCTGTATTTTTGAATTCGTGTGATTGTAAACCGTAAACCTCTTATATATAGACGTAAGTGTTCCCGCATGGTCCTCGTGCATATGGGAAATAAATGCGCATCTTAAATTTCCGAAAGGAAGGTTAAGGTCGGTCATTTTTCCCTCAACGTTTCCTCCGCAGTCAAACAAATATAGCGCGCCGTTTACAGAAATTAAAGTTCCCGAGCAGGCTCTGCCTGGCTCGGTAGAGCCGTGGCTCGTTCCGAGTGTATAAATCTTCATTTTTATTCTCCTTTTAAGTTATATTTTTCAATAGATTTTGTCCCTCAACATTCCAAAAGGTCGGAATCGGTGGGGCGTGTCGGCTTTAAACGATGACCTCAAGCTTTACTTTAAAGAACGTAATTGTAGGTGAAGGTTGCATCGTCTAACACGTAATTGTCGTCCTCAATGGTAATTTTTTCCCAATCCGCAGCGTCACCCTCGTAATATACCTCCTTGAGACTAAAAATAAAGAAGAAGCCGCATTTTTCAATATGCGTAAGCTTTTTGGATATATAAATATACTTGAGATTTACGCAATGAGAAATAGCGTAGCTGCCAACCTTTACAGCTCCCCCGCCAATAATTATTTTTTCAAGAGAGTCGCAATATTGGAATGCATAGTCACCTATTTCGTAGTCCTGTCCGTTATATGAGTCGGGTAGAGTAAGCTCTGTGCAGCTTCCCACATTCTCTTTAGCAATAAGAACGTAAGTCTCTCCCTCTTTTATAAATATAAATCCCGAGGAGTCCTTGAGCAAAATACTCTCGCCCCCTGTGGGCGTGTATATATTTATCGCATTTTTTGCAACACCGCCGAGGTAGTCGGCACCTGAGGATAGAGTGAGCGAGGATTTATTGCAGATTTCATATAGCTTATGTGCAGAGAAGAATGCCTTATCGCCAATGAATTGAAGCTTCTCGCCAAGAGTTACAGAAACTAAATTATAGCAGCTGTAAAAGGCCTCGTCAGCAATGACCTTACATTCGTCGTCAATAATCAAATTTGTCATAAGCTTATCCGTAGGCTCTACCGCAATCAGATACGGGTTGCTATCATTTCCCAGATATTTAACACCCTCTCTGACGGCAAAGGTCAGATTCGTTGTCAGATGGAATGCGTGCATACCAACTCTTTTAACCGAGTCGGGAATTGTTATTTTTGTTAAGCTTCTGTTATCAGCAAATGCATAGTTCCCAATATCAACCACACCGTCGTTAATTATCAGCTCCGAAAGACCCGAATAGGAAAAGGCGTAATCTCGAATCACCCTTACCGTATCGGGCAGATAATATATGGTGCGTGCCGAATAAGGGTATCTTATAAGCTCTGAGCCGTCAAAGCTGAAAAGAATACCGTCTTCTGAGAAGAAGTGCTCGCTTCCCGCAATAACGCTGCAGGAAACGCTTTTTATGGTATTAAAAGCTCCTTTACATATAGAGAAAACACTTGCGGGAATAGTAACGCTGATGCTTTCTTTGTAATAATGGAAGGCTTCCTCCGCAATAACGAAGCATGTGTCGTCTATTATGAAGGAGGATTTTTTTGAGTCGTAGTAATCCAAAAGCACATGGCAGTCGCTCTTGTCGGTTTTTAAGTATTTAAGACCGTCACGGTAGGTGAATAAAGCTTCATTGCACCCCTCGAAGGCGTAAACCGAAACGTAAGAGAGAGTGGCGGGAACAACTATGCTTTCAAGCATAGTGCAATTTTTGAAAGCGCTGTCGCCAATCTTATTGATTCCGTTTCCGAAAACGACCTTTTTAAAATTATTGCCACCAAGACCGTAAGACTCTATTTCGGTAACAGAGTCGGGGAGAGTTAAAGTGCCACTGATTCCAACCCCTTCTAAAAAGTCCCGATCCACAATCACGCCGTCCAGAAGCGTGAGATTCTCGAAGAACGTAAAATGCCCAAGCTGTTTTTGATACAGCCTTGCATCCTTAGCGCTGCCAAAGGAACACTCTCCAAAGTTCTCAAGCTCATATGGCAGGGATACGAAGCTCAGTGCATATTCGTCAAAAGCATAATCGGCAATCAGTCTGCAACTTGCATCTATCTCAGCCCTTGGATTTTCAATTCCCAAGTCAGGTCCTATGGCGGCATAGAAATCGTTGCCCTCGCAGCCAAGGTATAAAATCTCGCCCTTCCTGTTGTATA
>CAJGCM010000151.1 GCA_904501765.1 uncultured Clostridia bacterium | reverse complement strand
ATTTACACTGCGGGAACAGCGCAGAAATTCGTCAATATGAAGGGTTATATGCCCGGGCGCCGTGTGGTTATTTTAGGCTCTGGAGATATAGGACTCATTATGGCGAGAAGAATGACTCTCGAGGGAGCGAAGGTAGAGGCCGTGTGTGAGCTTATGCCTTATTCCGGCGGTCTTGCAAGAAATATTGAGCAGTGCTTGAATGATTTCGGAATACCGCTTTATTTAAGCACGACCGTTGTGGAAATACACGGCAAGGACAGAGTTGAGGGGGTCACCGTTGCGGCGGTTGACGAAAGCAGACGTCCTATAGAGGAAACGAAAAGATATATTGAGTGCGATACTCTTCTGCTCTCCTGCGGACTTATTCCCGAAAACGAGCTGACAAAGGATGCGGGGATTGTTCTTGACAGAATTACCAACGGAGCTGTGGTAAGGGGTAACAGAGAAACTCTTGCCGACGGTGTTTTTGCTTGTGGAAACGTGCTTCACGTTCACGACCTTGTGGACTTTGTTTCTGAGGAGGCGTGTATCGCAGGTGAGGCTGCGGTTGCTTTTATAAACGGTAAAATATGCTCCGACACGGATATAACCCTTGAGGTTGACGGAAAAGTCCGTTATACAGTTCCTCAGAAAATCACGGAAATAAAGGATACAACCGTATATTTCAGAGTCAGCGACGTTTTCCGAGATAAAAGACTTAAGGTTTATTCTGACGGTAAGCTGCTTATTGATAAGAAAAAGCAAAAGCTTGCGCCGGGTGAGATGGAGAGCATAAAGCTTACTGCACAAATGCTTGAGTCCGCCCGGGGCGGAAAAATAACTCTTGCGATAGAATAAGGGGGTAGATTGTATGAAAACAAGAGAACTTACCTGTATCGTATGCCCAAGAGGCTGTTCTGTTTTGGCAGAGCTTGGCGAGGGCGGAGAGGTGCTTTCTGTTTCGGGAAATCTATGCCCGAGAGGTAAGGAATACGCAATAAACGAATGTACCCACCCGTTAAGAGTGGTGACCAGCACCGTAAGATGCGAATGCGGCTCGGTTATACCCGTTAAAACTGCGGGAGCCGTACCCAAAGAGCTGGTATTTAAGGTTATGAAGGAAATAAACTCTGCCATGGTAAAGGACGGAGTTGAAATAGGCGACGTAATTATCGAAAACGTATGTGGCACAGGGGTTGACGTTGTTGCGACTGCGCCCTCAAGATAAGTCCGGGCGGCAAACGTTACGAAAGCGAAAGTGTATAATTTAGATTTTCAGAGGAGGAAGAAGTTTTGAATAGAAAATATAAGCTGCCAGAGCTTCTTGCTCCGGCAGGGGACAAAGAGTCGCTTATAGCCGCAGTTTCGGCGGGAGCTGACGCAGTGTACGTGGGCGGAAAGCGCTTTGGCGCAAGAGCCTATGCTAAAAATTTTGAAAATGAGGAGCTTCGGTGGGCGGTAAGATATTGCCACCTGCACGGAGTGAGGCTTTACGTGACCCTCAATACCCTCGTATATGACAAGGAGCTTGACGAGGCTCTTCAGTATGCGGAATTCTTACACGCCATAGGGGTTGATGCTCTTATTGTGGCTGATTTGGGAGTGGTGTCACTTCTTAGGAGGAGGATGCCCGACCTTGAGCTTCATGCATCTACTCAGATGGGAATACATAATACTCCGGGAGCCGATTTTGCCTATTCTATAGGCTGCTCAAGAGTCGTTCTCGCAAGAGAATGCTCCTATAATGACATAAAGCAGATTACCGAGAGGGCGCTCCCGGAGTGCGAGGTGTTTGTTCACGGAGCTCTGTGCGTTTGCCATTCGGGTCAGTGCCTGTTTTCATCGCTTGTAGGGGGGAGAAGCGGAAATCGGGGAGAATGCGCTCAGCCATGCAGACTTCCTTACGGAAATAAATACCCAATCTCTCTTACAGACCTTTCACTGGCGAAGCATGTAAAGGCGCTTATAGACTGCGGAGTTGCCTCTCTCAAAATAGAGGGGCGAATGAAGTCCCCCGAATACGTGTATAGGGTAACCTCTATATACAGACGTCTTCTTGACGAGGCAAGAGGGGCGACGGTGGGCGAGACATCGGAGCTTCGGGAGGTATTTTCCAGAGGCGGATTTACAGACGGATATTTTACAGGAAAGAAATTCTCTCCTATGACGGGAGTCAGAAGTGAAGAGGACAAACAGATAACGAAGGAAAAGGGCAGCACCAAGATAAAGGCGGAGAGCAGAGGCGTAAAAATCCTTGGGCGTTTTCGCCTTGGGCAGCCATCGGAGCTTACCTTGAAAATTCCCGTAATCTCCCGTGTAGATGGAATCGGGACAGAAAATTCGGATGTTATTTTGTCGGTTAGCGTCAAGGGGGAGGTATGCCGCAGAGCGGAGAGCTCGCCTCTTCATAAGGATGGACTTGCAGATAGGCTCTCAAAGCTTGGCAACACACCTTTTTCGGCATCTGACATAGAAATAGAGCTTGACGAGGGAGTAAACCTTTCCCCGGGAGAGGTAAACGCACTAAGAAGAGCCGGAGCAGAGGCGCTGGAGCTTCTTTTCGAAAAGCCCATTCGGCAGCTTCTCGGGCGTGGTAAGTGCGAGTGGAGGACACCGCCGAAGGCGGAATGCGGTGACTGCGAGGCGAAAAAACTTAACACGGCTCTCTTCTTAAACCCCAGAGTCTTCGAGGAGCTTACAGAAAGAAGCAATGACGTAATCTCGCAGTTCGACATAATATTCCTGCCTCTTGAGTCATACTGTCACACGAAGGATGTGGCTATTCGATGCGCCGAAGGAGTATACGTACCCCCTGTGATTATGGAAAGGGAGCTTGAGGGCGTTATGGCTATGCTTAAGTGCGCAGCAGAGCTTGGAGCAAAATATGCGCTTATAGGGAATGTATCTCATGTAAGCCTTTGCAAGGAGGCAGGTCTTCGCCCTGTTGGCGATTTCCGCCTGAACGTGTCAAACAAGTGGGCAAAGGAGCTTTTACTAACCCTTGGTGTTTCCCACCTTATACTTTCTCCCGAGCTGACTCTTCCCATGGCAAGAGATATAGGGGGTGGGGTAATAACCTTCGGAAGAATACCTCTTATGCTGACCGAGCGTTGCTTTGTAAAGGAGAATTTCGGCTGCGACAGGTGCGGATCCGCATATCTTACGGACAGGAAGGGTGCAAGGTTCCCGATTTTACGTGAATTTGGGCACAGAAATCTGATATTAAATTCCTCCATTACATATATGGGTGACAGAAAGAGTGAGCTTTCGGCAGCAAAAATCCGTCACTCTCACTTTATCTTCACCACGGAGGGGAGTAGGGAAGCGGCGGTGTATTTGAATTCCTATCGCAATGCCGAGCCTCTGTCGGAATCTGTTAGAAGAGTAGGCAGAAGAGCCCCTACCGTGTAAAGAAAAACCGCCTTATGCGGGACATCGAAGACAAGGAAAATAAAAAAGAGTAAGTGCGCGAGATTTGAAACGAACCCCAAAAGTCAGATGCTTTTGCAGGTGCGTATCAAACTATTCTCACACACTTACTCTTTTTCGTTTTATTAAGCTTTATTTACGAGCTGACCTCGTATTTGCGCAACCGTCAGTCGAGTATACCCCTGAGAAAATCAATAACGTTTCCACCGGATATGCCATCAACCACGGAGGCGTGGTAATTTTTAAGGAGAAGCTCACACACCCTGTCGTGTATAGATTCTTTGCAGTCAATGCCGCGGGGGTATTTTCCCGAAACGCCGTCAATGTCAAATCCAAAGGCTAATGCTCTTTCACCAAATTTCGAAAGACCGTAATCTATATGCCGCAAAATGTCTTCCTCCGTTGCATCTCCCTCCCTGCGTAAAAAGCTCGGGTAGAGGTTAATGCCTATAAGCCCTCCGCGCTTTACTATAATATCAGCCATATCGTCTGTAAGGTTTCTCGGATTTTTGCAAACCTCTCTGAAATTCGAATGAGTGGCTATAATGGGCAGAGGATAGACCTCGCACAAATCGTAAAAGCTCATATCCGAAAGGTGAGATACGTCAGCCACAATTCCAAGCTCCGCCATTCGGTGAAGCATTCTACGACCCTCATCGGTAAGACCGAAATCGTCGTCTTCAAGGGCGCCGGCGGCAAGCTCGTTTGAGTCCCAGGCAAGGCCCATTACACGTAGCCCGAGCTTGTGAGCGGTAAAAAGCTCCTCGCTGTCTGCGAGCAGACCTCCGCCCCCTTCAAGCGTCAGAACAGAACAGCTCGTTCCGCTCAAAACCGCCTCGTTAAGCTCTTTTACATTGTTTATTCTTTTTATTCCAAGCCTGTCTGTTTCGTAAAGGTAAACGTTAATCTGCTTTGCAAGAACACCCCGCCTTTCTGCAAGAGATTTGCCCGCCCTCGGTGTGAAGGATGGGAAAAATTGCAAAAACGGGTGTTTTTTTGAGGTGTTGTAGCCGTTGATAAGACCGTTGTTTTCATTTACAGCCGAGAGGCTGTCGCAATGCATGTCTGCGACGAACATAAGCGCTCCATTCTGCCCCGCAGGGCAAGGTGAATTTTATTGATAAGCCGTATCCTTAGCAAATGCACGTTAAAGGACTTGGCGCAGAAAGTAAAATTTTTGTATAAAGCTTATAAAAAGGCTTCGACAAGTCCTCGAACACCTAAAATAAGGAGAATTCCGCCTCCGAATATTTCGGCAGGAAAGGGGAGCTTTTCGGAAATTTTTTCACCGAGGTTTATTCCGATAAAGCAAATAAGAAAGGTTACGGAGGATATAAGAAAAGCGGAGGTCAGCGCCGCCGAGGCGCTACGGTCAGCTATGCTGAAGCCTGCACTCAGAGCATCGAGGGAGGTGGCAAGACCCAAAATCAGAAGCCTTGCTCCGCCGGATTCTTCACCGTAGCTTCTGTTTTCTCTTACCGTTATGCCTTCGTATATCATTTTAGCACCGATAGCTATAAGGAGAAGGGAGGAAATTATGGGTATAAACGGAGTAATAGCTTTAAAATAACTTGCCGCAGTATGAAGGAAAAACCAACCCAAAAGAGGCATAATTCCTTGAAACAGGGCAAAGGTCGAGGCAGTTATAAAGCCTTTTTTTGCAGAAAGATGTCCCTTTGCATTTACCCCCTCTGCCAAGGCAACCGAGAAGGCGTCCATAGCAAGTCCTACGCCGAGGGCAAGACTGTTCAGAATAAAGAAAAAAATTCCCATAATATAATTCACCTCACCGAAGCCCTTGATTTAAGCGCTGCGCCCCAAGAAAACCCAGCTCTCCTTAAGGGCGGCTTTAATGAATTATATTTTCCTCATAGCCCATATATTCTAACATAAAACTTTATATAAATCAAGT
>CAJGCM010000150.1 GCA_904501765.1 uncultured Clostridia bacterium | reverse complement strand
TCATATTCTTGTCGGAGGCTCGAAACGTGACGAGCAGATTGAAAACTACATAAAGACTATTCGCAATATGGGCGAGGTCGGAATTCCTGTTCTCGGGCACCATTTCTGCCCGACTTGGGTATGGCGCACATCTGTAACCGAACCTTATAGAGGAGGCTCTTGCGTGTCAAGCTTTGACAGCTCTCTCGTCGACTCCCGTCCGAACGCAACCAAAAGCGCAGCTCTGCACAAGCTTACCCTCCCCGATGGAATTACATCGATAACAAGAGAGGATTTGTGGAACAACTTTACTTACTTTATGAGGGCGGTTATCCCCGAGGCAGAGAAGGCAGGAGTTCGCCTTGTCACTCACCCCTCCGACCCGCCTATTGAAGCAATCAGGGGCGCCGGACGTATTTTCGTCAGCAAGGAGGACTATCTCAAGGCTGATGCTATAACAAATAGCGATGCTTGGGGGCTTAATTTGTGTATAGGCTGCTTCTCACAGCTTGGCGGCGAGGCGTACGTAATGGATATGATTAATACCTTCGTACCGAAGGGAAAGGTTTCTATCGTGCACCTTCGTGACGTGCAAGGCACGATAGGCTGCTTCAAGGAGTGTTTCCTGGGTGACGGAAACTTTAATCCGGCCAAGGTTCTTATGGCGCTTAAGAGAAACGGCTATGACGGACTTATTATGGATGACCACGTTCCCTTCCTTCTTGGCGACACCAGATGGGGACACACGGCAAGAGCTTATGAGCATGGATATATACAGGGAATGCGCATGATGCTTAACTACTGTGATGCACTTTCTGAAGGGGATATGGAGTAATAATGGAAACTTTAGCTTATGCATTTAATGCGGTTGCTCCTATTTTACTGCTTATTTTGCTCGGATATTTTCTAAAAGAGAAAATGAATCTTTCACAGACCTTCTTCTCTGAGCTTAATAATTTCTGCTACAGAGTTCTTCTGCCCGTTCAGTTGTTTTACAGTGTATACCAGGTAGAAAGCTTCAGCGAAATCAACTGGAGGGTGCTGGGGTATGCTATGGCACTTATACCGGTGGCAATACTTCTCGGCGCTCTTGCCGCAAAAATCTTCGTTGAGGAAAGGGAGCAAAAGGGCGCTCTAATACAAGCTACTTTTCGTTCAAACCAAGCGATAATGGGTCTGCCTCTTGCGATATCGCTCGGCGGAAGTGAGGCGGCGATTATCGCCTCTATCGCAACGAGCATAGGAATTCCTTTGTTTAATATCAGCGCTGTTATTATTCTTAACGCATACGGCGAGGGTAAAGAAAAGGAGAGTGGAATTAAGAGAATTCTCTTGGGAGTTATAAAAAACCCGCTTATTATCGGTGTATTCCTTGGTCTTGTTACGGTTCTTATAAGATACTTTATTCCTACGTCAGAGGGTATGCCCGTATTCACTATACGGAATAATCTGCCATTTATATATACTGCGATAAGTAATTTATCCTCTGTTGCCTCTCCGATTATGTTAATTTGTCTTGGTGCATGTCTTAAATTCAGTTTCACCAAGAGTCTTGTCAAGAAGATTGTCCTTGGCGTATCAATGAGATTGATAATTGTTCCTGCTATTGCAATCACAGGAGCAATACTCCTTAAAGACGCTCTGAGGCTCACCTCAGCGGAAATACCTATGTTGGTAGCCTTCTTCGGCTCGCCTGTTGCCGTTTCAAGCGCGATTTTAGTGCGTGAGACGGGGGGCGATGAGCAATACGCAAGTCAGCTTGTAATATGGAGCAGCGCCTTCTCAATGCTTACGCTCTTTGGAATAATTGCGATTTTGCGCTCTTTAGGATATTTATAATTATGGAAAATCAGTTTTATATCGGGTCTTTTCAAAGCAACAACAATGCTGTAATTTTAAAATGTCGCTTTAACGATGCAAGCGCCGAAATTACAGTTTTAGACAGACTTAATGCGCCACGGCCATCGTGGCTGACTACCGATGAGAATGGCCATCTGCTCTTTGCCATGGAAACAGCAGAGCTTGACGGCGAGGAGGGTGGCGGTATAGGTATTGTCGGAATTCATAACGGAGAATTCAACCTTAAGAGCAAATTAAAAATAGGCTCTAAGGGACCGACGCATTTGTCCTGTTATGGAGATTTTGTATATTGCTCTTGCTACGCTGAGGGAACGCTTGTTGAAGTTGGACTTGCAGATGGCGAATTTACAGGTAAGATTAGGACGTTTAAACACGAGGGAAAGAGCGTTCACAAGGTACGACAGGACAGGCCACACCCGCATTTCTCTCTCGTCACGCCTGATGAACGGTATCTCGCAGTATGTGATTTGGGGTTAGACAAAATTATGCTATATCCCATCGACAGGAGATTGGGCATTACAGGAGAGCCAAGGGCATACTTCGCCCCGAGCGGAACGGGCCCAAGACACGCCGTATTTTCTAAGGACGGGCGCTATTTATACGTTGTGTGTGAGATGGGGTGTGTTGTTCTCACCTACGCTTATTTTGAAGGTGCGCTGACTCTTGTGGATAGCATAAGTACCATTGAAGAAAATGAAAGCACTGTATCTCAGTGCGGCGCTATTCGTATAAACGAGAGTGGCAGTGAGCTTGTAGTAACCAACAGAGGGCATGATACCGCCGTATTCTTCACTGTCTGCCAGAACGGAAAGCTAATCAAAAACGGAAGCGTTAAGACGCCCAAGTGGCCAAGGGATTGTTGTTTCTCACCGTCTGGCAAGTGGCTTCTTGCCGCAGGACAACGCTCGGACGAGATCGAGGTCTACCGTTATTTCTACTCTGATAGTGCCCCTCTGTTAGAGAGAGTGAGGACTGTTGGCATCACGAGACTTGACGACGGAGTAAATCCAAGCAGCATACTGTTTGCAGATTAATTTTGATTAGAGATTAATGTGTTGCGCCGTTCAGTTATAACTAAATAAAGAAGAGGTGCGCACAAATTGCACAAGTCCGTAAAAAACGGACAATTGAAAAAAAGAGCCTCCTATGGTAGAATTAAATTGCTACCATAGGAGGTTTTTGTTATGGCAAGAAAATACCAAAAAGTAAGCGAATTGCTTCCCGTTATCAAAGAACTAAGCGCACAAGGAAAAAACCAAGAACAAATAGCAAAACAATTCGGACTGTCAAGTGCAAAAGTTGTATGGAATCTTCTGTACCGTGAAAAGCAAAAGGAAATACAAGGAGTTCCAAAGTTTCGAGGTCGCAAACCTGCGAAAACATTACAAAAATACTGCTTACTGTATCCAAAATGCTCAGCTGCAAGCTGCAAGGTCAGCTTGCTCCCATAGAATTTTCTTAACATCAATTAAGGAAGCTTATGAAACCGCCGCCAAAGTTCAAAACCCCTTGATTTTATTGACTTTTCCGTTGACGTCATAAATCTCGTAAAATTCTATTGCGTTTGCAAAGCAAACGTTTTATTGACAAAAGCTTGGCTTTGTGATATCCTTATCGTGCGAAAAGCTTTACTATAAATATTGAAACAGGAGCATCAGAAATGAATCAATATATTATTACCGATTACGGCGTTATGCCGAACAGCGCAGAGCTTCAAACAAAAAGCATTCAGGCGGTGCTTGATCTTTGCCGGGAAAACGGCGGCACTGTCGTTATCCCGAAAGGCAGATTCTACACCGCAGCACTTCGTATGTGGTCGAATACAACCCTTTACCTTGAGCGGGGAGCGGAGCTTTACGGTAGCGACAATTGCGACGATTACGAGGTGTTTGAAATCCCCGAGCACGTAGATATGCGCTCGGATATGGAGCTGATTACCCAGTATTACGGCGAGCCCTGGGAGACCTACCGCAGAGCAATAATTACCGCTTACGGAGAGAAGAATATTTCTATAATAGGTGAGGCTGGCTCGGTTATTGATGGCGTTAACTGTTACGACCCGAATGGCGAGGAGGGCTACCGCGGACCTCATGCCATATTTCTTTCCTGCTGCGAGAACGTACTGTTTGAAGGATACACGGCAAGGCACAGCGGAAACTTTTTACACGAGGCGAACAACTGCAAGAACCTTACTATGCGCAGAGTTACCTGTCTTGGCGGCTCTGACGGAATACATCTTCACTGTACCGAGGACGCCCTTATTGAGGATTGCCTTTTCAAGACGGGCGACGACTGCATCGCAGGCATTAACATAAAGAATCTTTTGGTAAGGAGATGCGTACTTAATACCTCTTGCAGTCTTTTCCGTATAGGCGGCGTTAATATCAGGATAGAGGATATGTACGCCTACGGCCCCGGTTATTATCCACACAGAAAAACGGTTGTAAAGGGGCGTGGCGTTGAGCTTCCCAGAGAAGAGGGACGGCACGATCTGTTGCATGCGGTGGTTTATTTTGCAAGTACAAACTATCCATACGTCCCCTCCGATATTCATTTTAAAAATTGCGTGATCGAAAACGCCAATGATATATTGAAATATACGGCAGATAGGGGAACGCTTCAGAGCGGAACGCATTGGGGCGAGTTCACGCTTGAAAACGTTCGATTCACCGACCTTAAGTTTACCTCCACGCCAATGGCGAACGCCGAGGAGCCTCTTACGATACGAATGAAGGACGTAACGGTGGAATTTCACGAATCTGCTCCTGTCAAGGAGCCGTTTATAATAGCGGATGATTCTAACACGACGTTGATTGTAGAGTAAAAAATAGGTTGGCGTCTATTTTGGACGGAGCAACATAAAAAGTAAAAGGATACTTATTGCAAAAGGGGTTGCGTCACCCCGGCGCAACCGAATAAAAACGGCAGAAGCATTGTCATAAAACAGTGTTTCTGCCGTTACTTTATTTAAAACAAGGGGAATTAAGGTTGAAAACCTTTGGTTTTCCTAAATTTTATTAAAGTTTTTATTCTTCCTCGTATACTCTTGCGACCTCGGCGGCTTGCACGTCGGGGTCGAAGTTGTATAAAGGCTCGATGTCCTCGCCTTTTTTCCGCCTTAGGTAGTTTTTCGTTATTTTAACGACTATGGGCGAAAGCACGATAACGCCAATAAGGTTGGGAATCATCATAAGACCGTTGAAGGTGTCCGAAATATCCCATGCGAGAGAAGAGGTAAGAACTGCGCCGAGGATAACGGTGCATACGTGTATAATGCGGAATACAAAGGTGGTCTTTGCGCCGAAGAGATATTCCCACGCCTTAGATCCGTAGTGAGACCATCCGAGAACGGTAGTGAATGCGAAAAGGAACATTGCAACAGCGATAAACTTTTCACCGATATTACCCCAAGAGAATACAGAGTTGAATGCACCGCCAACAAGAGTAGCATCGCTATAACCCTCTGCGATCTCACCCGTAACAACGTTGAACAC
>CAJGCM010000149.1 GCA_904501765.1 uncultured Clostridia bacterium | reverse complement strand
CCTGTGACACCGCCCCAAAACTGCGCCTTCAGCTGCTTATTTCTCATATCCTCGTTGAGCATTCCGAACTCTTCCACAGTTTCGTCTTCGTGGTTAAATACCTTTATAACCTTCTGCCCGCTGACGGTTTCCTCAATATACCCGTTTACTGCGCCTATTGCCGCTTGCTGAGCTCCGTAATATTTGCCCGAACGCTTTCCAATATACTTTCCCGCAAAGAAAAGGAGTGGAACGAATGCGACGGTTATTAGGGTAAGCCAGATATTAGTGGATATCATAAAAACAAACGTACCAAGAAGGCTTACCACTCCGCTGACTATTGAGGTCAAAGAGTTGTTAAGCATAACGTCTATATTGTCTATATCATTGGTAAAGCGGCTCATTATCTCGCCCGTAGGATTTGAGTCGAAATATTTTACCGGCAGCCTTTGAAGCTTTTTAAATAAATCGTTTCTGATTTGCTCAATTGACCCTTGGGATACCGAAAGCATAATTTTCGACTGAACGTAAGAGGATAACACGGAGAGCAGGTAAACGAACGCTAATATAATCAAAGCTGCAAATACGTAAACCGTCACCGCAAGGGCATCGCTTCCTCCTAAGAGCGCTTTAACAAACGGAATTTCCGCAAGAGCGCCGATAACACTGTCCGCCAAAAGCTCTATTGCACTCATATTTGGCATCTCACCCGTTACGTGGTAGGTTATGCGGTTTACGATAGGAGCAAGCATATATCCGCCGATAAGTGAGGATACAGTTGTAAAGAGCATACATAAAAGCACAAGAAGCAAACGCAACTTATACTTTCCTACGTAAGTGACAAGTCTTCCCACGGTTTTCTTGAAATTCTTGGGCTTCCCCTTCATTCCCTGATGCCTGCCTCTTCCTCCGCCAAACCCCGGCATACCGCCCTTTTGCTCAGAAGGCGAACGGCTGTAATTCTTTTGAAGTTCTTCTAAAGTTCTCACCCTCACGCCTCCTTCTTATCCATTTGTGAATAGTAAATTTCCTGATATTCGGTATTTTCTTCAAGGAGCTGCTCGTGGGTGCCTATTCCCGTAATACAGCCCTCGTTCATAACTATAATTTTATCAGCTTCCTTTACAGAGCTTATTCGCTGGGCTATTATGATTTTGGTGGAATCCGGAAGCTCTTCCCTGAGAGCCCGTCTTATTCCCGCCTCCGTTGCGGTATCAACAGCGCTTGTTGAATCGTCAAGAATCAGAATCTTCGGCTTTTTAACGAGAGCACGGGCAATACATAACCTCTGCTTCTGACCTCCGGAGAGGTTTGAGCCACCTTTATCAAGCATTGTATCGTATCCGTCAGCAAAGGTAGAAACGAATCTGTCTGCCGCTGCGTGTGTGCTTGCCTCCACGACATCCTCGAGGTCAGCCTCTTTATCTCCCCATCTGATGTTTTCGATTATCGTGCCCGAAAACAATAGGTTCTTCTGCAAAACTATACCGATACCATCTCTTAAGGCGGTCAAAGAATAATCCTTAACGTTTACTCCGTCAACGATGACCTCTCCCGAATCAACGTCGTAAAGCCTTGGAATCATTGATATAAGAGTGGTTTTTCCGCAGCCTGTTGAGCCTATTATTCCCACGGTGCTGCCGGATTCTATCTTAAGGTCTATATTTTCAAGCACCCATTCGCTGTTATTCTTATAGTATCTGAAGAAAACGTTTTTGAATTCAACAGAGCCACCCTCTACCCTTTTTTCTGGGTAAGCCGCATTTTCATCAGATAAATCAAGCTCCTCGTCAAGAACCTCACAAATTCGCTTTCCGGATGCCAAGGCTCTTGAAGCAGTCATAAGGAGCATTGTAATCATCATAAGCGATGACAAAATCTGCGTTACATAGGTGACAAAATTTGTAAGGTCGCCAATGGGCATATCTCCCGAAATAACCGTTCCGTGTCCTATCCAGATTACTGCTATAACGGTGGCGTACATGAAGAAATTCATAACAGGCATCATAAAGATAACCACGTTCATAGCGCCCAGCCCTGCCGCCTTTAAGGCTGAATTGGATTCTTCGAATTTATCAGTTTCAAAGTCCTCTCTTACAAAGGATTTTACCACTCTTACGTTGGTTACATTTTCTCGCACCGTGGAGTTAAGCCCGTCAACCCTCTTTTGCATAACGGCAAATTTCGGGAAACCTATGGCTATTATTATTGATATTGCTGCTATCATGATAGGCATCGTTATACCGAAGGTACCTGACAAAGACGGACTTATAGTAAGCGCCATAATTATACCGCCTATCATCATTCCAGGCGCTCTCAGCGCCATTCTTAATAGCATATTTACAAAGGTCTGAAGCTGATTTATATCGTTCGTAAGCCTCGTTACTATTGAGCTGGTGGAGAATTTATCTATATTGGCGAAAGAAAATTTCTGCACCTTCGTAAACACATCCTGCCTCAAATCCTGGGCAAAATTGACAGAGGCTTTAGCGCCGAAATATGCGCCTCCGACACCGCCCGCCATCATAATTAAGGCAACTGCTATCATTATAAGCCCTATTCCTATACTTACCTCAATCGAAAGCTCACCGTAAATTTCAGGCTCGGTTGCTTTGTTTATTACTACCGCAAGAAGCCTTGGCATTATCATCTCGCCTATCAGCTCGATAATCATACAAAGGGGGCCTAAAATAAAATACGGAAGATAGGGTTTTATGTATTTATACCATCTTTTCATAAATCAGTCCTCGGCATCTATGTATTCTTGTAAATTTTTCTCTATTCGTTCGATAAATGAGGTGTATTTCTCGATTTCCTCCTCTGAAAATCCGCAGAACATAGCCTTGTCAATTACCGAAAACATCGCTTCTGAACGCTCGACAACCTCCCTGCCTTCGGAGGTTATTTCTATTATATTAAACCTTCCGTCAGAGCCGACCTTTCTTTTTATAAATCCGTTTTGCTCCAGCTTATCTAAAGCCAACGTCATTGCAGCAGGGGTTATTCCAAGACTTTCAGCAAAGGCTCTTTGCGATTTAAAGCTTTCTTCACGTGCAAGGCGCATAAGTATAAAATGCTGACTTCGGTGTATTCCTATCTCGGAAACCTTCGCTTCTATGGCTCTGCGGTGTAATTTATTTACATAAATTGTTTTTCTCACCAGGCTTGTGTACTTGTTTTCCATCAAAAAGCTCCTGTTATAATGGAGTATTTCCATAAGATTAATTGCTTAATAATTAACTACTTAATTATTATACAACAGTCATTAAAAATGTCAATACGGTTTTAAATTTGTTTACATTTTCTCCTTGTGAAAATATACTTGAAAAATCCTGTATTTTATGATAGAATTCTTATATCAATATTTCTTCGGGTGGATTATGAAACAAACAACTCTTTGCTATATAGAAAAAGATGGCGCATACCTTATGCTGCACCGCATAAAAAAGGTAGGAGATGAGAACCGTGATAAGTGGGTAGGCATTGGCGGAAAGCTTGAAGAGGGCGAATCCCCATTTGATTGCGTAAGACGTGAGGTTTTTGAAGAGGTGGGGCTCACTTTAGGCAGTGTAAGTTACAGAGGTATTATCACCTTCGTTTCCGATAGATACGGGACCGAATATATGCATCTTTTTCACACATGCGATTTTTCGGGAAGCGTAAAGGAAATATGCGACGAAGGCGTGCCAAAGTGGGTGAAAGTTCAAGATGTTGAGAATCTTCCTATATGGCAGGGGGATAAAATCTTCCTTAAGCTGCTTTCCGAAGACTGCCCCTTCTTCTCTCTTAAGCTTGAATATGAGGGCGACAGATTGATTTCAGACACTCTGGAATTCGCAAAATAAGAGCGTAAAGAAAAAGACGCATAACTAAAAAGCACAGTAAGGCTTTGTTTTTGCTTTACTGTGCTTTTGCTTTAATATAGGATGGTCGGACGGTGTTTTTTCTTCTTTTCTTTATCCTGCGCATCCGAACTTGCTTTGCTGAATAACGAAAATTTGTTTTCTGTATCGGTAAGCTCTTCTTCGTTCCGCTCACGTAAAACGTATTCATCATCGGCAATAAAAATTTTCTTCGGGAATTCTCTTCCTTCAACCCTCAGCAAAGCGACAAGCTTTATATTTTCCTGCAAGCTATCCGCATCTGCCGGTCTCCCTGCTTCTGTATCGTATTCTACAACAACGTGTCTGTCGCATTTACCAAAGGGTATAAATGATGGCTCAAAATAACCGTAATCCATACGGTTGCCTCTTGGGTCGAGAGAACAATCGGGGCAAAAAAGTTTTCCTGAATCCTTACAAAAGCTCAACCGTTTAAGCCCCTTATACGAAAACGACTCTATATTTTCGTCTGAAATATCACGCAGCCGCTCGTTATGAATCCTTGTCATAACGTCGTCCCAGATTTTTATATGAGTGGGAGACGTGGAGCCTATCGATTCACCGCCGTTTCGGTATCCGCACCATATCCCCGCCGTATAATACGGAGTATAGCCTACGAACAGTCTATCCTTGTCTTCACCGGATGTTCCTGTTTTCCCTGCCGTGTCAACTGTGTTTTTTAAGGTTATTTTACGAGCCGTACCGTCTTCGGTTACGTTCATTAAAAGGCTGTTCATTATTCTTGCCGTCTCGGGGCGAAACACCTTTTTGGAGGATTCTCGGTTTTCTAACAGAAGATTACCCAAGGAATCATATACTGCAATAAAACTTCTGCCCTGCGAAAGAGTTCCTTCCGAGGGAAAAACCGTGTATGCCTCTGTTAATTTCTTCAGAGATACGCCGTACGTCAGCTGACCTAAAGCCAAAGGCGAAGGAGCTAAATCCGTCAATATGCCTCCGCTGTCGGTAGGTCGGCGGCGAAGAAGGGTGTCAAAGCCGAAATTGTTTTTCAGGTTGTAATATATTTCCTCCGGGCCGAGCATTCCGTAAAGCTTAACCGCTACTGTATTTTTTGACAGTCTTACGGCGTCTTTTACCGTGGTCAACCCCTGATACACAGCCGGATAATTCTTTGGATATTCCAAAAGTGCCCCGCCCTTATTTAAAAAATCCTGGGGTACGTCGTCAAAAACGGTGGCATAATTGATTTTTTTCTGATTTATAAGTGGCGCATACAGCGCAAGCGGCTTAAGAGCCGACCCCGGAGTGTGTAGAGCGGTTGCAAGATTCAATACCCTGTTCCCGCTCTTTTTTCCGACGGCCCCGATAATACCGAGAAGATTAGAGTTTTTTGAATCGCAAACAACCATTGAAAAGTCAAGACCGTCATTGACTTTCTTGGAAAAATTGCTTTCGTTTTCAAAATATTCTTCAAGAGCCGACTGTACCATCGGGTCAACCGTGGTATAAATCGACAGCCCCCCT
>CAJGCM010000148.1 GCA_904501765.1 uncultured Clostridia bacterium | reverse complement strand
TTCACATACAAGGGTCGTTGCCACGAGGGAGCCAAGACCTGCAAGGAGAAGCATTTTGTTCTGCTTGGGAAGGGCGAATATGCTCTCCGTTCTTGAACGCATATTGAAGCTATGGAAAATCTCAGCCATTGAGAGGGTGAGGAATGCCATAGTCATGCCGTGAGCGCTGTTCTCTATAACGAAGGTGCCTGTTTCCATAAAGTGACCGAGAAAATAGGATACCATAACGAGAAGGGTTACAAGGGCGCCCTGGTAGGCGATATTGACACCCATTCCGTCGGCAAAGATTCCTGCCCTCGAATCACGGGGCTTTCTCTTCATTATATTCGGCTCGGCAAATTCCATACCGAGAGCAAGAGCGGGAAGACAGTCGGTTACAAGGTTTATCCAAAGAAGGTGAACAGGCTCAAGAATCGTGAAGCCTATTAAGGTTGCGAAGAATATGCAAAGCACCTCGCTTAAGTTTGAGCCGAGCAAGAACTGAATTGCTTTTCTTATATTATCGTAAATTCTTCTTCCCTCTTCGACAGCGCCAACTATTGTTGCGAAGTTATCGTCAGCAAGCACCATATCGGCAACGTTTTTGGTAACGTCAGTTCCCGTAATACCCATACCAACACCTATATCGGCAGCCTTGATAGAGGGGGCGTCGTTAACGCCGTCGCCTGTCATTGCGGTAACGTAGCCCGCATTTTTCCAAGCGTTTACTATTCTTGTCTTATGCTCAGGCTGAACTCTTGCGTAAACGCTGATTTTGTCGAATTTCTCCGCAAATTCCTCGTCGGACATTTCGGAAAGCTCGGAGCCTGTTATAGCGTAGGTTTCCTCGGTTATAATGCCAAGCTCACGGGCAATAGCGGTAGCCGTGTCTATGTGGTCGCCGGTTATCATTATGGGGCGTACTCCCGCAGAGCGGCACTCAACGATAGCCGCCTTAACCTCGGGACGGACGGGGTCAATCATTCCCGTAAGTCCCACGAATATAAGCTCCTCTTCAAGGAACTCGGGCTCCGAGGAGGCGGGAGCGCTATCCCATTTTCTCATAGCTGATGCAAGAACTCTGAGAGCCTTATCCGCCATAGCCTTGTTTGCCTCAAGAATTTCCCTCTTATATTCCTCGCTCATTGGCTTTACGTCGCCGCCGTCAAGGTAGTACTTGCATTTTCCTATAACCACGTCGGGCGCACCCTTGGTGTACTGAATTATTCCGTCCTCGGTTTTGTGAACGGTGCTCATCATTTTTCTTGAAGAGTCGAAGGGCGCCTCAAGCACTCTCGGACAGCTTTCTTTAAGCTCGTATTTTTTAAGTCCAAGCTTATCTGCGAAGGCTACGAGAGCAGCCTCGGTAGGCTCGCCGGTTACGTTGCCCTCGGTGTCAAGCTCCGCATCGGAGCAGAGCGCCATAGCAGAGGCGAGAAGCCTCTCGTCCGTAGTGAAGCTATCCACCACGGTCATTTTATTCTGAGTTAAGGTTCCCGTTTTGTCGGAGCATATAATCTGAGCGCAGCCGAGAGTTTCGACGGCTGTCAGCTTTCTTATAATAGCGTTTCTCTTCGACATGTTGGTAACGCCAATTGACAAAACCACGGTAACAACCGCCGCAAGACCCTCGGGTATCGCCGCAACCGCCAAGGATACGGCTATCATAAAGGCGTCAAGGGCAAAGGTGAAATCGGTAAGGGAGCCGTGACGGATAAGCTGAACGGCAAATACGATACCACAGATACCCAGCACCAGCCAGGTAAGTATTTTCGAGAGCTGGTGAAGCTTCTTCTGCAAGGGGGTTTCACCGTCGGCAGACTGTGTAAGAGCGTCTGCAATCTTACCCATTTCCGTGGTCATACCCGTGTCGGTAACAACGGCAACGCCGCGCCCGTAAACCACGGTTGAGCCCATATAGAGCATATTTTTTCTATCCCCGAGGGGAACGTCACGCTCGCCGTCCTTAAGGTTTATAATGTCTATAAACTTGGTAACGGGTACCGACTCTCCAGTGAGAGCCGCCTCTTCAACCTTAAGGCTGGCGTTTTCAATGATTCTCGCATCTGCGGGAACCGCATCGCCTGCCTCCAGGATAATAACGTCACCGGGGACTATATCCTCGCTGTGAATAATCTGCACCTTGCCGTCACGCAAAACCTTCGAGGTTGCCGCCGACATCTTTTGCAGCGCTTCGATAGCCTTCTCCGCCTTACTCTCCTGATAAACACCGAGAACCGCATTGATTATAACAACCGCAAGGATTATTATAACGTCGGCAAAGCCCTCTCCTTCACCGGGATTGTTAATGCTTTCAAAAACAGCCAAAGCACCGCTGATAATTGCCGCCGCTATGAGTATTAAGGTCATAGGGTCAAGCAGCTGCTCAAAGAATCTCCTTATGAGAGATTTGGGCTTTGCCGCCGCCAGGCGGTTTTTACCGTACTCGGCAAGTCGCCTTTCCGCTTCCGCCGAGGTAAGTCCCTCGGGAGCGGTTTTCAGCTCTGCGAGAACGTTTTCTTTTTCTTCGCAATAATAACGCACCGAAATTTCCTCCGTTTTTTCTTTATTTATTTTTATATTATTTTCTCTCAATTTATTCCGGCTATGGGGATTTACACTTAAAGAAAAGCTATTTTATCCCAAAAGCCCGGTTATAAAAATCTCAATTCCTATAAGAATAAGCACGACTCCGCCGAAAATCTGCGCTCGACAGGATAGCTTGTCCCCGAATTTTTTACCTATAAAAACTCCCAAAAGGCATATGGGGAAGGTTACGGCTGCTATGATAAGAGCGGCGAGAATCGCAAAAAGAAGGTCGTATTCAGCAATAGTAAAGCCTACGGATAAGGCGTCTATTGAGGTGGCAACCGCTTGAACTATAATAGCTCCTATTCCAACTGCGGCGCAGGCGCATTCTTCCTCTTTATTCCTTATACCGTCAAGAAGCATTTTGCCACCTATTATAACAAGCAAAGCTAACGCTATCCAAGGGATAAAGCTCGAGAAGCCGAGGAAAATTTCAACTATCGTGTGAACGCAAACCCAGCCGATAAGGGGCATCGCCGCCTGGAAGAAGGCGAATAGTGCGGCAATTCCCACCATTTTACCTCTCCTAATACAAGGCTCGTGCATTCCGTCTGCCAAGGACACGGAAAAGGCGTCCATTGCCAGTCCTACCCCGAGAGCTATGCTCTCAACGAAGAATAAAAGGCTAAGCTCCATAAAAATTCCTTCCCGGGCTGCCGACTCTTTTTGCAAAAAACGCACAGTCACAGCTCCCAAATACAGTCAAAAACAAAAACCGTGTACGACAAAGTCATACACGGGTAAGGTTTTAATATGTAAACTCCTGTATAACTCGTCTTAAGATATACATGAGTCTCGTAATTTAAAGCAAGCCAGGCGAATGTCGCCAGAATGTTGACTTACTACGCAAAATTGCGCTTACTACTCCCTCACGGAAAATTTTAGCCACCCACACCGAACAAATTTCGTACATCTCGGTGTTTCGCTGACCAAGAAGAATTATAACACCCTTTTCTCCTTTTGTCAATAGGTGTTTTCCGTTTCAATGTCTTTTATCTCTTTCGGCAGAATTTTCCTTTTTAAAAAGAGCCTTGATTTTTTATTCTCCCCTCGGCTCGCCGCCGTCCTCAGACGGCTCCTCTGCCATATTAACGCTCTCGCCTCTGTCGTTCCCCTCACACTCTGAAGAAGAAAGCTCTGTGGCACCCTCAAAGTCGCCTATGTCATTCTCCGAATTATCTTCGTCCTGTCCGTTTATGCTCTCCGCCCTCACCTTCATTCTCTCGCAAAGAAGAGAGAAGAAGAAGGAAACCGCAGCTCCCGCCGCTATACAAATGGTATAAATAAGAGCATCGACAAAGCCTGTGTTAAACGGGGGAATTATCATAACTGTGGTTGCCAAAACAAAGCCGAGAACACTGTGAGTAAGTATGGAATAGCATTTTTTGAAGGCTATTTCCATAACCCTTGAAAGAAGCAGCACCGACGCCACCATAGAAAGTCCCATAGGTATAATCACAGCAAAGGAAAGGGATGAAATCCCTTCAAGCATCGGCTCGTAAAGCCCGAAGAACAAAAGAAGAGAGGAGGAAGAAAGCCCGGGTACAATGAAGCTGAGCCCCCAAAGAATACCGCAGAAAATAAAGCCCCACGTGTTTGCTTCAAGCTTTACATCAGAGGTTGTTTTTAAGAAAATAAGAAGCCCGAGAAGCGCTAAAAAGCTGACCGCAAGAGCTATATAAGAGCCCTTCGTTCTGCCCCTCTCCCCAGCGTCACGCCAAAGCTCGGGAACAGTTCCCAAAATAAAGCCTACGAAAACAGCCGTAACAACAGCCTCGTTCATAGACAAAAGAAGACTCGTTACCTTGGACAGCCCCACAAAGCCAAGTCCAACACCTGCAAAGAAGAATATAAACATCTTAAGATGTGTCTTTAGTCCCTTTATAGGGTGGGAAAGCGTTTCTATTATGGGTCTATACATACCGAAGGCTACAAGGAGCGCCCCGCCACTTATACCCGGGAGAATAGCGCCCGTGCCGACAAACGCTCCTTCAAGCACCCACAGAAGCATAATTATGATTTTATTTTTGTTTTTATTTTCCATACAAAGCACCTCTTTGACGCCTTAACTTTTTTCCTCATCTATCTCAAGCACCCACTTAAAGCAAAACAAGAGAGCTTAAAACAGAAGATGTTATTCCGAAAACAATGCCGAAAATGCCGAGAATAAGACCGGAAATTCCCATTTTATCAAAATATCTCATTGTTTTCCTTGACACGAAGGAAAATACCACAGCTCCCACGCCAAGTATTGCGCCGAGATAAGAAACCCAGCAAAAAACAACAGACAAAATGCTTAAAGTGAAAGAAACTACGCTAAATCCCATTGTTTTGGGATTGTTTTTATCAAAAATCTCGTCGTATCTTATATCCTGATTAAAGCGCCGCGCATCCCCGTCCTCTTCGTAGTATTCCGATATCTCTTCTTCCACGTCGAAGCTCTGCACGGCAATATCGCCTTCCTCGGTTTTATCCTCGAAAATCTCACTCTCTTCTTTTTTCACGCACTCTACCTCAGGAAGAGCGACAGCGCTCTTTTCCTCTTTTTCCTTCATATAATAATCAAAGCTGTCGTTTCTATTCATTTTCTACCTCACAAAAAAACTTAATTCATATCTTAAAACTAATGAAGCTTTTTATTCTAAAACAAGTTTTAAAAAAGACTGATTTTTTCATATATCTATTTTATTATAAAATAACTATTTTGTCAAGAAGCAGAAAATTATATGAATTTTTACTGTTTTTTGGCTTTTTTATTTCCTTTTGCTTTTCCTTTTTCAAAAAGGCTTTTATTAATTCCGCATATTATTCCGTTTTTCGGCAAAACTTATAAAAAAAGAAAGCGGGTACAAAAGCCTTGACC
>CAJGCM010000147.1 GCA_904501765.1 uncultured Clostridia bacterium | reverse complement strand
CTCCAGATCCTTCAGCTCCTCCAGCTCCTCCAGCACCTCCTACGCCTACAGCTATGCCGGCGGCTTGGTTGGTTATAATGATGAAGGTACAATAACGAACTGCTATGCAACTGGTGACGTTAGCTACAGCTCCTCCAGCTCCTCCAGCTCCTCCAGCGCCTCCTACGCCTACAGCTATGCCGGCGGCTTGGTTGGTTATAATGATGAAGGAACAAAAACGAACTGCTATGCAACCGGTAATGTTAACTGCTCCAGCTCCAGCTCCAGCTCCAGCTACTCCAGCTCCTCCAGCTATGCCGGCGGCTTGGTTGGTTCTGATGAAGGTACAATAACGAACTGTTATGCATCGGGTAACGTTTCCAGATCCTCCAGCTCCTCCAGCTCCTCCCGCTCCGACTCCTACAGCTATGCCGGCGGCTTGGTTGGTAGAAATTTTGGTGCAATAACTAACTGCTATGCAACCGGTGACGTTACCAGCTCCAGCTCCTCCAGCTCCTCCAGCTCCTCCAGCTTCTACAGCTATGCCGGCGGCTTGGTTGGTTATAATTATGATGGTACAATAACGAACTGCTATGCAACCGGTGACGTTAGCTCCAGCGCCTCCAGCTACTCCAGCTCCTACAGCTACAGCAATGCCGGCGGCTTGGTTGGTCATAATTATTATGGTACAATAACGAACTGCTATGCAACCGGTGACGTTAGCTCCAGCGCCTCCAGCTACTCCAGCTCCTACAGCTACAGCAATGCCGGCGGCTTGGTTGGTCATAATGATGAAGGTACAATAACCAAATGCTACCGTTATAGCGGTCAGAAATTTACGGTAGTAGAGAATGGTACTACGACCTATTCTGCGACGAATACTTATGGGATTGCATCTAATATGTCTGCCCTTCAGTCTGTCAGCTTCCATACCGATAGGCTTAACTGGTCTGCTGATGATTGGAGCTTCAGCGAAGGGGCGCATCCTACACTTAAAAACGTAGGAACAACAAATTAATTCTAAAATCAAACTCTCCTGCAAGGCACGCCCTTGCAGGAGAGCATAAAACTTACGGAGTAGAAAGAAAAATGGCATTAGGCATCAATATTAATCTTGGAGATAAATTAGTAGAAAAAATTGCGGGAGCAATTGAAAATATATATGATCCAACCGGAGAAAAAAAGGCATATAAATCCCTTGTGAACAGTGTTTTTTCTGATATTGAGAATGATTGTCAACTTTCTCCCAAAGAAAAACTCCTTTTGGCAGAGGAATGTCGTGTTTTGATTAAAAAAGGTAAAAACCGTCAAAAAATCATCGAAGGAGCTAAACCATTACTTAATGATAACGCAAGGCCTGATTTAATAGAAGATAGTTGGATAGCAAATTTTTGTGAAAAGTCTGCAACCGTTTCAGAAGAAACATTTCAAGAGCTATGGTCATGCATACTTGCCGCAGAGGCAAACGAACCTAATACTGTTTCCAAAAGACTTTTGCATAACATCTCTTTGATGTCCACACAAGATGCAAATAATTTTTTGAATTTAGCCAAATTTTGCTTTTACAATAAAAAAGAAAACAAGGCGCACCCTATTATATACATTAAAAGCGGCTCAAGCTTTTATGTTGAACATGGAATTAATACGGAGATTTTAAAAGAACTGGAATCTTTCTCATTGATAGAAACGAATTACGAATCAGACTTTATTTTTGCCCGTAAGAAAATACTTACATATTTAAATAGAACCTTCTCTATCGAGGCAGAAAAGATACCGGTTGGAAACGTGAGATTAACTTTCGATGGACAAAGACTTTACTCAATAATTCATCCCTCTCAAAATCTTGAAATTTTCGACTATACTTGGGAAAAATTGCAATACAGGAATTGCTCTCCAAAAGTTCTGACAGATTATGTTTTTAAAGTAAAAGCAACGCAAAAATAAATAAGTGAATATTTGTTTGCACGCTAAGTATTCCTTTTTTATGCGAAGGTAAAAAGAGGCGGTAAGGTTACCGAGCTCGCTGCATTTTCCGTTTTTATATTCGGCGTAGTGTTAGTCATAATCGCTATTGTGCTAATTGCGATAAAAAAGCAATAATAGGCAGAGGACGACAAATGCCGTCCTTTGCCTCGTTTTGTTTTCTTGGCGATTTGTGAAAGAATTTCGCCTGAGGCGAATATACCCACGCCCTGCGCCTGAAGAGCAAGCTCTTCGATCTTCGGGCGGGGTATGCGAACTCCCACGCCTCATTTCATTTCGGCGAGGAAGTTCGGTTCGGCCCGTGGGAGAATTTGCGGTGCATTATGCTGAAATAAAGAACTAAACTTCTTCGCACTTATAAAACCGAGCGAATGTCTTCGCGGAGTTGTTTCCCACAGTGAAACCACGCACCGCAATGTTTCGAACTCCATCCGTCGGCGCTTCTCTTGACGGAGGAAGTTCGGTTCGGCCCGACGGGCCGCCATAATAGAAAAGACACCCTTTGATGGGTGGTCTGAGAAAAGAGAAATGCTTCGACCTCCCAAGGTCGAAGGTGGGAGAATAAGCCTCGCAGGAGCGGGGGGGGAAACCGTTCCGCAGAGTGCGTTTCCGTACGTGGTTGTTCCCGCAGGGAACGAGCGAGGCTTTCTTTCGAACTCCATCGCACGGGAGCAATTTTGAAGAGGTTGGCTTTTAGCTAAATGCAAACGGAGCGGGAATTTGAGCTGAAGCTTGTATGTGCGAGGGCGTTCGAGTCTACCAAGAGTCGCCATAGGATAGAAAAAACGGATACCGAGATGGTATCCGTTTTTCTATGGTGACTCGTGGGAGAATCGAACTCCCGTTACCGCCGTGAAAGGGCGGTGTCTTAACCGCTTGACCAACGAGCCGTTTATGGTAGCGGATGTCGGATTTGAACCAACGACCTACCGGGTATGAACCGGGCGCTCTAGCCAGCTGAGCTAATCCGCCAAATATCGGGTCATTTAAACCCGCTCGGTTATTATAACATAACAAAGAGGGGTTGTCAAGACTTTTTTTGAAAGTTTTTGGAAAGTTTTGTTTGGAAAGATTTTTTTGTAAGGTTTGAGTTATTATGTTGCTTTGTATATTTTTTGCATTTTACATAAAATAATGAGGAAAATATATTTTTTGTCTTGACATTTTTTTGTCAGAGAGTTATAATAACACCAATTTTAAAAATATTTTATGAAAGGATTTACCGAAAGGTAACGTAGGTTACATTATGGAAAGAGTATTTAACTTTTCAGCGGGACCCTCTATGCTTCCCGAAGAGGTTTTGAAGAAAGCGCAGGAAGAGCTTCTTTGTTACGGAGAGTCCGGAATGTCGGTGATGGAAATGAGCCATAGGTCGGCTGATTTCGAGCCAATAATCGCAGCGGCAGAAGAATCTTTAAGAAAGGTTATGAATATTCCTTCAAATTATAAGGTGCTGTTCCTTCAGGGAGGCGCTTCAACTCAGTTTGCGGCAGTTCCCTTGAATTTCCTTTCCAACCATAAATGCGCAGATTACATTGTTTCGGGTCAGTTCTCAAAGAAGGCTGCGGCAGAGGCGAAAAAATACGGAGATATAGCTATTGCAGCTTCCTCCGCAGGAGCAAATCCCACCTTCTCCACCATTCCCGAAACCACCAGAAGTGATTTCCGCCCCGATGCGGATTACGTTCACATCTGCTATAACAACACAATTTACGGAACAAGATTCCACTATATCCCCGATACGGGAAACATTCCCCTTATCGCAGATATGTCCTCCTGTATTCTTTCGGAGCCCTTTGACGTAAGCAAGTTCGCTATGATTTACGCCGGCGCACAGAAGAACGTTGCCCCTGCGGGACTTACCATAGTAATAGTTCGCGAGGACCTTCTCGGAAATGCAAGACCCGACACTCCCGCAATGCTTGATTACAAGCTTATGGCGGATAACGACTCCATGTATAATACGCCTCCTTGCTGGTGTATCTATATGGCGAAGCTCGTGTTCGATTGGATTCTTTCCATAGGCGGACTTGAAGAAATGAAGCGCCGCAACGAAAGAAAGGCAAGTCTTCTTTACGATTATCTTGACAGCCAGAATTATTATACCGCTCCCGTTGATAAGAAGTGTCGTTCGATGATGAACGTAGTATTCGTAACGGGTGATGCGGAGCTTGATAAAAAGTTCGCCGCCGAGGCGGCAGCCGCAGGGCTTAAGAACCTTAAGGGCCACCGCTCGGTAGGAGGAATGAGAGCATCTATTTACAATGCAATGCCCTACGAGGGTGTTGAAAAGCTCGTTGCTTTTATGAAGAAATTTGCTCTTGAGAATCCGAAGGGGTATAACGTTTAATTCGGCATTAGCTGAATGCAGTGGCTGTTCGTAAGAGCAGCCACTGCGGCTTTCGAGGAGCTTTACAGCTCACACTGTAAAAATTCAAACTCATAAGAAAAGAGAATTAAAATGAAAAACATAAAGCTTGTGAATAAGATTGCCAAGGTAGGCACAGACGTTTTTGACAAAACTAAATTCAACGTAGCCGAGGATATAGAAAATCCCGACGCTATAATGGTTCGCTCCGCAGGGCTTCTTGATATGGAATTCAATTCCGAGCTTCTTGCTATTGCAAGAGCGGGCGCAGGTGTTAACAATATTCCCATCGACAGATGCGCAGAGTCGGGAATCGTCGTTTTCAATACCCCGGGAGCTAATGCAAACGGTGTTAAGGAGCTTGCGGTTGCGGCTCTTATCTTAGCCTCCAGAAATATTGTCGGAGGTATTGAATGGGCTAAAACCCTTAAGGGTAACGATGACGTTGCGAAGGCGGTAGAGAAGGGAAAATCCAAATTTGCGGGTTGTGAAATACTTGGAAAGACTTTGGGTGTTATCGGTCTTGGAGCAATAGGCGGCCTCGTTGCAAACAGCGCAAGGCACCTCGGTATGAACGTAATAGGCTGCGACCCTTATCTTACCGTAGGCGCAGCCTGGAGCCTCTCCAGCGCCGTTATGCACGCTGACAGCTACGACGAAATTTACGCTGCGGCAGATTATATTACCCTTCACGTTCCATCTACCAAAACCACGAAGGGTATGATAAACAAGGAAACACTTTCAAAAATGAAGGACGGCGTCCGCATTATAAACCTTGCAAGAGCAGACCTTGTTAACACTGCCGATATGAAGGAGGCTCTTGAGTCGGGTAAGGTTGCCGCATACGTTACCGACTTCCCGATTGAGGACACCCTTGATTTGCCTAATACCGTTAACATTCCTCACCTCGGCGCATCTACCGAGGAGAGCGAGGATAACTGCGCTGTTATGGCGGCAAAGGAGCTTGTTGATTATCTTACAACCGGAAATATCAAGAATTCGGTTAATTTGCCTTCTGTTTCTATGCCATATACAGGCGCATCTCGTGTTTGTGTATTCCATAAGAATATTCCTAATATGCTTTCACAGATAACCTCCGTCGTTTCCTCTAAGGGAATCAATATCGAGAACATGGTAAACGGCTCTAAGGGAGAGTACGGATATACTATGATTGAGGTTAT
>CAJGCM010000146.1 GCA_904501765.1 uncultured Clostridia bacterium | reverse complement strand
TCAAGGTTCCTTAAAATGATGAAGAGCGACCGCAGCAAGCTTCTTATTCCCTGCTACCGTGATATGGACGCATACGAGCTGCCCGAGGAATTTGCCCATCTGCAGGCTCAGGATATGTCTAAAATCGGATTTATAAACGACATAGTCAGAGGTATCAAAAAGCTTATACATACCTACGAGCCAAAGGTGGAAAAAACGGTTATCAAGGAATATTCTGCCCCTGCAGGCGGCAACGTCAGTTCCCTTTTGAGAAGAGTTCACCTGTTCCTCGAGGACAAGGATTTCGCCTCGGCAGACGAATACTGCGAAAAGATTCTTGATATGGACCCCGAGAATGCCGAAGCCTATCTCTGTAAGCTTATGGTTGAGCTTAAGGTGACGAGCGAAGAGGAACTTAAAAATCAGCACACCTCCCTTGACGATTTTGGCAACTTTAAAAAAGCAGTTCGCTTTGCTGACGAGAGCCGAGCAGCCGAAATTTTTGCTCTGGCAGAGGGTATAAACCAAAGGATTTTGGAAAAGGCAGAAAACGAACGTAAAGAAAGTGTGTATGTAACCGCTACGCTTGAAATGCGAAAGGGTTATTTGCACGGATACAGAAAGGCTGTCGAACTTTTTAAAACCATTCTTGATTGGAAGGATTCAGGAGCGCTGATTTCTGAATGCGAGGAGCGGATTGAGCAACTCGGTGAAGAGAGTAAAGAATGTGAAGAGCGCCAGGCGTTTGAAGACCAAGAAAGTCGAGAGAAGCGTGAGGAGTTTGAACGCCGAAAAGCAATTGAAAAAGAAAAAAGAAAAAAGTGCATAAAGCGTATAATAAAAGCAGCAGCCATCGCCGTCTGCGTCGCTTTGCTGCTGACTGCTATAATTTCGGTTATCTTTGCCGTTAAAAAAAGCAGTGATTACAACAGCGCAAAGGCTTTCATTGCAGAGGGCAAAGATACAGAAGCCTATGATTTGCTCATAGCGCTTGGCGATTATGAGGACAGCCAATCGCTTGTTAATGAGATAAGGAATAGAGCTGTCGAAAAAGCTTTTGAGCAGTATTCCGCAGGCGATGCTGGTTCTGCAAAGGCAATCTTGATGAGAGTATCAGCAAATCCTGATTTAATCGAAGCTTTTGAGTATTACTCCAACGGAGATTATAAAAGAGCAGTAAACTACGGTCTTACAGATATTATTATCCCTGACAGCGTTACAAGTATTGGCGATTCTGCGTTCCAGGGTTGCTATAAGCTTACAAGTATAACAATCCCCGACAGTGTTACAAGTATTGGCTTTTCTGCGTTCGAGAGTTGCTCTTCTCTTGCAAGTATAACAATCCCCGACAGTGTTACCAGCATTGGCGGTAGGGCGTTCTATTGGTGCACTGCACTTACAAGCGTTACGATCCCTGATAGTGTCACCAGCATTGGCGATTCTGCGTTCTATGGTTGCTACTCTCTTACAAACATAACAATCCCTGATAGCGTTACAAGTATTGGCAATTGGGCGTTCTATGGTTGCGACTCTCTTACAAGCATAACAATCCCTGATAGCGTTACAAGTATTGACGATGGGGCGTTCTCTGATTGCGATGCACTTACAAGCGTTACAATTGGAAACGGTGTCACCAGCATTGGAGATGATGCGTTCGATAGTTGCTACTTACTTACAAGCGTTGTAATAGGTAACGGCGTTACAAGCATTGGCTATAGTGCGTTCTATGGTTGCTATAAGCTTACCGACGTTTATTACACAGGTACAGAGGAAGAATGGAGAAATATAAATATTGACTATGGCAATAACAACTTGACCTACGCTAACATTCATTATAATTACGTAATCCCCGAGGAATAAAATAAAAAATCAGGGCGAGGGTGCAATTTGCACCTTCGCCCTTTAATTGCAAGAGAGCTTGTTATAAAGCAAAAGGACGCATTTTACCGCCCTCGCTATCCTCGCCTCTCGGAAAGCTCCTTTTTGTAAAGAGAGGGGGGTATTCCCTTGATTTTTTTGAATTGGCGGCTGAAATGGTATTCGTCGTAGAAGCCAAGGTTAAAGGCTATTTCCTTTATGCTCATTTCGGGGAACACCTTAAAATAGGAGATAGCCTGCTCCATTTTGAAATCAAGAGTGTATTTATGAATGGTAATACCATAGCGGCGCTTGAACTTTGTTTCTGCGCTTTTGTCGGAAATGCCGAGCTTTTTTCCAAGCTCTGCGTTGGTGTAGAATTTTTCGGGATTTTTGTGGATTATAGCCTTAATGCGCTCACCCGTGTCACCCTCTTCGTCAGAGCCGAAGGCGGAAAGCTCGTATATAAGCAGGTCAAAATAGGCTGACGCTCGTCTGCCGTCACCGCTCATTTTAGCCGTCACTATCTCGTAAAAGAGCTTCTTTATATTCGGGTTTGAAGAAGCGTCGGTAAGCTGCCTTATATTTTCTGCGTCCTCTGCGGAGGCGCAGGAGGCGCTGTCCTCAGGCAGGCCCGCGTGAAAATACATAGTTTTCGTACCCGGGGCGCAGGGCGATATACCGTAGTGAGTTTTGCCCCCCTCAAGGATAAGAAGACTGTTTTTTTGAAGGGAAAATTCCTTTTCCTCTTGCCCTAATTTCCATTCTCCGTCAAGGACGTATATAAAGTCGTGCTCCTTCATTTTTCTTTTCGGGTGAACGAAGGGAAAGGCATAATAATTTATATTAGCCTCGGTTATCCTATGGCGGCTTTTGGTATTGAATTCAACGGACATAATATTAAATCCCCCTTTTTCGCTATTATACATCTTTTTTTCTCTTTTGTCAATGTAAGGGGAGTGAAAAAAGGTGTAATATAAAATCAGAAGAGATATTAAAATTTGAGGGCGAAGAATTATGAGAATTTTCGGAAAGGGCTTTAATTTTTCCCAAGACGGCCCCGGGAACAGGCTCGTATATCACCTGTCGGGGTGCAATATGTCCTGCATCTGGTGCTCCAATCCGGAGGGAATGGCAGCGACTGCGGGGAAGGTATACGATATACGGGATATTCTCGCCGAGGCTGTAAGCTGCAAGCCTATGTTCTTCGGCGGTGGCGGCGTCACCTTCACAGGCGGCGAGGCAACCCTTCAGCATAAGGAGCTTCTTTCGCTTCTTGGGGCATTGAAGGAAGAGGGCATACACACCGCTATTGAAACTAACGGCACCTTGGAGGCGCTCCCCGAGCTTTTACCCTATATAGACTATCTTATAATGGATTTCAAGCATTACGACAGCGAGAGGCTTCGGGAATTTACAGGGATAGGAAACGAGGTAATAAAGAGAAATTTTGAGAAAATTTGCTCTTCGGGCAGGCAGGCGCATATAAGGATTCCCGTCATAGGCGGTGTAAATGCAGACGGAGCCCGTGAGTTTGCCGAGTATTTTGCCTCTCATAATACGGAAGCGGTTGTTTTCGAGCTTCTTCCATACCACGAATACGGCAGGGATAAATGGAAGAGCGAATATAAAATGAAGGGCGGCTTCGTTACGGAGCAAACGCTTCAAAGCTTCAGGGAAGCCTTTACCGAGGTGGGGCTGAAGCTCGTTAAAACCTGAGGGGATAAAGCAGTACGCAAGGCTCCCATCAGCGGAGCAAATCAAAATAAAATACATAAATTAAGGGGAAACACAATGACAAACATAACCGAAATTTACGCACCCGGCAGACTTACCGAAATGGCAAAGGCTCTTTACAGAGAGGAGAGAGAAATCAAGCGCCTTGACGGCTGGTTTTTAGCTAAAGAAACCGAGATGCTGGCAGAGGAAAAATACGGAGGACTTTCCCCCGAGGTTAAAAAGGCGCATCTTGTTTGCGAGGTGCTTCGTAATATTCCCTTATCCTTAAGCGATAATGCCGTTTTCGTAGGAGCGCAGCGGGACGCCTTCGCCAGGAGCTATGCTCTTATTAACCCTTCCTTCACCGTTGAGGGCTTTTCGGGCTATTGCGACCCTATGGCTATCTATAACGATATTGAGCCAAACGAGGAGTTCACGAAGGAAAGAATAGACAAGGTAAGAGCCTTTACCGCAGGGTCCAAGATGGTAAAGATGCTTAACGAAACCTACGGCAAGGCGGAAAATTACACGAAAGAGGTTATCTTCTTTGTAGAGCAGGTAACGGGTCATATAATTCCCGATTTCAGATATGCTCTTCGCCACGGCGTTGACGCTATGATAAAGGAAGCAGAGGCAAAGGGCGGCGAGTTTTACGAGGCTGCGGCGGTAGCTCTCGGCGGCTTGAAGATACTTATCGGAAGATATCTTGACCTTATCGCCGAGCAGAAAAAGAGTGCGAAAGAGGAAAGAGCACGTCAGCTCACCGCTCTCGAGGAGTGCCTTTGCTCCATAAACGGCGGCGGCGCTAAGAATCTTTACGAGGCGCTTCAGCTGTACCTGCTCCTTTGGGAGATTATGTGTCTTGAGCAGGCGCCCAACCCTTACGCATTCTCTCTTGGTAATGCAGACAGGATTTTCGAGCCTTATAGAGGCGAGCTCACAAGGGATAGGGCGGCAGAGCTGTTCCGCCATTTCCTCGTTTTCTATAACGTAGCAGACAGAAGCTGGGCAATATCCCAGAACGTGCTTGTAGGCGGCAGAGATAAGGACGGGCGTGACTTGACGAGCGTTATGAGCTACGCCATAATGGACGCATACTTTGATATGAACCTGCCGCAGCCCATTCTCTCCGCAAAGCTTCATAAGAACACCCCCGAGGAGTTCTACCGTGAAATGGGCAGATTCTTCTTCTCCCCCGGCGTGCTGACGCCATCGCTCTTTAACGACGATTCCCTCTTTGAGGTTCTGGCAGAGAGTGGTGTTGATATAGAGGATATTCCCGATTGCAGTATAGCGGGCTGCCAGGAGCCTCTCATTATGGGAAAGGATAACGGAAACACCACAAACAGCTGGCTCTCTTTGCCAAAGGTGCTTGAAATGGTGCTTCTCGGAGGCAAATCCGCAATCACGGGGGACACCCTTATGAAAACCGAGGACTATGAGCTGCTCGGTATAAGAGACGCCTTCTATAAGACCCTTGACCGTGTCCTTGACGAAATGACAGAGGCGGCAAACGGAGCCTCGGTTGCGCTCTCGGAGCTTAAGGTTCCCTTCTTAAGCTGCTTTATGGGCGGTATGGAAAGCGGCGCCGATATGCGTGACACGGTAAAGCAGGGAACGAAGTACAACGGCAGCGGCTGCCTTGTACACGGTCTTACGGTTCTTGCCGATTCCTTCATAGCGATAGACGAATTTATAAAGAAATATCCCGATGGCAAGGATATGCTGAAGGATGCGATTTCCAAGAATTTTGAGGGCTACGAGGAGCTTCGTGAATTCCTTCTTTCCGCACCGAAATTCGGAAATAATATACAAAGCGTTGACAATGAGGCGGCAGATATTGCAATCCGTGTCAGCGATATGATAAAATCAAAGAAAAACTATCTCGGCAACAGCTTCCGCCCCGATTTCTCCAGCCCCTCAACCCATCTTACATACGGCTATTGGGTAGGAGCGACACCCGACGGAAGACGTGCTCGTGATATGCTGGGCTACGGAGTTGACCCTCTTTACGG
>CAJGCM010000145.1 GCA_904501765.1 uncultured Clostridia bacterium | reverse complement strand
TCGGTTACAGATGTGCGCCATACCCAAGTCGGGCAGAAATGGTGCCCGAGAACAGGAATTCCGACCTCGCCCATATTGCGAATAGTCTTTATGTAGTTTTCAATCTGCTCGTCACGTTTCGAGCCTCCGACAAGAATATGATCATAAAATCTTACAGGTACGTTTTCAATCATTTCAAGCTTAAGATCGAACCTCTCGGAATATTCCTTGAGCCAGCGAAGTGCGCTTACAGTCCAGTGCTTCTCGTCATTTCTTGCGATTGGGGGTGTGTTGAAATGAATTCCGTCTGCGCCAACAGCCTGCGCCATAAGCATAGCGTCATCGTTAAATTCCTTTAATGCTCCAAATACAATACGCATTTTCTTCTCCTTACCTTTAATATGCACCGTTCACAATAGAGGTAAGTCCTCCATCAATAACCATAGACGCCCCCGTAGCATTTCCCGATTCCTCTGTGGCGAAAAACCATACGCAATTTGCAACCTCCTCGGTAGTAGATACTCTCTTAAGGGGAAGCGCATCCGCCTTTCTTGCTGCCTGCTCGGGGTTTGCATCGTATCGTGTTGTCCAGATAGGCCCCGGCATAACGCAGTTAACCCTGATACCGTGAGGAGCGAAGTCGAGAGCAAGCCCCTTGGTCATAGACAGGATTGCGCCCTTAGATGCCGTGTACGCACTGCGTCCGGGAATAGTATTTATAGCGTTGATAGAGCCGATAAAAACGATGGAACCTGTCTGAGATTTACCCCTTTCAATCTGCGCCTTGGCAATCTCTCTTGCGGGAACAAAATAGCCCATAACATTGGTAATAAGCACCTCTTCCCATGCGTCAAGCTCACATGTGAGAGCGTTCTGGTCAAGACCAAGGTTAGCGGCATTGCCAACAAACACATCGGGACAAAAGCCCATGGCAAGAATTCTGTCTACCAGAGCCTTCCCCTCCGTCCTTGCATGAAAGGGAATATATTCAAATCCATAGCACTCTCCGTTATACTTTTGGGATAGCTCATCGGCAACCTCCTTGACCTTATCGCCCTGGCGGCCTGTAATAAATACAACCCATCCCTCCTTGAGAAAACGCTCGGCAACAGCTCTTCCGGTGTTTACGACAGCTCCGCTGATCAGTACGCTTTTCTTCTCGCTCATAAAAACTCCTTTCTTTGTTGACATCTTTTTGTGCAAATTAGTTTTCTAAACCATCATACGCACGTTCAGTCAATTGCAAAATACTCATAAAAACAGTTCTAACACTTATAAATTTTAATGATTTTGCCTATTAAGTCAATGAAATAAATGAGAAAGTTTTTGTACAAAATAAGAATTATCATTGACTGATAACCGAAGGATGTGCTATACTTGCTGTATGTATTAAATAGGAAAGGAACGAATCGGTATGTTTAATCTCGACGAGGGGCGGTTAGATATAAGAATAAGAAGTGTAAAATATAAAGCCGAGCGTGACGTTCTTCCGTACTATTACAGACGGAACAGACATTCAAACAGCCTTGTTTTTTACCTTAAGGGCGGCCATCGGCATACCTTTGAGGACGGGAGCGAGTGCGTAAGCCGTGATAACGATATTCTTTTTTTGCCCTACGGCTCCAATTATGTAAACAGAGTGATCGACAGTAGAATCGAATACTATCAGATAGACTTTGAGATATTTGATAATGGTGAGAAGGTAAGCCTCTGGGACAAGCCAAGACTTGTAAGTCCGTTTGACGTCGACGGGGCTTTGCAGCGCTTCGTTGATATATACAATCTCTATACAGCACGCCCTTATGCCTACACAATCAGCGCTCTTGGCAATCTGCTCTTTCTCATTTCATTACTTCTACAGGAGATTGATGCCAATGCGGGAGTTATTGCCTCCAAAAAACGAATTTCATTTGCCTTCAATTTTCTTAACAACAGATATTTTGAAAATATAAGCATATCGGAGCTTGCTTCTTTAAGCAACATGAGCGTTTCTAATCTTGAAAAGAATTTTCTCTCTGCAACAGGCAGAACACCGTCAGATTATCGCAACAGTATAAGAATCGAGCATGCAAAAACGTTGCTCATCAGTGGATTTTCAATCAGAGAAACTTCGGAGCGTGTCGGCTACTCTGATATATATTACTTTGCAAAAATGTTTAAACGATATACCGGACAAACCCCGGGTAAATACTCCAAGAAATAACTCCCATAAAAAATTCCGCAGAATAACAAAAAAGAAAACCAACCCTCGTGGTTGGTTTTCTTTTTGCGAAAGGAATATAAAATAGATTTTTTCGGGGGAGCGATTAAGGGTGTAAGGTCAAAATCAATTGTCCGCAAAATAGATGGCGTTATTTTTTGCCATACAAACACGGACTTGCCTGTCCTTTTTTTCTATATTTTGCAGGAATCTTTTTATTAACAAACAAATCTCGTATGTTTTCTTCGGCTTTTTCACCCGTGAATTCAACTCGTCCACTTTCACCATGGTGGTAGTGCCACTCATGTACTTTATACACTTCATAAACAATTCCACCCGTAACAGAGAGGACATATTGATATTTTTGTGCCTCTGACAGGTTTACACGCCAAGAGGACCGCGTTGCTTCATAGCGACTTCCTCTTTGATCAACCATATAGTTTTTCACCTTAATAATCATAAAGGAGCAAGGTATCATACTCTCGTCAAACTCGCTGGCAGACAATCTTTTTTCTAACGTAATCGCATTTTCAGGCTCGTTTGAAGAATGTCCTTTAATTTTATTCGTCAGCTGTTCTAAACAATAGACATCAATAAGAGCGCTTTCAATTACCAAGGCATCGTGTTCACTCAAACCGTATCTTTGTATAATATGTATAACATCCAGTCCTGCATCCTGTATTGCGCGGATAGTTTTATATTTTAAATTTTGATCATCGTCTGTTTCAGGAGAGTAATCCACGTCTGAATATGTAGCTAATGCGCATTCGACATGAGCGAAGACTCTGTTATTTTTCCCTTTTCCTACGTAAAAGGTATTGCCATTCCTTGGATCTACCAAACGGTAAACGTAATATTTAAGTTCTTCGCAAACCTCAGGGCTGAAAGCTCTTATTTCATCCATATCTTTGTCTTTTGTTTGATTTTCATTTCTTTTTAGTCGTTTTTAGCTATGTGTAATATGTTTACTTAAACTTGGACTCATCAACGAGCAGTGCTTTTTCTTTTTGTATATTTTCCCACTGAGCACATATTATCTTCTTTGCTTTCAAGAAAAGAAAAATACAGGCCGCCAGCGTCGCTAACCAGCTTACAAATGAAATTGCAGAAAAAATGGTTGCTTTACTTTGATAACCGTCGGCATATTTCCCGGGAGCTATTTCGCAAAGCTCATTGTAATAAGCGCCCTGGCTTGAAAAGAATACAGAACAAGCAATCATAACGGATATTATGACAACCGGGACAATAATAGAAATAACAATTTTCCACCAAGAGTTAACGATAGCTGTGTAATGCGGATCATTGGCTCTTTTCGCCTTTAGGTAAGCGTCGATGTTTTTGCCGCAATTAGGACATGCTTTCGCATCAGCGGAAACAATTCTTTGGCAACAGGGACATTTCATAAATACCTCCAAAAATAAAAGGTGTGCGCGGCCGAAGCTTCTGTGCAACAACCCTGGTAATTTTAAGCATAATAGAACTATTATCTGCATAATTGAGTTGTTTTTTAACTCTTGAGTTGTATTATATCGTACCATCAACTATTTGTCAATGATTTTAGTTAAAAATGCTATAACAAGCAAAAAGGAGGGAACAAGAAATGTATATTGGCGAAAAAATACGAAGCGTAAGAGAAGATATGGATTTATCTCAAAGAGATATGGCAAATCTTATTCCTATGAACCAGTCAAGTTATTCCAAAATTGAGCGTGATGTTCAAGAGCCTAATTTAGAGCAGCTTCGCCGCATTTGTCAGATTCTCAATCTCGACCCTCGTTATCTATTAAATCTTGGCGATTACTCCACTGTTACAGAGGATGATATAAAGCTTCTTAAAGACATAAAAGCGTTTATAAACGAACACAATATAAAAAAATAGCAGAGCGCAAAGCCCTGCTGTTTTTTATTCAAAAGTTTGAGTTATTTGCCGCTCTTTTACTTTGAGGAAATCGATTTGTTTGTGCGAATCATTGCCTGTGTGCTCCGAGCTGGCAATATTCCGCCTCCGTATAGGCGGAATGGATCCCGCTCCGCTGTTGTAGTTTAAAATGATTTTTAAATCTTGGGTGCGAACAAGGCTGGTGAAAAGTACGAATGGCAATGCAGAGCGTGCCAGAGAGTGAAGCTCGTGAGGTTCAAACCCCATCTCGCCGTCAAAGACGCAAAAAAGAAAACCAACCACGAGGGTTGGTTTCTTTTTTGTGAAAGGGCTATAAAAAAGATATTTTCGGCGTGTTACTTACGGGATTTGAACTCTCGTACTCAATCACGGCGGAGCCGTGTATATCATCAATGCATAGCATTGTATATCACCAAAACGAAGTTTTGCATATCATCAAGCCGCAGAAATACACGCTAATGCGTGATGATATACACCTTCGGTGATGATATGCGCCTAACAGCGATGATATACCAAGCCTGCGGCTTGGATAAAAAAACGGCAGGTCAAAACCTGCCGTTTTTTGGCCTGGGAGATGGGATTTGCTATTAGTTCCGGCTATGTGCTAATTTGCTCCGGGTTATTTGCGATTTTTCGGGCGGACACGAAAAATTGCGCAATGTTTGACCCCGGTTTTTGCGGCTATGGTATTTGTTTTAGACGCAAGGATATAAGCGATGCTTTTATTTACAAAACAAGCTAAAACGTAAGAGGTGCCGCAAAACCGCTCCAAAGGGCCGGAGGCCCTGAGGTTCAAACCCCATCTCGCCGTCAAAGACGCAAAAAAGAAAACCAACCACGAGGGTTGGTTTCTTTTTTGGTTGCGGAGATGGGATTTGAACCTCATGACCTCCGGGTTATGAGCCCGGCGAGCTACCAGACTGCTCCACTCCGCGATATTATGGTGCCGGAAGCCGGGGTCGAACCGGTACGAGAAAAAATCTCACGGGATTTTAAGTCCCGGGCGTCTGCCAATTCCGCCATTCCGGCATAAAAGACCTATTGCCTTCCATATTGCCATATTATTATAACATCCAAAATGTCAATTGTCAATACCTTTAAGGGAAATATTTTTAAATTTGACCGGGTTGTTTTTCATATTGCAATACTCTCGTTTTATTATATGCTGAAGCTATCCTTTTATTCACTCTCTTCGTTATGTAACCATATAAACAGTATATTTCTTCTTGATTTTTTCTTCCTTAAATGATATAATAGCCTAAAAGGAAGGGAGATATATTCTATTATGATAAAAAACGTTGTTTTTGATTTTGGGCAGGTTTTAGTACATTTTGACCCATTATATATGGTCGGCAAATATACACAAAATGCCTCAGATGCCGAGCTTCTGGCTTCTGTCGTCTTTGACAGACTGTATTGGGATAGGCTTGACAGCGGCACTATTTCAGACGAAGAGGTGGTAGCCCTCTCGAAAGAAAGGTTACCAAAAAGGCTGCACGAAGCCGCAGAAAAGGCTTATTATAATTGGATA
>CAJGCM010000144.1 GCA_904501765.1 uncultured Clostridia bacterium | reverse complement strand
TCGCCCGCTCGATATGGCGGACGATACGAACATAACGCTATCCTATCGCTCAGCAGCGTTTACCTCGGTCGATAAGCTGAAAAATAGCTACACGAATACGGTGAACGTGCCACGCACGGCAAACAATGAAGCTGCATTCGGCGCGGTGGTATTCCCTTCGTCAACGGCACAAAGTCCGTACACTTATCATGCAGCAAGCATTGAGCTTAACGGAGTGATGGTCGTTCCGTCAGCCGTTGCCTACATCACGCAGGTAACGGAGAACTCTATAAGTCTTTGCGTTATGTGGGATAGCGTCGTGAAGCTCTCCGCCATGATTGCCGACAAGCGCAAGCTCAACGAGCTGCCCTACGACAAAAGCAAGGACGTGCTTACCTGGAGCAAAACGTATGCAGCAGCCTACGACATCTTTGACATGGGTCTGCAAGCCGAGGACCCCTACACGGCTCAACATCCGAGCGTGAGCGTGCGCAGCGTGCTACAACGCATCTGCGATACTTATGCCCTGCCCATGCCGCCCGACGAGGACATCAGCGACATGGAAGCCTGGAAATTGCCATTATCCACACGCATCGACCCCGTTATCACTGATGGCAAGGAATTGTTCGACAACAACGTCACTACATGGTATGGTCGCTCCTGCATGATGCTTGCCAACCCGTCGGCAATACTCCGCAACGGAGTGTGGGAAACGACATACCCCATTTGGCTCGGTCGTGTCGGCATCGCTTCGGGCAATAAACCCGATACGGAGCTGCCCGATGTTGATATTCCCGTGGTCAACCCCATGTATCCGTACTTCGAGCTTATCGGCAAGCCAACATGGGGCGAAGGTGATACACCCGATGATGAGGTTATTCCACCAGTTAACCCCGACCTTCCTATTCCCGATTACGACGAAGATTTGCCAAGCAATCCGACGCAACTGCCGCCCGAATGGGTGAGTCGTGAACTGCGAGGACTTGTCGGCGGTCTTGGAGAATCAACCGATTATCTTCAGTGGCTTGTGCCGTATAAGCCAAATCTCAAGTTCGTTTGCTCGGGTGAGATTCGCGTGCCACTGCTCGCCAATAGTCCTGCATCGCTTTCATTCATTATGGCGAATGTGAAACTTCAGCTCGTCTTGTTCTCTCGTCCGCTCAATGAGGAAGTGGACTATACGGAAGATGTACTGCTTACCATTGACGCTTATGCAGCGACGAAGGATTACATCACTTACATGTTCGATACGGCTGAGAGTAGCGCAATCCCTTATCCATTACTCGGCACGATTACAGACATCTACAACAAAGCCGACGTGCGTCTTCAATGGCGCATCTATTACGAGGATACGGCGACGGGAAACGTGCGCCTTGATTATGGGAAGAAGTTCGGCTCAAGTTCTATCACTGGAACGGCGCTCTACATGAGTGCAGCTCAGGAACTGCTCCGTCTTGATTCGACGTACTTCATCGTCCCGAACTATCCCGCTATCGGCTGCGTTGACTTCATGAAGGCGCTCGGACAAATGACGGGACGATTTCTCACCGTTGAATCTCGCCTTGTTGATGGCAGGTATAAGACCGTGACGAGATTCAGAGCATACAGCGACTACGAAGCACGCAAGAGCGAAGCGCTCGACTGGTCCGAATACATGGTGCGCGTACTTGGCAGCTTGACGGACATGAGCTTCAAGGTTGGCGATTGGTGTCAGCGCAACACGTTCAAGTACAAAGATGGCGACGCTTTCAACGCTCACGATGGCGTGGATGTATTCATCGACAACAAGTCGCTTGCAGCAGAGCAGATAGCCGTAGAACTTCCATTCACCGCAGCCGTTTCACGCGATGACAAGCAGACTATCTACGTGCCGCTCTACAAGTACAGCGAGGAAAACGGAATTGCTGAGTACGACGGGAAAGGCGATAAGGCATACATTGGCGAGGTGAACAACGGGCGAATAGTCAACAGCCTACGCTGGAACAAGCTCATCAAGAACTACGAAGCGATGCTCAAGCCGTTGCGCAAAGCGAAGGTCGTTCGTGAGCAGATGCGTATTCCATTCGTGACGCTCCAGTCGCTCGACCTTTACCGACCAATTTACTTGCGTCAGTATGGCAGCTATTTCGCAATCATCGAAATCAAGACGAGAAACAACGGCATTAGCGATGTCGAATTACTGAAACTATAATCATGGCAAACAATAACAACGAAATCCTCCTAAAAATCAAGGTGGACCAAGATAAAGCCTTGCAAGCCGTCAAGGACTACACGGAAAAAGTCGAAGCGCTAAAGAAAAAACAGCAAGCGCTGAAAGTCGAGATGGCGAATGTTGAATCACAGCAGGCTCAGCTCACAGAAAAAGTGAAGAGTGGCGAAATGTCGGAAGAAGGTGCAGCGCTCGCTTCCGAATACTACGCTAAGCAGCTCGATAATCTCCGCAACGAGCAAGTGCTCACCATTGCCGAAACGAACAACCAGGTAACGGCTCTCCGTGGCTATCAGCGCGAGTTGCAAAATGTCCTCAAACAACAAGAAGCTATCGAGAATGGAAAAGAAGGCTCGCTCACTTCGCTAAGGGCAGCGCTCAGCAATGCCACAAAGGAATTCGATAACCTAAGTCGTAAGGAGCGTGAAGGAGCGAAGGGGACGGAGATGCTGAACAAAATCAACGCACTTACCAACAAAATCAAGGAAGCGGAAGAAGCCACTCAGCGTTATCAGCGAAATGTCGGCAACTACAAATCCGCATTAGAAGGCGCAGAGAAAGCAGTTGATGGACTTCGTGAGGGTGTGCTCGGCTTCGTAACGGCAGGAAATCCGATGTTGCAGATGGTTGTGAATACCGTTGGACAACTGAAATCGCTCAAAGCAGCATTCGGAGTAGCTGCCGAGGGTGGTAAGATGCTCGGTAAGCAGATGCTCGCACTCATGGCGAATCCGATTGTTGCGTTCCTTGCGGCTATAACTGCTGCGTTATTCGCTTTGAAGAATGGTTTGGAATCAAGCGAAGAGCGAATGAACAAATTTAAACTCATTATGGCTCCGCTGCAAGGTTTGCTTGATGGGTTAAGCAAGATTCTCGGTACGGTGTGCGGTTGGCTCTTGTCGCTTATAGAAGCCACAGCGGATAGCATCTTGTGGCTATCTCGTTTGATGGAAACACTTCCTTTGGTCGGTGAAGGATTCAAAAAAGGCAACAAGGCGGCGATGGAGTACATCGCAATCGAAAAGCAACGTCAAGACATTGTGCGTATTACCCGTGACGAGGTCGTAGCATCTGCTGAGCGAGAGCGTGAGGTCAGCGACCTTAAAGCAAAGGTTGCGCAGAAAGACCGCTACACCAACGAAGAGCGCCTTGCATTCCTTGACCAAGCTATCGCCATAGAGCGAGAACAAGCAGAGCAGAAGAAGCGACTTGCAGAGCTGAATCTTAACACGCTCGAACGCGAAGCTGCCATGGCGGACAATGATGCTGAAATGAACGACAAACTTGCAGAAGCAAAGGCTGCCGTAATCAAGGCTGACACGGAACTAAGCAACAAACTTCGAGAGTTGAACGCTCAGCGCGTAGAAGCAAGCAATGCGATGGCGGCAGAAGTGGCAGCAGCGCAACGAGCCGCCGAAGAAAAAGCGAAAGCGTATCGCGAAGAAGCTGAACGCATGCGCAAGGCTGAAGAAGATGCAGTGAGAGCTGCTGAGGATGCGATGAACGAGCTTATAACTGACAGCGTAGAGAAACAGAAAGCAATACTCCGCACGACCTACGACAGACAGATTGAAGAAATCCGCACACGTCTTGATCAAGAGAAGAATCTCACAGTTACCGCACGCGAAGCCTTGCAGCAGCAAGTGCAAGCCATCGAAACACGCATGTATCGAGAACTGCGAGCCATCGACGAGGAAGTAATCGCCAAGCGACAAGAAGCCGAAGCCAAGGCGGCGGAAGAGCGTACAAACATGGAGCGCGAAGAACGCATCAAGCGCCAACAAGAAGGAATCGAGCAAGCAGCGCTCGACTTGTCAATCCGTATCGCTCAGCTTCATGGCGACGAGGAAGCCATCCTGCAAGCGAAGCTCGAAGCCAAACAAAAGGAAATCGAATCCCTCCACATGTTGGAGGGCGAGAGTGAGCAGGAGTTCTTGCTTCGCTCTTTGCAGCTGCAGAACGAATACACGGACATGCAGCAGACAATAGCCGAACGACAAGAGGAAATCGAAAAAAAGAAGAGCGAGGAACAAGTCAAGGCATACAACAGCGTAATGACTGCCATGTCAGCAATGGGCGAACACTCCAAGGCGCTCGGCAAGCTGTCTAAAATCATAGGTCTTGCTCAGATTGCCGTGGATACGGGTAAGGCGATTTCTTCGGGTGTCGCAGAAGCCGTAAAAGCTGGTCCTTTCCCTGCAAACCTTGCAGCCATCGCAACGACCATTGCAACGGTCATGGCGAATATGGCAACGGCAATCACGAGCATCAAGTCTGCGAAGTTTGCAACGGGTGGGCTTGTCGAGGGTGCAGGCAGCGGAACGAGCGACAGCATCCCTGCACGTCTTAGCAATGGCGAGAGCGTTATCACCGCTCAAGCAACAAGTGCATTCGCTCCGTTGCTTTCCGTCATTAATCAGATGGGCGGAGGAGTGCCTATAACAATAGCCGAGAGCAGCGCTCAGCAGATGGGTGAAGATATGCTTGCAAGAGCCGTCGCACGCGGTGTTGCAGGTATTCGTCCAATCGTCAGCGTCGAAGAAATCAATAGAGTTTCTGCAAATGTCGAAGTAATCGAAAACTTAGCAACATTGTAAGCCATGAAGATTTACGAACTTATGTTCATGTCCGCTCAGCTGCTGAAGACGTTGAGCGAAGAAGGAGTGCTCATTACCGATGTGAAGTTTTTATCGTTGATGGTGCGCTACGAAGAAATGCGTGAGAGCGTTAAAAAGACAGCAATCGTCAAAATTCTATCCGAAGAATTTGGAGTGAGTGAGCGCTCGGTCCACGATATTATCAGGCGATTAGACAAGGAATTATAACGAAAATGATGCAACGACGTTGCACCAAGAAAAAAGCGGTTCATTTTGTGAGCCGCTTTTTTTTGTGTTGTTTTGCATTCATGTTGAAAATCATTATTAACAATCAGATTTGTGCCGAAAGCGAAAAGATGGCTTTCGTCATGAGTGGTGAAGGATGGCCTACTACGTACACGGACATTCAGTGCTTGTTAGATTACTACCCCGAAGAGCAAGAGGTGATGCTGGAGCTTCACTCATGCGGTGGTGACACGACAGAGGGGTGGGCGATTTACGATGCTCTGCGTGCGAGTGGTCGCACCATTCACGCAAAGGTCGTTGGCGAATGCGCATCAATGGCTACCGTGCTGTTCCTCGCTGCACCAAAGGAGCGCAGAAGCATTGCCAAGCACGGAAGGATGCTCATTCACTCGCCTTACTTCCCCGACGCTGGAGTGGTGAGCCGAAAGAACATCGGGACATTGCAGGCGACGCTCGAAGAAGAGCACACTAAGATGCTCGACGTGTACGAAGAGCGCACGGAAACAAATCGCGAAGTATTAGAATCGCAGATGAACGACGGAGGTTGGTTTGACGCTGAGCGAGCCGTGGAACTCGGCTTTGCTGGC
>CAJGCM010000143.1 GCA_904501765.1 uncultured Clostridia bacterium | reverse complement strand
TACCGTGGCAGCGTCGGCCGTGGAAGAACGGACACGAATTCCGCAAATCTTATATATTATCTTACAAAGTTAGACGCATCACTTGAAGAAGACGAGCTTTTCTTTGTAAACCTTCACCCCCTGGCGAAGGAAAACCTGGATTTCTCGATATTTAAAAATATCCGTCAGATGCCCGAGGAATATGAAACCTACGAGTTTCTTAACGCATCGGACGTTCTAATTACCGATTATTCCAGCGTATTCTTCGATTTTGCCATTTCGGGGAAAAAGATTATACTCTTCACCTACGACGAGGAGGAGTATATAGAAACGCGCGGTATGTATATGGATATGAGCGAGCTACCCTTTACGAGAGTTTACAGCGAGGGTGAGCTTCTTTCTGAAATGCGCTGTGGCAAGAGCTACGACGACGGCGATTTCTTGAAAAGATTTTGCGCCTACGACAGCGCTGACGCATCTGCAAGGCTTTGCGACAGTATTATTCTCGGAGAGGATACCGGTGTGACGGCGGAAGAGATAAAGTCAAACGGCAAGAAAAACGTTCTCATATACGCAGGAAACCTTGCCGCAAACGGTATTACAACCTCAATCAGAACTCTTATGTCCTCGCTCACCTTGTCGGAAAATAATTATTACCTGTCGTTTATTTCAGAGAAGGTATCGGCGAACAGGGAAGCGTTGCTGCAGTTCCCCGCCGAGGTTAACTATTTAGCAACCACGGGAGATATGAACGTTACCTTTGGCGATAGGATAACGAGAAAGCTTTTCAAGAGCGGTCTTATGTCCACCAAAAGCTATATGAAACGTATGAAAAAGCGTGTCGCTCAGGATTTTGCCCGTCGATACGTAAACGCAAAATTTGACACGGTTATCCAGTTTAACGGCTATGAGAACGAGGTTATGCTCTGCTATTCCACCTTCGATGGCAATAAAACAATCTTTGTTCATAACGATATGATAAAGGAAGCAAAAACAAGGAAAAATCAGAGGCTTGATTTGCTTAAATACGTTTACGGCATCTTTGATTCCGTGGCAATCGTTACCGAGGATATGAGGGCGCCGACCCTTAAAATTTCGGGTAAGGAAGACAATATAAAGGTTGTCAGAAATACTATTGAGTATAAATCCGTCCTTGAAAAAAGTGAGCTTCCCGTGGCGTACGACGAGTACACTGAGGCAACTGTCAGTGAGGACAGGCTGACGGAAATCCTTAATTCGCAGGGAAAGAAATTTATAAACATTGGCAGATTCTCCCCCGAGAAGGGGCAGGATAGACTTGTCGAGGCATTCGCAAAATATAATAAGGAAAATCCCGACTCTTACCTTATTATAATAGGCGGTAACGAAACCCAAGGATATTACGGAATGCTTGGTGAGCTTAAGGATAAGCTTGGCTTGACTGAAAAGGTTATACTTATAAAGAGAGTGTCAAATCCCTATTCGATTTTGAAAAAGTGCGACTATTTCGTGCTTTCTTCACATTATGAGGGCTTCGGTCTTGTTCTTGCCGAGGCTGATATTCTGGGAATTCCCGTGGTGTCAACTGATATAGACGGCCCTCGCCTGTTTATGAAGAAGCAAGGAGGCGTCCTGGTTGAAAATTCCGATGAGGGCATATACCGTGGGCTTTGTATGCTCGGTGCGGGAAAGGTCAAGCCTATGGGCGTGGATTATGCCGCTTATAACCGAGAGGCGGTTGAGGAATTTAAATCAATTCTTTAAAACAAGCCTCTCGCAGTAACATAATAAGAAATAAGAAATCCGCCGCAATGAAAAGAATGCGGCGGATTTTAGTATTTTTTGCGAAGCTCTTTACAAATTTCGTAATTTGTGCTAAAATAATATTAACTGATAGACAACACCCGATATAAAATTAAAAATAAGCCCGTTACGCAAGGCGAGGGCTTTGGAGAAAGATATGAATACTGAAGAAAAGAAAAGTAAGCCAAGGTTAAAGGATTTGCACGAAGAGAAGAAAGAGGCGGCATTGCCGAGGGTTGACCTTGCTCCGGGGACGCTTTTAGCGCCGATTCCTGCGGCGCTCGTTACCGTCGGAGATATGGAAAAGCCTAACGTGCTGACGGTAGCCTGGTGCGGAATACTGTCTACGAATCCCGCCAGAGCCTATATATCCGTTCGTCCCTCGAGATATTCTTATAAAATGTTATGTGAGAGCGGAGAGTTCGTTATAAATCTTACCACCGAGGAGCTGGCGAGAGCCACAGACTATGCAGGTATATACACGGGTGCCAAGGTAGACAAGTTTGAGAAGGCAGGACTTCTGCCCGGCAGAAGCAAATGCGTAGGAGCGCCTTCCTTGGCGGAAAGCCCTCTTTCTATTGAGTGCCGTGTCTTTGAGGTGCTTGAAATGGGTACCCACCACGTATTTATGGCAGATATAGTTAACGTTTCAGTGAGAGCGGATATTATGGATAAGGAAGGGAAAATACGACTTGATAAGGCAGGGCTTTTAGCCTATGCCCACGGGGAGTATTACGCCCTCGGAAAAAGGGTCGGAAAATTCGGATTTTCCGCTACAAAAAAGAAAAAAAGCAAGGCGCGCAGGAAAGGGAAGAGCCCTAAATCCGCGCCCTCAAATTAACAAGGGGTAAGCTTTTAAAACTTATAATGGAGAAATGAAGCTATGGAAAATCAGACGAAAAATGCAGTTACAAGAGAGAGAATACTGTCGCTTATAGAAACCGAATTTGAAAGCGACGCCGCATTTGAAAGGGAGCTTGATTTGCCCCCGAAAACCGTAAACAACTGGAGAAGAGGCAGAAGCGCCTCGTTCATGAAAATGCTGCCCAGATTGGCAGACAGTCTTGAGGTCAGCGTTGGTGAGCTTTTGGATATTCCTATCCACAGAGATACCTCGGAGCTTTCGGAGGATGAGATATCCATTCTCACTCTTTACAGAAAATCCGCCGCCCTTTCGGCAAAGCAAAGACTTGCCCTGGCAAAAACCATAGAGAGCGTTATAAATCTTTATATAAGCTCCCACGGAGAGCGGCAGTCACGCAAAGCGAAGATGTCTGAATAAAGATTTAAATTTTTAGCTAAATAAAGCACGGCGAGTATACCGAGGTAGGCTATCAACCTCAAACTCACCGTGATTTTATTATATATTTTTGCAGTAATTAAGATGTCTGTAATAACCCGGAGAGCAGTTTTTGTATTTCTTGAAGATTCTGTTGAAATACGACACTGAGCAAAATCCAACCGCCTCGGCAATTTCCGTTATGCTGCCCGTATTTTGCGAGAGCATTTTTTCCGCTTTGCAGACACGGACAAAATTAAGGTATTCGGTAAAGGTGGTTCCGGTCGCTTGCTTGAATATGCGGCAAAAATAGCTTTCGTTAAAGCCCAGCATAGAGCTTATTTCTTCAAGACTCATAAGCTCGCGGTAATTTTGGTTTATGTATTCCAGCGCCGGAAGAATTTTTTGACCGGTGGCAGTATTGTATATTTCTTCGTTGTGAGATAACACGCCTATGCGGTAAAGGGTGGCGATTATGCGTAGAATAGAGGATTTTATCATTATCTCGTAGCCGCAGGCGCTATTTTCTGCCTCGAAAAGAATTTTTTCAAATTCCTCTGCTATGACGTCCGCCCTTATAACGGCGACAGGCTCCTCGGAAAGTCCTTGATACCTTATGGAGTATTTAATGATTTTTTGCATTTCCGTAGCCGTATAGTCGCTTTCCTTGAACTGTAAAAGGCAGTAGCTCACACCGTCGTTAAACGCCTCGGTTTTGTGAGGAACAGCGGAATTTATGAATATAACGTCGCCCGTATCTCCGTATACCACCTTATCAGGGGTGTGACAGGCGAGAGTACCTTCCTTAACTATCAAAAGCTCAATTTCTTCGTGATAATGGAAATTCGCAATCAGCCCCTTTAGATGACCGCGGGTACGAGCACCTGCATATATAGACGTATTAGGAATGTTGAATTCCACGTTCTGCTCAAACATAAAGCCCCCCGAAGCGTAGTGTAGTTTTTTAAATTATATCAAAAGGCGACTCTTAAATCAATAGATTTTCAGTAAATCGTGGAGCTTTTCAAGAATTTTTTCACAAGCGTCCCCACCTCCGTAAGCATCGGAGGGCTTTGCCATTTCGTTACGTATAAGAGGACTGTCAAGGAGCCTTTTTATCTCCATATAAATTTCGGCGCCGTGTGTGCCGCAAACCTTAACGGTACCGGCTTCAACCGCCTCACGTCTTTCGGTTTTTTCCCTTATAACGAGTGTTGGAACTCCTAAATAAGCCGCCTCCTCCTGAATGCCGCCTGAATCGGTTACCGCAAGGTAAGCCTTAGACAAAAGGTTGTGAAAATCAAAGGGAGAAAGAGGCTCGGTGAGTATTATTTTTTTGCAGCCGCAAAGAGCATTTTCTGCGCTTTTTCTGACACGGGGGCTTCTATGAACGGGAAAAATTGTAATCACGTCCTCGTACCTCTCCACAGCGCTCCTTATCCCGAGCAGCATAGAGTATAGCTCTTCCTCCGATACCTCTCTTCTGTGAGCAGTAACTATAATAAGCCGCTTCCCCCCCGCAAGGTCGTAAAGCTCCGAGCTGTAATCCTCCCTTACGGTGTAAGCGAGAGCATCTATGGCGGTATTGCCGACCACGGTTACGTCGCACTCCTTCACACCTTCAGCCAAAAGGGAATCTCTTGCTCGCACAGTGGGGGCAAAATGATGCTTTGCCATCAGAGCTATTGCCCGTCTGTTAAATTCCTCGGGTAAAGGATTCGTCAGGTCGCCGGTTCTGAGCCCCGCTTCGATATGAAAAACCTTAACGCCCTTAAAGAAAGCGGCAAGGGCGGCAGAGAAGGCAGTAGATGTGTCCCCGTGTACGAGTAAGGCGACAGGGCTTATATTGTCTATAAGCTCTGACAGGTCGGTTAATATTTTTGAGGTGATATAACTCAGACTTTGATTTTCCTTCATTATATCCAATGATAAGTCGGGAAATATTCCAAAAGGGGAAAATGCGTCCTCGAGCATATCTCTGTGCTGACCTGTGGAGCAAATAAACAGGGGAAGATTCGCCTTTCTCATTTTCACAAAAAGCGGCGACATTTTTATAGCCTCCGGTCGAGTTCCTATCACACCGAGGATTGCCCCCTTGGGCATTTTATCAAAATTTAGCCTTCTCATGCTTCCACCCTCCAAAAACATAGCAGCTCCGAAAATCGGAGCGTATTTTTTCGCCGCAGCGGCTTAAAGTAAAAGTCCCGCCGCAAGAGCTTACGTATTAAAAGTATTATGAGTGTGATAACAAAAGAACTAAAGGGGTGCAATTTGTAAGTATTCCAGCCTGAAGTTGCAACCTAAATCGGGCAATTTTTTACGCATATTTTTTTAATCGTAATTTTTCAAAAAAGCTATTGACAAATCATTCTTATTGTGCTAAAATATAAAACGTTCCGCAGAAAACTTGAAAATTGGGGAATTGTGTAACGGCAGCACGGCAGACTCTGACTCTGTTTGTTGGGGTTCGAATCCCTATTCCCCAGCCAAGGATAGACCGACTCGACGGAGTCGGTTTTTTCTATCCTTGGCTGGGGAATAGGCTCTCGAACCCCAGTGCCGAGGCAAAGCCGAGGCACGGGGTTCGCATTTGAGC
>CAJGCM010000142.1 GCA_904501765.1 uncultured Clostridia bacterium | reverse complement strand
GATTCACGAAAACGAACTGAAAAAGTTAGGCAGAATACACACCTTTGAAGATTTTGTTGCTTCGTATAACTTGGCGAGAAGCTTTGGGTTTGACAACATAAGTGTAGACCTTATGTACGGAATACCCGACCAAAGCATAGACAGCTTCAGGGAAAGCCTGAATCTCATAACACGTCTTCGCCCCGAGCATATCTCGGTGTATGGGCTTATAATTGAGGAAGGAACCCCCTTTTACGAAATGCGTGAATCCCTCAATTTTCCAAGCGAGGATGAGGAATGCATGATGTATTATCTTGCATCGGAAATTCTCGCATCGTCGGGGTATTCTCACTATGAAATATCCAATTACGCAAAGGAAGGCTACGAATGTAAGCACAATCTTAAATACTGGCGAGACGAGGAATATATAGGCGTAGGTCTTGCCGCTCACTCTTACTTTTTAGGCGCAAGGTATTCAAACACTACGGATTTGGAAGAATATATAAAATACTCTTCCGCTCCGAAAATTTCCGCTGACATCAAAGGGAAGGACCCGGAGGAGTACGCAATGCTTCGTCTGCGGCTTAAGGAGGGTGTTTCGCTTGAAGAATATAAAAGGATTTTTGACCGAGATTTCCTCTCCGGCAAAGAACAGAGTCTCAGGTGGCTCACGGAAAACGGATATATGGGATTTGACAAAGAGCGTGTATTTCTTACAGAAAAGGGCTTTTACGTCAGCAATAGCATAATAGCCGAATTTATGTGAATCTATTGACAAAATACAACTGTTCCTGTATAATTATTTTACAAGATTTTTAAACCGAAAGGATAAAACGTACTATGGCAGATAATAATATGAATGTAAACGAAGTTGAAGAAAATGAAGAGCCTATGATTATCACTCTTACCGACAGTGAAAGCGGGGAGGACATGGATTTCGAGGTTCTTGCGGACAGTATGATAGGCGATAACAGATATTTCGCCCTTATTCCCGCTGACGACGAGGAGAGCGAGGAGTACGTTATTCTCAGAGTTACAGAGGACGGCGACGACCTCGTGCTTGAAACCATCGAGGACGACGAGGAGTTCGAGAAGGTAGAGGATTTCTTTAACGATTTGTTCTTCGGTGAGGTTGATTACGACGAATAATTTTCGCCGGCATCAGCAGAAAGAGAGCGCCTTTTTATAATAGCTTTTCATCCTGCGGGGTGCGTGATATAGCATATTTGGACCTACACACAATTATAGGGAGCTCGGACTTCCGCTGACGGGATGCAGGCCTCCCAATGCAGGACGAAATTTCCTCCTGCGGCGGACGTTGGAAGCGCAAAGCAGTGGAGAGAGCACCCACCTGTAACAGACAGGGTTAAATTTTTGCTGTACACGGCCTTTGCGGGTAATACATAACCCACAGGGAACTAAATTAAAGCTCGGAGCGTATTGAGAGTATTTTCAGGCGCTCCGAGCTTTTTGGGTATTTTATAATCCTCGCTTTCATATATTTTAAATAACACAGATTCTTAAAAATGAGGCGGAGGATAAATATGGTAAGAAAAACAAAGGGGTTAAACAGAGAAGAGGTCATAATTTCAAGAGAAAAGCATGGAGATAACTCTTTGACACAGGAGAAAACCAAGGGCTTTTTCAAAAAATTCATAGAAAACCTTTCGGACCCCATCATAAAGGTCTTGATTATAGCTGTAGTTATAGAAATAATTTTCACCTTTGGTAATTGTAATTGGCTTGAGGTTATTGGAATTATAACGGCAGTTCTGATAGCAACGGTTGTGTCCACCGCTTCGGAGTACGGCAGCGAGGTTGCTTTCAAAAAAATGCAGGAGGAAAATGACGGCAGCGTAGCAAAAGTATTACGAGACGGAGTTTTGGTAAAGCTCCCGATAAACGAGCTTGTCGTTGGGGATACCGTGTACGTTGAGGCAGGGGAAAACATTCCTGCGGACGGAGTTATAATTGAAGGCAAACTATCACTGGACCAATCAGCGCTGAACGGTGAGAGTGTCGAAGCAATCAAATATCCCACCTCCCACAGCGAGAAAAAGGAGCTCTCAGCCGTAAGCCGAGTATTCAGAGGCTCGCTCGTAACTCAGGGGAGTGGTAAAATATGTATCGACGGCGTTGGAAATTCCACCTACTACGGTATGGTGGCGAAGGACGTGCAAAGTGAAACGAGGGAAAGCCCCCTGAAGCATAGGCTTGGCGCATTAGCCTCGCAGATAAGCCGACTTGGCTATATTATGGCGGTAATCGTAGGCCTGACCTATCTTTTCTTTGCTTACGTAGTAGATAATTCCTATAATTTTGATGCTATTATTTCCTCGTTTAAAAACCTGACCTACGTAATCACAACCCTTACTCACGCTCTGACTTTGATGATTACGGTAGTTGTCGTGGCGGTCCCGGAAGGTTTGCCTATGATGATAACGGTGGTTTTGTCGGCTAATATGAAAAGAATGTTAAAAGACAATATAATGGTAAAAAAGCTTGTCGGTATAGAAACCGCCGGCTCGATGAATATTTTGTTTACAGATAAAACAGGTACTCTTACCACAGGGAAAACTACCTGCGAAGAATTTATAACAGTAGGAGAGGTATATAAATCTCCCATACAAATGAGAGGGAGCGTGATACATAAATACCTTACAGCCTCGGCAGGTATAGATAAAAGCTCGAGGGAAATAGGCAATACCCCCACGGGAAACAGTACAGACGTCGCCTTCTTAAAATTCTTTGAAAAAGAGCCCATACCGGACGTAAAAATAATATCGGCAGAGCCGTTCTCGAGTGACAAAAAATATTCGTCGGTCCTTCTCCAGGGAAATAAAAGAATAATCAGGGGGGCGCCGGAAATTATATTGCCCGTGTGTGTTGGCGCGGTATGCGATGACGGAAACATAAAAAGCTTTGACCGAGGAAAAATTGAAGCCATCTATAAGGAAAGAGCATCTTCCGGAGGCAGGGTAGTAGCTGTTTCCTTGCTTGACGAGAATTTGGGAAAAGCTTACTTTGTCGCATTGGCAGTATTGAAGGATAAGGTAAGGCAGGGGACACGGGCGGCAGTAGAGGCGGTTCTTAAGGCTGGTGTTCGTGTCGTTATGATTACGGGTGACAGTAAGGAAACTGCCACTGCTATAGGCGTTGAGTGCGGTATATTAAGGAAGGGCTATACAGGCGGCGTTATAACCCACAGCGAGCTTGAAGCAATGACTGACGAGGAGTTGAAAAAGCACCTTCCCACGCTTAGAGTCATAGCCAGAGCTCTGCCACAGGATAAAACACGCCTTGTCAGAGTCTGTCAGGAAGAAAACCTGGTGGTGGGAATGACGGGTGACGGAGTAAACGATGCCCCCTCGCTAAAATTAGCAGATGTAGGCTTTGCGATGGGCTCAGGCACTGATATAGCCAAAGCAGCAGGTGATATAATAATACTTGATAACAGCTTTATGGCTATATCGAAAACAATTCTTTACGGCAGAACTATATTCAAATCCATTAAAAAATTTATATCATTTCAGCTTATGATGAATTTAGCCGCCTGCGGAGTGTCGCTGCTGGGGCAATTCGTTGGAATTGATAATCCTATAACGATAATACAGATGCTATGGATAAACATAATAATGGATACTCTCGGAGGTCTTGCATTTTCCGGAGAGCCGCCCCTTGACTATTATATGCTGGAGAAGCCCAAAAGCCGCGACGAAAAAATACTGTCCCGTGATATGCTGAGTCAGATTGTCTTTACTGGCGGATATACGCTGTTGCTTTGCGTCAGCTTCCTTTATTTCGATTTCTTTAAAAGCCTTTTTGCCCAAGACCAATCGGATATGCGCTTCCTTACCGGATTTTACGCCTTGTTCGTGTTTGCGGGGTTGTTTAATTGCTTCAATGCAAGGTCTGAGAGAATGTGGATTTTCTCAAATATCGGAAAAAATAAGCTCTTTTTGCTTATACTTGCATTTATTGCAGTAATACAGGTAATTATGATATATTTCAGCGGAGACGTATTCAGATGTACGGCGCTTTCTCCGAGGGAGCTGTTGAATGTCATTCTTATTGCCTTTACCGTGGTGCCTTTTGATATGTTGAGAAGAGTGTTTAAAAAGCTAACAAGATAGAATTTAATAAAAATAAGGGGCTGTCTCATTAAGAATTTAGCAAAATCAAAGCAAAACCGTAGAAAATACAGTTAAAACCTTTTGTAGGCAAATTCTTAATGAGAACAGAACCGGGGGCAAACGGATTTAGAGCGGAAATCCTTGGCTGACGAGCGAGAAGCGTACAAGGGTACGCTGAGCGAGGAGGTGAGGATAAAATAAAAAACTTCAATAAAAACGAAGAAAACCGTAGGTTTTCAACCTTGATTTCTTTAGATTTGCATTAAAAACGACAGAAACACTGTTTTGACAATGCTTCTGTCGTTTTTTATTTGGTTCTGCCTAAATGCGACAGCCCCTTATCCTTTTGTTTTTTAAAAATTGGTCATTTATTGTGATAAAACATCGGAGAGGTTAACAAAATCCTCGGTGGAAAGCCGTTCTCCTCTTATATTTTCGTCAAAGCCGAGAGACGTGATAGCCTCTCTTATTTTTTCTTTATCTAAGGAGAGCTTTGCGGATAATGCGTTAAGAAGGGTTTTTCTTCTCATTTCAAAAGCCGCTTTGATAAGGCTTCTGAAAAGCTTTTCGTCTTTTGGTGTATATTTTGGTGTCTTGAATAAATCAATTCGTACAACGGCGCTATCCACCTTCGGCGCAGGTATAAAGCAGCCTGCCGACACTTTAAACAGCCGTCTTGCCTCGCCAAAGAAGCCGAGAACTGCAGTTATAGCTCCGTAGTCGCTCTTGCCGGGGGCGGCAATCAGCCTGGAGGCAACCTCGTTCTGCACCATTACCGTGATAGAGGAGAACTTTACACCCGATTCTAAAAGATACATAAGTATGGGGGTCGTTATGTAGTAGGGTAAATTTGCGCAAACACTGACGGGCATACCGCAGGAATACTTGTCTACAAGCTCTTTAAGGTCGACCTTCATTACGTCCTCGTTTATTACCGTAACGTTGCCAAATTCTGCAAGAGTCTTGTCAAGAATAGGGATTAATCCCTTGTCTATTTCTATGGCAACAACGTGCTTGTAGCGTGATGCAAGTTCTGCGGTAAGACAGCCAATTCCGGGACCGATTTCTATTATCAGGCTGTCGGATTCATCGGTACAGCCTTCCGCAATATCTTCGGGAATTATTCTGTTGGTTAAGAAATTCTGACCGTAATCCTTGCGGAAATTGATACCCGCATCAGCCATAAGGCTGCGGATTACAGAAATGTTGCATAAATCCATACTTGCTCCAAAAATATTAAAATTCCTATTGACAAAACACAAAAATAATGATAAAATGTATGAGTCGCTGGTGTAGCACAGTTGGTAGTGCAGTTGATTCGTAATCAACAGGTCACGTGTTCGAGTCACGCCACCAGCTCCAGTCAAAAGAGGGCGTTTTTTAGCTCTCTTTTTTCTTTTGTTTTTGTGACCTGGGATTATGAATCAATGTATTGCTTCGCAATACGATTCGTAATTTGCCCCATGCGGGTCAATGTTGCACCAGGCTCACGTGTTCGCCTCACGCCACGCACTCCCGACAAAAGAGGGCCATTTTAGCTCTCTTTTTTCTTTTTGTTTTCGT
>CAJGCM010000141.1 GCA_904501765.1 uncultured Clostridia bacterium | reverse complement strand
GTAAATAATATAAATTTGTACCTGACCGACAATAATAAAACCGTGACGGAATACGACGTGAAGCTCACCTTTTCTCTTCTCACAGGGCTGGCGGCTGCGTCAATCTTCCTATATAACCTTATATTTACGAAAGCGGGTAATATAAAATATGTCGGATGGGAAAATGAGTGATATTATAAAAACCTCTCTTGAAGGAATCAAGGACTTTGCCGACGTTGACACAGTATTCGGCAGGGCTATAACCACCCCTTCAGGCGTTACGGTTATCCCCGTATCAAAGGTCAGTGTGGGATTTGCCGGAGGAGGAATTGACATTCCCGGTAAAAAGCTTTTGTCTGCCCAGAATTTTGGTGGCGGCAGCGGTACCGGGATTTCCGTAACACCTGTGGCGTTTCTCACAGTTGGCGCAGATTCGGGCGTAAATTTAATTCCTATCGCACCGCAAGCGCCCTCGGCTGTAGAAAAAGCAATTGAGCTTATCGAAAGCTCTCCTGAAATAATAAAAAGGATAAAAAACACATTCTCGGGTTAAATTTCCAATGTAAATCGCAAATATTCTTATCCACCTTTGGGCAATGATATACAAAGGAGATATGAATATGAAAGACCAGAGAGAAAAAATAATTACAGCAATAATTCTTTCACTTTTCGTTTTTGCGCTTTTTTCCATAATAGTCTTTTCAACCTCGGAATTAAATTTAAGCGCAAAATCCGCTGTGCTTTACGAGCCGGAGAGCGGCAGATTTTTATATAAAAAGAACGCCTCTGCCCCTCTTGCTATGGCAAGTACAACGAAAATTATGACAGCTCTTATAGCCCTTGAAAATTCCTCACCCGAGGAGCTGGTTACAATTCCCCCTGAGGCTTGCGGAATCGAGGGCTCTTCGCTTTACTTAAAAAAAGGTGAAACCTTCTATATGAAGGATTTACTTTTCGGTCTTATGCTTAGAAGCGCAAACGACGCAGCCGAGGCAATAGCATATCATATAAGCGGCAGTATAGAAGACTTTGCAGCTTTGATGAACAGCAAAGCAAGGGAGTTAAAGCTATCCTCGACAAATTTCAAAAATCCTCACGGGCTTGACGACCCCGAGCATTACACAACGTCAGAGGAACTTGCCATAATAACTGCTGAGGCTTTGAAAAATCCCCTTTTTAAGCAAATAGTTTCTACCAAACGTACAACCGTCACCAACACCGATGGAGAAAGCCGCCTCATTGTAAATCATAACAAGCTCTTATCAATGTACGACGGCGCATACGGCGTAAAAACGGGCTTTACAAAGCGAAGTGGACGGTCGCTTGTGGGTGCCGCTGAAAAAAACGGGCTTTCATTTATTACAGTTACAATAAACGCCCCCGACGATTGGTCTGACCACATAAAGATGTTTGATTTTGGCTTTTCCACCCTTGAGAAAAGGATTGTCGCCGAAAAGGGTCAGTTCTCCGATAGAATACCTGTTGTAGGCGGAGAGGGAGATTTTGTAAAAGTTACAAACGAGGAACCTTTCTCGGTTATAGTCGGCAAGAATTCGGATAAAATAGCAACTCACGTAAGAATGCACCGTTATCTTGCAGCCCCTATAAAAAAAGGCGATGTTGTTGGAACTGTTATTTTTACAATGCAAAATAAAACTCTCGGCAAAATAAATATTATTGCCGAAGAGGACGTTAATACTCCAAAGAAAAAAGGCTTCTTTTCTATATTCTGAAAAAATTTGCCTCAAAGGATTGACAAATGGAAAAAATAAGACTTCAAAAATTCATAGCAGACCAAGGCATCATGTCAAGAAGAGCCGCAGAGGAAGAAATCAAACTGGGTAACGTTAGTGTAAACGGACATCTTGCTACCCTCGGCACAAAGATTTCTCCCACAGAAGACGTGGTTACAATACGCGGCAGAAAAATCAAATACACAAAAAATGCTTACACCTATATTATGATTAACAAGCCCCGAGGATATCTTTCCTCTACCTCAGACGACAGAGGCAGAAAGTGCGTTACCGACCTTCTTGACGGAATTGATGCAAGAGTATACCCCGTCGGTCGTCTTGACCTCATATCCGAGGGTATGCTACTACTCACAGACGACGGAGAGCTTAAGAACAGGCTAACTCACCCGAGCCACAGTCTTCCCAAAATTTACAGAGTAAAGGTAGCAGAGGAGGTTTCGGAGGAGCAGCTGGAAATTCTCACTTCGCCGCTGATAATTGACGGCTATCAAATACAACCCGTTGAGGTAAAAATAAGCTCTGCTGACGAGAGCGGAACGGTTTTGAAAATGACACTCCTCGAAGGAAGAAACCGACAGATAAGAAAAATGTGCGAAGAGGCAAATCTTACCGTCAGAAGGCTATCACGAATTTCTATCGGAAATCTGAAGCTTGATGGCCTTGCCGTTGGCAAATGGCGACATCTCACTGACGCCGAGGTTGAATATTTAAAAAAAGCAACAAGGAAGAAAAACAATGTTTAAAATATCACCGGTTCAGGACCCTGCTTTAGCTGAAAATTACGCAAAGCTCTGCGGAGCAAAATTTGAGCCTACCCTTTTTATGTACGCTATGACGGACACCGAAACAGGCAGCCTTATGGGAATTACTCAATTTGAAATTACAAAGGACTCGGGATACATACACGATTTAAAAGAAATCCCCGATGGAAATGACTTCGAAGCTATGTTCATTCTTGGCAGGCAAACTATGAATTTTATAGACCTGTGCGGTCCGAAAAAATGCTATGCTTCTGTGAATTCTGGCGACAAAAAGCTTCTCAGTGCAATTGGCTTTAAGCAGGACGGTGATAAGCTTATCTGCGATATGACCGGTATGTTTGACGGCAGCCACTGCTCGGGGCACAGCCGCTGAAATATTCAAATTAAGGATTTTAAAAAGTATTCGTAAATAGGACTACGATTATTACCATAAACAAAAGAGCGAAGAAGTCTTTGCTCTTAAGTGGCTGTGCCACCGCGGCGCAACCGAATAAAAAACGGCAGAAGCATTGTCATAAAACAGTGTTTCTGCCGTTACTTTTTAAATTTATTCAATTGGAAGCTCGCTCAGAAAATCCGAAGGGATTGACTCTGAATCGCCCAATTGACGATATAACGAAGGAAATCGAAGCAATAAAATAACCGGTGGCGAGAGGGAGCAGCAGCACTGCTCTTAAAAAGTTAAATGCTACCACCAAACCGAATCCGATCAAGTTCTTCACAATTTGGGCGCCGTTTGAATCGTTTTCAGAATCGGCTTTCAAAATAGAGTTAAGCTCTCGTACAAAAAGCTCTGCTAACATATAAAACGGACTAAAAAGATAGAAAAGTCCAATGAATACGAGCCCTATCAATGAAAAAGGAAAAATTACAAAATTCTTCCCGGAAGAAAAAACATTCTCTAAAAGCTCGTTTGTTTTTTTGATTTTTTCCATTATATATCCCCTTTCGCCTGCGAGTTAATCAACGCATCTATCAGCTAATTTAAACCTGTATTCCCGATAGAATTCCTCATATCTTCCCTCATCTAAAGCATCTCGTATCTTCTGCATCAGGTCATTATAGAAATATAGATTATGAAGAACTGCAAGACGCATACCGAGAGCCTCTTTTGCCTTGAAAAGATGCCTGATATAAGACCTTGAATAATGCTTGCAGGCAGGGCAAGAGCATTTTTCCGAAATAGGGCGAGGGTCCTTTGCGTACTTTTCGTTAATAATAATCATTTTTCCGTCCCAGGTGAAAAGAGTACCGTGGCGGGCATTTCTTGATGGCATAACGCAGTCGAAGAAATCTACTCCGCGGTAAACTGCTTCAACTATGTTTTGAGGGGTACCGACACCCATAAGATATCTCGGCTTGTCGGCAGGCATATGAGGCTCCACAGCATCGATTATTTCGTACATTGTTTCGGCATCCTCGCCAACTGCAAGACCGCCGATTGCATATCCGTCGCACTCTATCTCTTTAATAGCCTCCATATTTCTCACACGAAGGTCCTTATAGGTGCCGCCTTGGTTTATACCGAAGAGCATCTGATTCGGATTAACCGTTCCCTCCTCGGCATTGAGCCTGTCAAGCTCCTCTCTGCACCGTTTAAGCCATCTTACAGTTCTCTCCTCGGAAGCCTTGACGTATTTATAAGGAGCAGGATTCTCGACACATTCGTCAAATGCCATAGCAATAGTCGAGCCGAGATGGGACTGAATTCTCATAGACTCCTCAGGTCCCATAAATATGCGCTTACCGTCAAAATGAGAGTTGAACTGAACGCCCTCCTCGGTTATTTTGCGAAGCTTTGCCAGGGAGAACACCTGGAATCCGCCGGAATCGGTAAGAACGGGTCTATCCCAATTGAAAAATTTATGCAACCCACCCATTTCGTAAATAAGATCGTCACCCGGGCGAATATGCAAATGGTAAGTATTGGAAAGCTCCACCTGGCAGCCTACCTCATAAAGGTCTTGAGTGGAAATTCCGCCCTTAATTGCGGCAGATGTACCTACGTTCATAAAAACGGGGGTTTCTATGGTGCCGTGTACCGTTTCAAATCTTGCTCTTCTTGCTTTACCTTCTGTTTTTAAAAGTGTAAATTTACCCATAATATCCTCATTTAATACGATTGAACTGCCTGTCAAGCTCTGATTTCTTAAGCTTGTAGGCTATCGGTCTGCCGTGAGGGCAGACGGTAATGTCGGGAAGCTGTAAAACCTTGCCGATTATCCAGTCAATAACAGGACGTGTGTATTCTCTACCGCCCTTAATCGCTGCCTTGCAGGCTATCTGATAAAGAGCCTTTTCACGCCTTATATGCTCATTAATTTCTGGATTTCCTGCCCCAGCGACAATATCTCCCGCCATTTTTACAAACAATTCCTCAGCATCTGCGGTCGAAATAGCATCGGGAATAGCATATATGTCCACGGAACTGTCAGAAAGACTGTAATCAAAGCCAACGCCCTTGAAATCCTCTTCATATTCCTTAACCGCAGACATCTCATCAGGTGTGAGAAGCGCCGTAATCGGCAAAAGAAGAGTCTGTGATAAAATATTACCTGAGGTGGCACTGCTGCGCTTCATGTCCTCAAAAATCACTCTTTCATGAGCTGCGTGCTTATCTATAACAAGAAGCTCCGAGCCCTGCTCTATTATTATATAGCAATCAAATGCCTCGCCAACGAATTTATATTCCGGCAAAGGAATAGCGGTAACTTTACCTTCTTCGCCAACAGTCGCTTTTGAATAATTCTTTAAAATATCGAGCGATTCACCGGGGGTGAGTTCTTCGGAGATAAATTTTTCTTTAGATTTGAAGAAACCTTCCGCCGCCCCATTTGATACCCGGAGAGGCTTATCTTCGTAAGTATTTCCTTTATAGGTGAAATCTCGAGCAGTAGGGGCTTTGTAATTTTCTCCCGGATATGCGTTATGTTTATCGGCGCTACGATTTTCTTCTCGTAGAGTGACATTTCCAAGCTCGGCTGTGGTATGTAAGTCAGCCTTGGGTTCATAGGAGAAAGTTTTTTTATCCGAATATATATCCGCCTTTGATATCCGTTCACCAAAGCTGATTTGCTCCCCCTTCGGCTTTCCTTCTACAGGAACAAATGCTCCCAAAGAATTGTATTCTCTTCCCTTTCCAAGGGACATTTCGGGACGGTATTCACAGGTTTCAATAGCTCTTTTTACTGTGTAATAAACCGCCTCAAAAACGCGCCTCTCGTCTGAGAATTTGACC
>CAJGCM010000140.1 GCA_904501765.1 uncultured Clostridia bacterium | reverse complement strand
GTGAGTCCGTTGCCACCGATGGCGTTGGCATAGCCGAGATAAAAAAGACGGGTAGCTCCGGTCTTGTTGACACCTATACAATTTATTTTACCGACGGCACAGAAACCACCTTTGAGGTAACCAACGGTAAGGACGGAGAGGATATAACGGCTTTAGCGCTTTATGAGAGCTATAAGGAAAAATACGGTGACAATCTGACCTATTCGGAATTTCTGTCTAAATATATGACGGTTGAGGGAGGTGTCACCGACGATAGCTTTTCCGTGGTAAACGACTGCCTTCGTACCTCTGCCAAGGTATATACAAAGTTTACCGAGTCGGGCGGAGAGAAGCTCTATGCGGGTAGCGCATTCATATATAGAATTGACGGTGATTACACCTATTTCATTACGAATTTTCACGTGATTTACAATCCCGATGCAACAGGCAGCAAAATTGCAAATACAGTGTGCCTCTATCTTTACGGCAGCGAATCAAAGCCCACGAAGATGTCAGACGGTATTGGAAATATCAGTTATGACTGGGGAGATTCCGGTGTGCTGTGCGATTACGTTGGAGGGGCGGCAAAATACGATATAGCCGTTATCAGAGCGTCTACCATCAGCCTGAAGAAAATTAACCCGGATATTGCGGCAGTCACCTATGCCGAGGATTATCACGTGGGTGAGGCCGCCATAGCGATAGGAAACCCGGGAGATGAGGGAATAAGCGTAACGCAGGGAATTGTATCCGTGGATAACGAATACGTAAATCTTGAGGTTGGAGAGGGAGTTTCCTCTTACAGGTCTATCAGAATAGATACCCCTCTTTATCACGGAAATTCGGGAGGTGCGCTTTTTAATTCCGAAGGGGAGCTGATAGGAGTTGCCAATGCGGGTGACGGAGAGGACCAGAATATAAACTATGCAATTCCTATACAGATTGTAAAGGCAGCGGTTCATAACATAATGACTCATTATTCCGACAGTGACACTTCAACCGTCGGAGTTTATAAGCCGACGATAGGGGTAACCATAGAGGGGAAAAAATCAAGATACGTCTATGACAGTGGTGCAGGATACGGAAGAATTTGCGAGGACGTCACAGTGGTCGCGGTAACGCAGGGAAGTATAGCTGAAGCTCTCGGGGTAACAGTGGGAGATATAATTCGCGGAGTTGTTATTAACGGAGATACGTATACCGTAAGCAGAAGCTTTGATTTAGGCGACCTTTGTCTATATCTTACAGAGGGGGCGACTCTTTCCATTGTATATGAAAGAGAGGGAGTCCTTTATGAGTCGGAAGGCTCCTACACGGTAAAAAAAGCAGACCTTCTGTCAGTTGACTGACGGTGACCGAAAAAAATACAACGGACTGATACGCAAGGAGCTTTATAGCGCATCAGTCCGTTTTTTTGGTTAATCCAAATCTTCAGAATCTTTTATATCTATGTTGAGCACTATATTTAACACAGAGCTCTTAGTTAAGAATCCATATTGCAAAGCTCAAATAACCCGCAAAAGCAACCCAAACGATATAAGGAATTTGCAGAAGAGCCGCTGTTTTGTTTTGCTTGTTGTAAAGATATACCGTTCTTATAATAAGGTAAAGCAAGAAAAGCAACCATAAAAACGCAAGAAGGAAAGCCTCAAAGTTGAAGAATATAATGCTCCAGGCAAAGTTTACGACAAGGCTCGCCGCATAAGCTATCAGCGAATTATTTGCCGTGGCAATATCCCCCCGTCGCCCCTCCCATATAATTCCCGAGCTTATTCCCATAAGCAGGTAGAGTACAGTCCACACAATGGGGAACAGAATTCCGGGCGGAGCTAAGGGTGGGCGTGTTATGCTATCGTAAATGTCCATATTTCCCATAGTCAGAAGAGCGGAAAGACCACCTACTGCAAGAGGAATTGCGCAGGAAAGTAGGTATATTTTAATTTTGTTCCACAAGGAAATATCACCCCTTTTAAAGTTTTGTGTCGGTGATGTGTTTCACACCGAGGAGCATCAATGCCGAGTGTCAAAAATCTTCGGTAAAATGCCGGGCTTTTCTGCTTTATCTTATGCAGAAACGAAGAGGAGTATTCCGAAAAACTACGTTACTTTTTAACCGAAAACAGATAGCTTGTAAAACAAAAAGAGTTAAGACACCGTAATTTTTAGTGCCTTAACTCTTTCTTCATATAATTCGTTTTTGAAAATCGGAAAAACCTTTAAACAGGTTTATCCAAATCAATAGCCTTTAAGCTTCTCGGAAATCCTTGCTGCGGTTTCTTCGCAAAGGGAAACTGTTTCCTCGTAATTTTCGCCTTCAATCATAATTCTGACAACAGGCTCGGTTCCCGAGGGACGTACCACAACTCTTCCTCTGCCCTCAATCTTCTTTTCAGCATCGGCAACGATTTTCTTTATATCCTCGTCGGTAAACATAGCGATTTTGCCGTCGGGAGTTGTTCTGATGTTAACGATATGTTGAGGATATCTTTTCATAACCGAGCAAAGCTCAGAGAGCTTTTTGCCGGTTCTCTTCATGCAGCAAAGAAGAGCTACAGCGGTCATCTGTCCGTCACCTGTTGTTGCGTAATCTCTTAAGATAATATGACCGGATTGCTCACCTCCGAAGGAATATCCTTCACGGTTGATTGTTTCAAGCACGTATCTGTCACCAACGTTTGCCGCAATAAATCTCAGCTCGTTATCGTCGCAGAATTTCTGGAAGCCGAAGTTGGTCATAATGGTTCCGACGACGGTGTCCTTTTTAAGCTTTCCCTGTCTTTTTAAATCAAGAGAGAGTATAGCCATTATGAAATCTCCGTCAACCTCCTGTCCGTTTTCGTCAACCGCAAGGCATCTGTCGGCATCACCGTCAAAGGCGATTCCCGCATCGCAATCGTTGATTTTCACGTAAGCCTTAAGAGCTTCAAGGTGAGTGGAGCCGCATTTTTCGTTTATATTAATTCCGTCGGGTGACATTGAAAGCATATGGCATTCTGCGCCGAGAGAGGAGAAGAGCGTCCTTGCGGTAACGGAGGAGGAGCCGTTTGCGCAGTCGATGGCAATTCTCATACCTTCAAGGCTCACCCCTGCTGTATTCTTAACGAAATCTATATAATCCTTAAGGGCGTTAGGCTCGTCGCGGCGAGTTCCTATTTCCTCCGGCGACGCAGGTTTTACGGGAGGTGTGTTGTCAAGAACTATTGATTCAATCTGCTCTTCAAGCTCGTCTGAAAGCTTGTATCCCTCGGACCCGAAAATCTTAATGCCGTTGTAGGGGTAGGGGTTGTGAGAGGCAGATATCATAACGCCTGCCTTTGCTCCGTATTTCTGAACGAGATAGGCAACTGCGGGGGTAGGCACAACGCCCAGCGTGATGCAGTCACTTCCCACGGAGCAAAGTCCTGCGCAAAGTGCAGAAGAGAGCATTTCCGAGGAAATTCTCGTGTCCATTCCTATTATAACCTTGGGTCTGTATTTATGGTTTGATGAAAGTATAGTGCCGAGAGCTCTTCCTATCTGCATAGCTCTCTCACAGCTTAAAAATTCGTTTGCAATACCGCGAACTCCGTCTGTTCCAAAAAGTCTTCTCATAATAATCTTCCTTGCTTAATTTTGAATTTGTGTATTTTAGGTGAGGTTTTGTATTTCTCTTGGATTTAATATCGTGAATCAAAGTCTTCTTTCACGAATTTTTCCGTCAGAATCGAAAATGGAGCGCTCGGGAATGACTCCTCTTACCCTTGAAAGAGGATAAACAATGCTCTCTTTTCCTATTATAGTGCCGGGACACATAACGCTGTTGCAGCCAACCTCGGCAAAGTCGCCGAGAATAGCGCCGAACTTTCTGAGTCCGGTATCGTATTTCTCCTCGCCGGAGCGAACGGATATATTGCTGTGGTCGAGCTTGAAATTAGAGGCGATAGCTCCGGCTCCCATATGAGAGCGGTATCCTAAAATCGAGTCGCCCACGTAATTGTAGTGAGGAATCTGAACCTTGTCAAATATTATAGCGTTTTTGATTTCAGTGCTGTTTCCAACAACGACACCCTCACCGATAAGCGCAGAGCCTCGTATAAAAGCGCCGGGGCGAACCTCGGTACCCGCACCTATTACGGTAGGTCCTTCTATAACTGCGGTAGGTGCGATTTTTACGTCGGGTGCAACCCAGACCTCGGGAGCTATCTCCTCGTATCCGAGGGTTGGTCCTATCGTCCTTACGAATTCCTTGATTTTCGGAAGAGCCTCAAAGGGGTATTCCGTGTTTTTAAGAATTGGAGCTGCGAGTGTGTATGATAAATCAAAAAGCTCCGTCGTCTTTGGTATTGACATAATGAATATCGTTCCTTTCGTTATCAGCATAGACGGCGTATGTGTTGCGCCGTAAAAAATAACCGAAAAATTAGCTTTTTCGATGTACGACCGACAATGTAAAAACCGTGGTAAAAACCGTCCATATCATTTTACAGTAAAAAGATTTAAATGTCACCAATCGACAGGCATATTAAAACAATATTCCAAAAACATTGTACTATTTTACAAAATCAGAGAAAATTCTAATCAAAATCAAGCTACAAATATTAAATTTGTAAAAAACGGTTTATGCAGAAACGGAAACATAATTTTTGAGTAAGGAGCATAGCTCGCCTTCAATTAGGTCGTGACCTGTGTCGGTAGGGTGAATTCCGTCTGGGGAAATAAGGCTCTTGAAATCGTGAGAAAGGAGAAACTTCTCTCTTACGTCAAGCAACTTGTGATGGGTGCTTCTCGCAATCTCTTCAACCATCTTGTTATATCGCTCCTGCCATCTGTGAAGCATTGACACGTCGCCGAGCCAGCCTAATATGTTGTCATAGGAATTATTTTTTGTTATCCATTCAATATATTTTTCCGAGTCAACGGGTATCAGGGTGGAAATTATTATTTCAGCGCCGGTTTCCTCTATGCGCCTGATAGCTGATAAATATTTTTCCATAAAATCCTTTTCCTCGGTGTTGGGACGGTGGGAAGCTGTCGGGTCTTGTGACACCTGGCGCCAGTCGTAATCGCAGTCGTTTCCGCCAAATTCAAAAATAACCGCCGTATTGGCATCGCATTCGTCAATGGTTCTGTCGAGCATATCAATTCCTTTGTCTATGGTGGCTCCCATTCTGGCATAATTTTTTACGTCAAGCCCCAAGGCTGAAACCCTTTCAAGCTTATGCCCCCGACAAAGCGTATGAGCGCCCCTTTCCGCAGAATAGGTAACGCCCCTCATAATTGAATCTCCGTATATAATCACCTTTTTCATATTCGTATCCTCCTCGCATGAAGCTTGTTTTTTACGTACTTATAATAACCGAATTTCAAACGAAAGTCACCCTACCTATAAGTCCTTTCTCTCTCTTCTTTTTTCGGAGCATTCTACCGTGAAGAAATCCCGAGCTTTTTTGGTAGAATTGAATTCTACTCACAGTAGAATCGGCAAAAACTATTGAAAAAAGTTAAAATATGTGCTATTATATATGTATATTATATTTACTTTACAAAAAAGGAAACTAAAGTTTACATGAAAGACCTGCGCGATATCATAGCGAAAAATATTTCTGCGCTCCGCTTGGGCAGAGGGCTTACCCAGGGAAACCTTGCCGAGATTCTGAATTATTCGGATAAGGCGGTATCCAAGTGGGAAAGAGGCGAGAGCGTTCCCGATATAGCGGTGCTGAAGCAGATTGCGGACTATTTTGGAGTCAGCGTAGATTATCTGCTTCGGGAGAAGCACGAGTG
>CAJGCM010000139.1 GCA_904501765.1 uncultured Clostridia bacterium | reverse complement strand
TTTCCCCTTATCATAGGAGCAACGCTATCTCGGAAAATCAGCTGGCTGCCAGAGGTGCGCTCGGGGGTTACGACGTATATCGTCTGGTGAGCGTTGAGGTTTACAAAGTTGGCGCTTGTCAGCTCATTGGCAAGGCAGGTTCCTATAACTTCTGTACCGTCAAGGCAGAGAATGGTGTCAACAACCGTGGTGGTGTTGTAATAAGAAACAAGCTCCTGCGCCAGTGCGGTCGCTTCGGAAAGCCTCGATTTCTGAATGCTCACGTCAATATAGTAATTGATATGGCTGTGGTTAGTGGCAAAATGCCCCTTCACGACTCTCAGAAACAGATTTTTCTTTTTCGTCCTTATTTTGTAGGAATTTTCAGTTGGCATAAAATTCTCCTTTCCTGATATGCTCATCTCCTCGGGTGTAATAATTTTACATAAAAAACCACCCATTGTCAATACAAAAATTCTCTATATCAAAGTTTTTCATCGTCACAGTGCATAAAGTGCAAACAAAAAGCAGGACTTGATTGTGTAATATATACAAAACACTCTTTCAAAAAACGGTGAAAAAGCGCCTGATATGCGATAGTTAAACAGGCGATATGAAGCATCTCGAAGTCATATCTTAAAAAATTGAGGATTGAGGAGAATAAATGCGAGAGCTTTTGCAACCAAAGGACGCCTGCGGCATATAATAAGCATACGACAAATTGAAACAAGAAGGAGAAGCTTATGAATTTCAGAAAAGTAGTAATCGATGGCAAGGAATATTATGAAAAATGCGAGGATAGGGAAGCCCAATCGGTAGAAAAAAACGAGTGTGAGGTAGAGGATAGAAAGGAAAATTTTCTCGGTGAGGTAGGTGCGTTTTTTGAGAAAATCGGAGTGGGGGCCAAGGATTTAGGCGGTAAAATGCTGAATGGCACCAAAGATCTTGGCAGAAAAATCAAGGAAGAAACCGAGCGCATCTGGAACAAAAATAAGGGCATATCGCCCGATAGCAGAGAGGGTAGGCTCATAAAGCTCCTTCCGTATATGGACACTGAGGATGCAAGGGCAGTTTGCGAAATGCTCCTCTCGGATGAGAAGCTTCTGTCAAAAATCGACACAGCTCTGGTGATACCATATCTGCCCCCTGAATGCGCAGAAAAAATATTTGAAAAAACGGTAGAGCTGATGGAGGAGACCGACGTAGATGCAATTATAAAATACGTCAGCCCCACCTGCCTGCGTCGTGTAGTTGACGCCTTTCTTGCCGGTAAATACCCGAAGCTTGATATTGACATACTCTATCCATACCTTGAAGCAGTGGAAATAAAGCGAATAGCTGCCTACCTGTCTGCAAAGGAAGGCTGATGCGACGCAGAGGAGGAGTTAAAATATATAAAGCTAAAGCCGCCCGCTGCAAACTACCGCAATCCGCACTCTACCGTAGACTTTTTGTATAAATTCCCCCTCCGCAACAAAGAATAACAGCGGTGGCAGATAATCGGCTGAAAGCTTCTCGGGTGTACAAATAGTCCTCCCGCCAAAGCGAGCCTTTTATCTGCTTAAGAAAACCGCTTAGCGGCAGATTGGAGCTTTTATGCAGAAAAAAGAAAAAAACAACGGCAAAAAAACAGGCGGCAGCTTTGGCGGCGACCCCAGCGAAATGAGAAAAGCGCCCGGTTATGAAGGGCCTGTTCCCGGTGTGAACACCCCCACTATCGACCTTCCCGCTTTTAACCCTCCCGTACCCAATAGAGCTTGGACCGAAATGAAGAAGGGTATAGAGAGCCTTTCGGAGTCCGAGAAGCGCCAGCTTCTTATGGGGAAGAGCGAGGTTTAAGACGCTGTTCTTCACCCAGCTGTGAGAGAATTTTACGGCAGATGCCGTTTAATTCTCTCTTTTCTTGTTTCGGCTTTAAAAATTTTATACAAAATTCCTCATTCGGTTGAAATATCCGTCGGATAGTGTTATAATAGTAGTGTTAAAATAAAAAATCTTACAAAGGGGATTTTTATGAAGCACGAGAGAGTTTATCTTGATAAAAACGACGAGCGTGTGTATATCGACACCTACGTAGCCGATGGCTCGCCCCGCCCTGCTATGCTGGTAATTCCAGGCGGCGGATATGTGGGCGTTTCCCATTTCCTCGAAGGAGAGCCTATCGCCTTGAAATTCCTTGAGAAGGGCTATAATACCTTCGAGCTTAATTACCGGGTAGGAAAGTCGGATAATTATCCAAAGCAGCTTACCGATGCGGCGAAAGCCATGATATACATAAGAGAAAACGCAGAGTCTCTCTCTGTTTTTCCGGACAAGGTCTATGCAGTAGGATTTTCGGCAGGCGGTCACCTGACCGGTTCCTTGGCAACTATGTTTGACAATGCGGAAATGAAAGCCGAGTTTGGTGATAAATGCGATAAAATCCGCCCCGATGCAGTAATACTTTCATATCCGGTAATAACCGCTATCGGTGCCTGCCATCAGGGAAGCTTTGCAAATCTTCTCGGTAAGCCCTATGCGGATTTGACCGAAGAAGAGAAGCGTAGCTTTTCAATCGAATGTCTCGTAAACGATAAAACGCCTCCTGTATTTATCTGGCATACGGCAGAGGATAAATGCGTACCCCCGATAGGAAGCGTGAAAATGGCTGCCGCCTTAGATAAAGCCGCCTGCACCTATAAGGTGTCTATCTATCCCTACGGGCCTCACGCCTTAGGCCTTGGTGAGGAGGATCCCTTCGTTTGTAATTGGGTAAGCGAGGCGTGCGATTTTATAGGCAGCCTCAAATAATAACTACGTATAAAATATTTGCAAGGAATAAATTTAAAAATTAAAATAAATGACCATCAGGAGAGAGATATAAAAAATGAAATACGAAAGAATTTATTTGGACGGAACCGATAAAAGAGTGTTTATAGATACCTATGCGACCACCTGTCGCGGAGAGATTCGACCTGCGATTCTCGTCATTCCCGGTGGCGGATACCAGGGCGTTTGCTCTGATAGAGAGGGAGAGCCTATTGCTCTCGCATTCGTGGCTCACGGTTATAATGCCTTCGTTCTTCATTACAGAGTAGGAAAAGAGGGAGACCATTTCCCGAAGCAGATGATTGATGCAGGCAAAGCTATGATATACATAAGAGAGCATGCAGAGCAGTATTACGTAGATCCCGCTCGTGTATTTATGACAGGCTTCTCGGCAGGCGGCCATCTTACAGGCTCTATGGCGACTATGTTTGATTATGAGGAAATGAAGGCGGAGTTCGGGGATAAATATCCTATGATAAGACCCACAGGCGCTATCCTTTGCTATCCCGTTGTAAGCGCAATGGTCGTCACCCACCAAGGCTCCTTTGAGAACCTTACGGGCAAAAGCTTTGCCGAGCTTACAGTGGAGGATAAGAGGAAGTTTTCTCTTGAATGCGCAGCCTCGGAGAAGAGCGCACCTATGTTCATATGGCACACCGCAGAGGACGAGCTTGTCCCTATTGCGGGAAGCCTCGCTTTAGCTGAAAAACTTGCATCTTTAGGGCTTTCCTTCAAGCTGTCCGTATATCCCTACGGCACCCACGGACTTGCCCTCGGTAATGAAATCACCGAGTGCGGTAACCGTAAATGGGTGCAGAAGATGGGCGAGGGCTGGGTAGATGAAGCCTGCCTGTGGATGAAAACCTTGAAAGACTATTGACTTTCAAGACAAAATAATATATAATATTTCGGTAATAATTTTCTTTTAAGAGGTAGAATAAATGGAGCGTACTTATATAAAGGATATCACCCCGGGAAAGCGTAAAATTCAGGGCTTTGTTGAGAATTTCCGCAACAAGAAAAATATGGCGTTTATCGTAGTTAAAGACATAACCGGTAAAATGCAGGTGACCGTCATAAAAGAGGAGCATCCCGAGATGGCAGAGCTTCTTGATAAGCTTACCATTCACTCGGTTGTAACCTTTGAGGGCGAGGTAGTTGCCAGCGAATACGTTAAGCTTGGCGGAATTGAGATGTATCCCACTGAGATGAGGATAGAATCCATAGCCGATGCTCTTCCTATTAAGGACGATTCGGATATAGATTGCAGAATGGACTATCGTTGGATAGACCTTCGCCGTGAAAAAAATCAGCTTATGCTCAAAATGCAGACTACTCTCGTCAATGCTATGCGTGAGTTCCTCGTCGAGCGTAATTTCGTGGAAATCCATACACCGAAGCTTATAGGAGCGGCAAGTGAGTCAGGCTCCGATGTTTTCGAGGTTAAGTATTTTGATACCAAAGCATATCTTGCTCAGTCCCCTCAGTTCTATAAGCAGATGGCTATGGCGTCGGGCCTTGAGAGAATTTTTGAAACAGGTCCCGTATTCAGAGCAGAGAAGTCCTATACCAATAAGCACGCAACCGAGTTTTCGGGCTTCGACCTTGAGTTTTCTTATATAGACAGCTTCGAGGACGTTATGAAGCTTGAAGAGGAAATGCTCGCTTATGCACTTGAGAAGGTAAAGGCGGCTCACGGAGAAAAAATCAAGGAGCTGTTTGATTCCGAAATCACCGTTCCCACCCTTCCTTTTCCCAGAATGAAGCTCGCCGACGTTTACCGTGAGCTTGAGGAAAGATACGGATATAAGGTAGCAGACGAGGTTAAGGGCGACCTTACCACAGATGCGGAAAGAATGACGAAGCAGCTTGCCGCTGATATGTTCGGCCACGAGTTCCTCTTTATTACCGACTACGATGCCAAGGAGCGTGCCTTCTACCACATGAGAGATGAAGCGGGCGTACCCCAGGGCTATGACCTTATATGGAGAGGCGTCGAGATAACGACAGGTGCGCAGCGTGAGCATAGATACGAGGTTCTTAAAGCGCAAGCAGAGGAGAAGGGACTTGCAGAGGACGTTAAGTTCTATCTCGAGTTCTTCAAGTACGGCTGCCCCCCTCACGGTGGCTTTGGAATCGGAATTGACAGGCTTACAATGCTCTTCCTCGGACTTTCCATAAAAGAGGTTCAGTTCTTATTCAGAGGACCTAACAGACTTACTCCTTAAGCTTTCGGTCTTTTATAAGGTATAAAAATATTTTTTCAGAAAAGGAAATAACAAATATGAAAATCGCTCTTATCAACGAAAACAGCCAGGCTGCTAAAAACGCTCTTATCTGCGATACTCTTAAGAAGGTAGTTGAGCCTCTCGGACACGAGGTTTATAACTACGGTATGTATTCCGCAGAGGATAAGGAGCAGCTTACCTACGTTCAGATAGGTATCCTCGCTGCCACTCTTCTCAATTCAGGCGCCTGCGATCTTGTTATCACAGGCTGCGGCACAGGTGAAGGAGCAATGCTTGCCTGCAATTCCTTCCCAGGAGTTCTTTGCGGTCACGTAGTAGACCCCACCGACGCATATCAGTTCACACAGGTTAATAACGGCAACGCAATAGCTATGCCCTTTGCAAAGGGCTGGGGCTGGGGCTGTGAGCTTAACCTTCAGTACGTATTTGAAAAGCTCTTCGTTTCCGAATGGGGTCTTGGATATCCCAGAGAAAGAGCAGTTCCCGAGCAGAGAAACAAGAAGATTCTTGACGAGGTTAAGAAGGTAACTCATACCGATATGGTGTACATACTTGAAAACCTTGACAGAGAGCTTGTTCTTGGCGCTCTCGGCGGCAAGAATTTCAAGGAATATTTCTTTGCTAACTGCAAGGACGAGAGAATCGGCGAGTGCGTTAAGAAGCTTCTCGGCTAATTATTATAAACTTTATGAAAACGCCGTGATTTCGGCAACGGGGCAGCTTGTACATATGAAGTACAGGCGCCCCGATTATATGCTCTAAAAGGAAACCGTTATGCAAATTACCGA
>CAJGCM010000138.1 GCA_904501765.1 uncultured Clostridia bacterium | reverse complement strand
CTGAGGCTGACGCCCTTCGATTTGGGAGAGAAGCCCATACCTATACAAGGACCGCAGGCACATTCAAGAATTCTCGCTCCCGCGGAAATCAAATCAGCCAGAGCGCCGCACTCTGCAAGCATAGTGTAAACCTGCTTTGAGCCGGGGGAGATAGAGAGGCTTACGTCCGGGTGAACGGTTTTTCCCTTCAGCATAGCCGCAACCGTAAGCATATCAAGAAGGGAGGAGTTTGTGCAGGAGCCGATGCATACCTGGCTTATAGGCTGACCTGCAAGAGCCGATATAGGCTTTACGTTGTCGGGGCTGTGAGGGCAGGCTGCAAGGGGCTTAAGAGCTGCGAGGTCCACGGTGTACACCGCATCGTATTTTGCGTCCTCGTCTGCCGAAAGCTCCTTGAAATCATTAACACGCCCCTGTGCTTCAAGGAATTTCTTGGTTACCTCGTCTGAGGGGAATATGGAGGTTGTGGCTCCAAGCTCGGCGCCCATATTGGTAATCGTGGCTCTCTGGGGAACGGAAAGGCTCTTTACGCCCTCTCCGCCGTATTCCACAATAGCGCCAACTCCGCCCTTAACCGAGAGTATTCTCAAAACCTCAAGGATTACGTCCTTTGCGCTGACGTAGGAGCTTAAGCTTCCCGTCAGGTTTATTCTAATCATTTTAGGCATTGTGATGTAGTAGGTTCCGCCGCCCATAGCTACGGCTACGTCAAGACCTCCCGCACCCATAGCAAGCATTCCTATGCCTCCTGCAGTAGGGGTATGGCTGTCGGAGCCGATAAGAGTTTTACCCGGTGTGGCAAATCTTTCCAGATGAACCTGATGGCAGATTCCGTTACCCGGGCGGGAGAACCTGAGTCCGTGCTTTTTGGCGACGGTTTGTATATATCTGTGGTCATCGGCATTTTCAAAACCGGCTTGAAGGGTGTTATGGTCGATATAGGCTACCGAAAGCTCGGTTTTTACCCGCTCCGTTCCCATAGCTTCAAATTGAAGGTATGCCATAGTTCCCGTGGCGTCCTGGGTAAGAGTCTGGTCGATTTTAAGACCTATCTCCTCGCCGCACACCATTTGCCCTGAAACGAGGTGCTTCTTTATTATTTTCTCTGAAATGGTATATCCCATTATGACTTCCTTTCTTTATAATCGGGAATTTCTATTCCCGATTTGTCATAGCGCAGTCGAAGCCCCTCGCCCACCGTTCTTTTGAATGGGCGAGAGGGCTTTCGTTTAACTTTTATTTACTGTTCTTTTCCTGAAGCTGCTTCACCAGGTTTTCCATAGCTCTCTTTACGTGAAGAGAGGTTAGCCTGTCGGCCTCGTCGCTGTCGCCACGCAGTATTGCTTCAAGAATTTCTCTGTGCTCGGCAACAGATTTTTCGGGTCTGCCGGGGGTGGCAAGAGAAATTTTGCGGTAGGTTTTTATGTTTCTGTGAAGGTCGGTAAGGATTTTGCATAGCATTCTGTTGCCGGATGCACGGTAAATTATACTGTGGAACTTGGTGTCAAGCTCCTTTATCTGTTCGGGGTCGTTCTTATTTATGTAAAACTCGGACAGCTCAACCGACTCGGTAAGTGTTCGCTTGTCCTCCTCGCTAATCCTTTCCGCCGCCATACTGGACGCCAATCCGTCAAGCCGTGTGCGGATAAGATAAGCATCAGTAAGGTCCGCCTCGGTGATACCAACCACCGTGGCTCCTCTGTTTGCGGAAAGCTCAACCAGCCCCTCGTCCTTAAGCCTGTGTAGAGCGCCTCTTACCGGCGTTCTGCTCACGTTAAGTCTGCGGGAGAGAGCCAACTCTCTGAGCTGCTCACCGGGGAGCAGCTTTCCTGATAAAATTTCTTCCTCGAGCTGGGCGTAAACCGCATCCTCAAGAGAAAGTGACATGCCGTCTATTATCATAGCTATTTCCTTACGCCGTCATAAGCAAATCTGCCACCCGAAAGCCTGGCTGCCATTTCTTCAAGCTCGCTTTTACTCATAAGGGTGGTTCTGCCATCTGAATAAGCGGCGTCTATTTCTTCTTTCATTTTTATTATGATGTCGTCTTGCTTTGTGAGCATTTCCCCTTCTTTTAGGGAGTAGTTGATGTTCATCCAATAGGCAATTCCCGCAAGACCCGAGGTGTTTGAAATACCCACCTCTGCAGGGCGGTCAAGAATTTTCTCGGTGTTAAAGATATTGTAAATCTCAACGTCCTTCATAAGACCGTCTGCGTGAATGCCTGCTCTTGTAGTGTTAAAGTTTGCTCCTACAAAGGGAGTCATTGGAGGAATTTCGTAATGCATCTCTCTTTCGAAGTAACGGGCAATTTCGGTTATCACAGTGGGGTCCATTCCGTCAAAGCTGCCGCGAAGCGCCGCATATTCCATAACCATCGCCTCAAGGGGAACGTTACCCGTGCGCTCTCCTATGCCGAGCATAGAGCAGTTAACGGCAGAGGCGCCGTAAAGCCAGGCGGACGCCGCATTTGCCACGCCCTTATAGAAATCGTTGTGTCCGTGCCATTCAAGCATCTCGGAGGTAACGTCGGAGTAGTGGTGAAGACCGTAAACTATACCGGGTACGCTTCGGGGAAGGGCAACTCCGGGGTAGGAAACGCCGTATCCCATAGTGTCGCACATACGGATTTTTACTGGTATTCCCGCTTCCTTCGAAAGCTCTGTCAGCTCGTTTACAAAGGGAACCACGAAGCCGTAGAAATCAGCTCTCGTTATATCCTCAAGGTGGCATCTGGGGCGAATTCCCGCATCGAACGCCATTTTTACTATGCCGAGGTAATGATTAAGAGCCTCTGAACGGGACATGCCGAGTTTTTTGAATATATGATAGTCGGAGGCGCTGGTAAGAATACCCGTTTCCTTTATTCCGAGGTCCTTGACAAGAGCGAAATCTTCCTTTTTCGCTCTTATCCAGGTGGTTATTTCGGGGAATTCATAGCCGAGAGCCATACATTGCTCCGCAGCCTCTCTGTCCTTTTTTGTGTAAACGAAAAATTCGCTTTGTCTTATAAGTCCGCGAGGACCGCCGAGGCGGTGAAGCATTTTATAAATGTCGACAATCTGCTTTGTAGTGTAGGGTGCCATAGACTGCTGACCGTCACGGAAGGTCGTATCGGTTATCCATATTTCCTCGGGCATATTGAGAGGAACTCGCCTATGGTTAAAGGCTATTTTAGGAATTTCGTCGTAAGAATATATATCGCGGTAGAGGTTGGGGTCTGCCACGTCCTGTAATGAGTACTTATACTGCGATTGCTCAAGAAGGTTTGATGAGGGGCTTTTTGTTAACATATTTTTTTCCTTTCTTGCAAAGCTTGCCAAAATTGTATAATTGTATACAAGAGTACAAAGTTGGTGGATTTATTATACATAAAGGCGTATATGTTGTCAATAGAAAATAAAAAAATTTAATTGTATTTTAATTGTTTTTTAAAGAAAATACAGTAAAAACCACAACAAAGCAAGTATATTGAAATTCTTTGTTTATGCCGCAGAGTAGCCGGTGAAATTTTTACAAAGAAATTGAGGCAGTGGCAGCGTGTGCGCTTTTGCCGCAATTCATCAGGACTTCGTCAGCTTCTTTATCCAGTTAAATCGGTTGATTTTAACTGCGGCGACAAAGCATTTCAGTATCTGGTCGGATTTCAAACAGAGGAAAACCAGGTATGCGGGGGCGTTAAAATAAGAGGCTATCAGTGCGGAGGGGATAACTATGAAAAACACGAAGAAAAAGTCGTTTTTCATAACGAAGGAAACGTCGCCCCCGCTTTTGACAAGCCCGAAAAGACAAGCGTTCTGGTAGGAGGTGCCTATTATGGTGAAGGAGAGTACGTTTATTAAGGCTGATGCCTCTTTTTCGGCTGCTGCGGAAATGCTGTATAGCGAGATATAGGGAGCTTTTATAAGCTGAAGGGCGGCTCCCGTGACAAGACCCAGAGCTATGAATATGAGCTGTACCGTGTACGAGTATTCACGTATTTTTTCAAGTTTTCCTTCTCCTATGGTTTTGCCGGTTATTATGCCAACCGCACCCGACATACCGTTCATTACAACATAGGATAAGTTATTAAGTGTGTTTGCTACGGAGAGGGCGGCTATAACTCCCTCGCCGTCAAGCCTTCCCATAATCATAGATGCCGAAAAAGTGTTTGCTGCCCAGATAAGCTGTCCTGCCATAATGGGAAGACCGTATTTTACGAAATCACGCAAAAGCTGACCGTCGTGGGCAAGGAGATATTTGAGCCTGTATTTCAGCTTTTTATCTATGAAAAAGACGTAAATTGCGACAGCTGCAAATTCAAGAATTCTTGCGATAACCGTGGCGATTGCCGCACCTTTTATTCCTAAGGCGGGAAGTCCTAAATTTCCGAAAATCAAAATGTAATTTAGACTTGCGTTGACCGCAAGAGAAATAGAGGAAACTATAAGCCCCACCTTTGGGGATTCAACACTCCGCATTGCTGCGATAAAGCCTTGAGTCAGGCAGAAGAAAACGAAGGAATAGGCGATAATTGACAGGTATTCGGCGCCAAGTTTTACCGTTTCCTCGTCGGAGGTAAAAAGAGATATTACGAATTTTGGAAAAACTGCGCAAAAAAGGCTTACGGCAAGGGAAAGGGCAAAGGTAAACTTTAGCCCGAGGCTCGTTATTTTTTTAATGCTCTCCCCGTCGTCTTCGCCCCAATATTGGGCGTTCAGTATGAGCATTGCCCCTTCAACTCCCCCTGAAAAGACCTGGAGGAGGGTTTGTATCTGGTTTCCCATATAAACGCCGGATATGGCGCTGTCGCCAAGCTGCCCTATCATAAGGCTGTCGCAAAGCCCCACCGAGAAGGTAAGAAGATTCTGGAGAGCTATGGGCAGAGCTAAAAGAAGAAGGGATTTATAAAATTTTTTGTCCTTTGTGATTATCATACGGGTCTCCTTCGTAGGCAGCGAAGCGCCTGATTTTATTGCCATAGGCTTGGCAAACGTATTTAAATATTATTTATCACAGTATGGGGGCGAAATTTCTTTATCGTATCTTTGCCAAAGATTTACAAAAAGGACAAAAAAGTCGGGGAGCCACTGTGATAAAATATAAAGGCAGGTGGCAATAATAAAAAAGCCACACTGCACTGACAGTATTAGTTTTTACAAAAAGGAGAATAAAATGCGGAAAACGAAAATTGTTTGCACCATAGGCCCTGCATCTTCATGCGAGGACGTTATGGAAAAAATGCTTAAGAGCGGAATGAACGTTGCGAGATTTAATTTTTCTCACGGCACTCCGGAATATCATAAAGAGCTTATCGACCGATTCAGAAAGGTAAGGGATAGGCTGAAGCTTCCCGCTGCAGTGCTTCTTGATACGAAAGGCCCCGAAATCAGGCTCGGAGTATTCGAGGAGGGGAAGGTTTTTCTTGCGAAGGGAGATAAATTCACCCTCACCGCAAGAGAAATTTTCGGCAGCAAGGACGAGGTCGGCATTTCATATCCGCCTCTTGTGAGGCAGATTGCTCCGGGTACGAGAATTCTGGTTGACGACGGAAAGGTATCCCTCCTCGCTGAGGAGATAACCGATACGGATATTATATGCCGAGTTGAGATAGGCGGTGTTGTTTCCGACAGGAAGAGCATAAATATACCGAACACCTCGATAGATATGCCTTACATCAGCGAAAAGGACGAGGCAGACCTCTTGTTCGGAATCAAGGAGGACGTGGACTTTGTTGCCGCCTCCTTCGTAAGATGCCGAGACAACGTTGTCGAGCTTCGCAAATTCTTAGATTATCACGGCGGTCACTCAATAAAGATTATCGCCAAGATAGAAAACATGGAGGGCGTTCT
>CAJGCM010000137.1 GCA_904501765.1 uncultured Clostridia bacterium | reverse complement strand
TCACACCACTCACGGTCGGGATAAATCTCTGCAACTATGGCGTTATGCTCCATACCGCGGCGGCTTTTTCCTTCGTATACTATAATATCGAGGACGCCGGGGGTGGCGGTAAATTCGTTTTCGATTTCCTCGGGGTAGACATTCTTTCCGTTTGAGAGGATTATGAGGTTTTTCTTCCTTCCAGTGATAAAGACAACTCCGCCCTCCAGCTTTCCGTAGTCACCCGTTCTGAAATATCCGTCCTCGGTAAAGGCTTCCCTTGTGGCATCCTCGTCACGAAAATAGCCTAACATGACGTTGGGGCCCTTCACGAGGATTTCGCCCTCTCCGTTCTCGTCGGGGGAATCAATTTTAACCTCGACCTCGTCTATGGGGTTGCCAACACTGCCCCTTACTATATTCCTACTTCTGTTTACCGATATTAACGGAGCGCATTCGGTTATTCCGTAGCCGTTAAGAACGGTAATGCCGATGGAGTCATAGAAATTCATTATATCGGGGTTTATGGGCGCACCGCCTGTGATTATCATTCTGACATTACCACCGAAGGCGGCGAGGATTTCGCTGAAAAGACGACGCCTTACGTCTATTCCTATTTTTCGAAGCAGCCCTGACAGCTTCATTGCAAAGGCGACCTTTTTTTCCTTTCCGCTCTTCTTGATGTTATCCTGAATTCTGCGATAGAAGGTTTCGAGGTACAGAGGCACGAGAATAAGATGCCCCGGGCGCTCTTCCTTAAGCTCCTTTTGGATATATTTAAGGCCTGAGGAAATATAAACTTCACAGCCTATCATAACGTGACCGACAAGCATAATGCTTGAGCCATAGGTGTGGTGAGGGGGAAGAACGCCTACGGTTTTGTCTGCGAAATCTATATAATGAGTAACGTTATAAAGGTCGGATAGGATTGCCTTCTGGCTTAACATAACGCCCTTTCCTTTGCCGGTAGTGCCTGAGGTGAAGACTAAAAGAGCCATTTTTTCGGGGTCAATGGGCGCATCGTAAAAGAGGCTCGGGTTTTCAGAAAACCTATCACGCCCACGGTCTATCAGCTTTTCAAGGCTGCTTTCGCTCATCTCGGAATTAAGATATACTACATCTCCACAAAGCTTGCATACAGATGCTACGTGCTCTGCCTTTTCTGAAATTTCCTCGTCTGCGAAAAGATAGTCAGCTTCTGCCTTTGAAGCTGTGTCCGCAAGCTCCGCCTTACTCCAGTCCTTGTCAAGGGGTATGAGCACTGCGCCAATGGAGAGGGTTGCATAGTACATAAGGGCGAAATCATAGGAAAACTTGCCTATAACGCAGCAGTGCTTTCCACAGCAGCCCATAGCTGAAAGCTCACTTGCCAAAGCACGTACGTCGGCGGCGAATTCCTCAAATTTGATTCTTTTATTCTGCTTTACTTTCGAGGAAGTATAAGAATATGCGTATTTACCCTCGTATTTTTTTGCCGCCCATTCGAGAAGCTCACGCAGGGTATCAAAATGAAGCTTCTCATGAAGAGTATGGTTTTTCATAAATGCCGTCCTTTGTTTTTTGTAGGGGTTTAGCATTTTCGACTTTAAATTAAAAAGACAAAAACGCAAATGTGTAAATTAAATATAGCACATTTTACCTGGAAAAGCAATAGCTATTTTACTTTTCGAGGAACTTTTGCGCTTTTATATAGTGTTGTCCCAACATCGAAAAAATATTTTATCCCAACGGGATAAAAATAGAGGGTAAAGTTTTATATTTTTGTTGATTTTATCTTTAGTTTGTGTTAGAATACAGTTAAAGGCGTAAGTGGCGCAATTTTCCTGTATAGATTACAGAAAATAGGGCGCAGAGAATTTTTAGCGAAGGGAGGTATACACGCATGGAGCTTTCTTTATATTCGCCGCTTGAATATTATGAAAAGGGTTTAAAAGAGATTCACGATAAAAACGTAAAAGAGGCGTTTGATGCGCTTGTTTCTTCCTCGAAGGTTAAGGTTGAGGAGAACAGAAAGACCGTAGCTGAATATAAGTCGCATATTGCGCAGATAGAAAAGCTGAAGGGAACGCTTACGAAATACAAGGTTTTCAGAGTGCTTCTGATAATTCTGGCGGCGCTGTGCATTGCGGGGGCTGTTCTTTTCTTCTTCCTCGGTATGGAGCTGTGGCTGAAGATAACTCTTGCCGCAGTAAGCTTGTGTGTATCAGTCGTATCCTTCGTTATAGCCATAAAGAAGCTTGGAAATCTTATAAAGCAGAATTCTTTGCAGCTTGAAGACGAGGAGCGTGAGGCGGCGAGGCTTTTGAGTAAGGCTTGGGAGCAAATGGAGCCGCTGAACCGTGCCTTTGACGACGGTATTACCTTCTCCTTAATCGAGAAAACCCTGCCTGCTATATCCTTCGACAAGCAGTTTACACCCGGAAAGCTTAAATACTTATGCGAAAACTACGCTTACGAAGATTCAGACAGTATATCATCGTCGGTGGTTGATACGGTATCCGGCTCACTTCTTGAAAATCCATTTCTTTTTGAGAGGACGCTTGAATGCCGCATGGGCAGCGAAACCTATCACGGAGAGCTGCTTATAAGATGGACTTCCTACGAGAGAACAAAGAACGGCATGAGGGCTGTTACCAGGACGCAACTGCTTCACGCAAGCGTGGTTAAGCCTAAGCCTGAATACTCTACGGAAACGAAGCTGAACTTCGGGCATCAGACAGCCCAAGAGCTTAACTTTTCAAGGCAGCCGTCACATCTTGAGAGGCTTTCCGAAAAGGAGTTTTCAAAATACGTCAAAAAGGGCGAGGGCGAGCTTTTGGAGCTGGCGGAAAAATCCCTTGCAGAGGGCGGCAATTTCACCGCTATGGCAAATACCGAATTCGAGGTTTCCTTCGGTGCGTACGACAGAGATAACGAGCAGCAGTTCCGAGTTATGTTTACGCCCTTGTCCCAAATAGAAACCGTGAAGCTTTTGCGCTCTGACGCAGGCTTTGGGGACGATTTCTCCTTTGTGAAGAGGGGCTCTCATAACCTTATCACATCGGAGCATATGCAGAATTGGAAAATGGACACCTCGGCTAAAAATTATTATTCCTACGATTTTGACAGCTGTCGTGAAGGCTTTATCAATTTCAACAACCTGTATTTCAAGTCGGTGTATTTCGATTTTGCGCCGCTTCTTGCGGTTCCCGCATACCAGGCGGAGCCTGTGGCTTCTATGGAGCCCTTTGATTCGGAGTTCCATTATACCGCCAAGGAATACGAAACCATGGCGAACAAAATAGGCAGAGAAAAATTTGCCCACGAGAATACAGCAACCGAGGTAATACTGAAAACCGTACCCGTAAGGGCGGGTGAAAAATCCGACACGGTTGAGGTTATAGCCTATTCCTATGCGGCAGTGAAGAGAACGGATTACGTACCAACCTTCGGCGGTGACGGCAGAATGCACGCGGTTCCCGTTCCCTGGATAGAGTACATACCGCTGACGAAGCGAACGCTTATCGGTATCACGGAGCTTGATATGAGCGAAACCGCCTTCGGAAGAATAGTCGGCGACGTTCCTTCTGTAAATGCGGCTGCCGCCGCTTGTTATCACGGCTTGTTCGCTCATATAGGGTACGACGGAGAGGACGCCCCGACAATTGAAGAGATGGCTCTCGCCATATCCCGAGGAACAAAGGCGGAAAGCACAGAGCCCGAGGCGAAAAACGAAGCAAAAAATGAAACAAAAGAAAACAAAGGTAAAAAGAAAAAGGGAAAAACAAATAATACATAACCCTGAATTTTAAGGAGGATTTTTTGAATGGCAAACGGACTTGACGAAATGGATAACAGCCTCGTTCTTGAAGAGGGACGCGACGTAAACGTTATAGCAAAGAAGATACCCGTAAAGGTTGGCTTCGGCTCTACGCTTTTCGAAATTATGCTTTGGGTGCTTGGAATTATTCCGGGTATAGTATTCCTGTTCATAAAAACCAAGGCGGGCAATTATTTACAGCAGCTTGAGCAAAAGATTCAGAGAAACGCATCTCAGATTGATAACTATCTTGAGCAGAGAGTAGTTGTTTTACAGAACTGCGCAAGACTTCTTGACAAGGCTATCGACCTTGATAAGGACACCTTTGCTAAAATAGCTATGTACAGAAGCGGCAGCTCCGCAAACGAGGATTCAAGAAACGAGGTGGCGGCTGACATAGACGCTATTTCGAAAAATATCAATATAGCCTTTGAAAACTATCCCGACCTTAAGGCTCACGAGCAGATTGAGGACGCTATGCAGCAGAATATGTATCTGCAAAGAGAAATCACTGCGGCAAGAGAGCTTTATAATGATAGTATTAATCAGTGGAATCACGCTATTTTTGAGTGGCCTGCGAAAATGATAGTTGCCGCAAAACGTGGATATACAACGAGAATTCCCTTCGCAACCTCTGCTGAAATCAAGGAGAAGGCAAGGGACGTGTTCTTCTGATAAAAAGGGGCAAGAGCGCCCCGTGTCAGGAATTGACCTGAATATAAGTTAATAAAAATCAAGAAATAACGCCGAAAGAGCGAAAAGAGGATAAAAACATGCCACTTATAGATAAACCCTTAGAAGAACTGAAATCCTATATGGGAATAAATCCCTGTCCGAAGGATTTTGACGAGTTTTGGGATAAATCCTTAGCAGAGCTTGCCGCAATAGATCCTAAGGTAGATTTTGAGCCTTACGATCTTAAATCCAATATATGCGATGCCTACCACCTTACCTTTACATCTACTAAGGGGGCGAGAATTCACGCAAAATTCCTTAAGCCTAAAAACATTGAAGGAAGAGTGCCCGCACTCCTTAAATTCCACGGACTCTCGGGAAATGCGGGAAACTGGTTTGACTTGATTCCCTATGCGGCAGAGGGCTACGTTATTGCTTCTTTGGACGTGCGTGGTCAGGGCGGATTTTCTGAGGACGTAGGCGGTGTTCCGGGCACAACCATTACCACACCTTTTATTAAGGGTATTGACGGAAAGCCCGAGGATCTTCTTTATCGTGATATATTCCTCGATACCGCTATGCTTGCAAGAGTAGTTATGGCGCTCGATTACGTTGACGAGGGACGTATCGGTGTTTACGGTGGTTCTCAGGGCGGTGCACTTTCCATAGCCTGCGCAGCTCTCGTTCCCGAAATTAAGCTTTGCGCTCCCGATTTCCCCTATCTTTCCGACTATAAGAGAGTTTGGGAGATGGATCTTGATAAGGGCGCATATGAGGGCATAAGATATTACCTGCGTTACTTTGATCCCACTCACGAGAGAGTGGACGAATTCTTTGAGAAGCTCGGCTACATAGATATTCAGTTCCTTGCAAAGAGAGTTCGAGCAAAGGTATTTATAGCAACCGGTCTTATGGACACAATTTGCCCTCCCTCCACTCAGTTTGCTATGTTCAATAAGCTTATCTGCGAGAAGGAAATGGTAATTTACCCCGACTTCGGTCACGAAACTCTCTACGGTCACGAGGACAAGAAATTCAAATTCTTCTCTCAGATTTAATCAAAACTTTAATAGCTTTAAGTGACGGCTGCAATTTGGCAGAACCAAATAACAAACTATAATAAAAAATGAGGAAAATCATAGGTTTTCCTCATTTTTTATGTTTTATACTATGTTATTTAATCCCGAAAATTTTCTTTATCAGCGGTGTGAGAAATTTCGGGGGACGTACTATTACTATTTTCATAAGCTTTCCTCTTTTTGGAAATTGCGTGTAATGGATATTATAAATTATCCTCGGCTTTATAAGGGTATAAATTCGGGTCGGGTTTTGCCCCCGAGGCAGCCTTGGCCGATGCCTCGGCTGATAACAGTATATTCCCATTTGCCATAAATGTGAAAAATCCCCAGCGACACCCTGTGGACGGTACGCTAAGGATTTTT
>CAJGCM010000136.1 GCA_904501765.1 uncultured Clostridia bacterium | reverse complement strand
TTGATTTGCTCTGCCCCATCGCAAGACCCACAACCAATATTTAAGGTTATTTTATAAGCAAGATATTTCAGCGAGGTCATTTTATCCTCGGGATAATAAACCTCCGTTACCTGCATATCTGGTGTGAGATTTTCATTAAGACTTTCCATAATCTCACTCTCGGGAACCCTATCTGTAAGCCTTATATCCATAAATTCACAAAGACTTTCCGTTCCTATGGAAAGAGGAGCGGCAAAGGTGAGCTTCGGTTTAGGATTAAAGCCCTCGGTATACCAAAGAGGAAGCTTTGCTCTGACGATAATTTTCATCATCGTTCTGACCAAATCAAGATGAGATATATACTGAAGCTTTCCGGTTTTATAGAACTTTGCTCTGACGGTTATGGGAGTGTTATTTACTTGCACCATTTGTTATTACCTCCCAGCTTATTGGCGCCGCATCCGTTACAATGCTCGGCGCAAGAGGGCGTTGTTTTTCCTTCGTACGCCTTCGCCCTTTCTCTTAACAGATATTCCTTTGTCACGCCGCAGTCAATTATATCCCAAGGCAGAACCTCGTCAAGTCCGAAGCCTCTTGTGGTATAAAAGTCCGTATCAATTCCTGCGCGGTCAAACACATCCATCCATCTGTCATAGCTGAAGAACTCGTCCCACGCATCAAATATGAAGCCTTCCTCGACAGCCATAGCTATCGCAGGAGCAAGGCGCCTGTCACCTCTTGCAAAAATTGCCTCGATTCGTGAAACGCCCGAATCGTGATATGTGTAACGTATTCTTTTATCAGTTATCTTTTCACGAAGATGCTTTTGTTTTAGCTCAAGGCTCTCTCTCGTATCCTGCCTTTCCCACTGGAATGGGGTAAAGGGCTTTGGAACGAAGCAGGCTACGCTTATTGTAACGCCTACACCTCCCTTAGGTCGCTCCTCTTTAGGAAGAGAATAATAGCAGTCTATAACCTTTTTGGAAAGAGCTGCTATACCTTCGATATCCTCGAGGGTTTCGGTTGGCAGTCCGTTCATAAAGTAAAGCTTTACGTTGTTTTTGCCACCCTTAAAGGCAATTTTTACTGCATTTTCGAGGTCGGATTCGGTTACGTTTTTATTTATTACGTCACGAAGGCGCTGAGTACCCGCCTCGGGAGCGAAGGTTAGTCCACCGCTTCTTACGCTACTTACCTTCTCCATAAGCTCCTCAGAGAAGCTATCAAGTCGGAGCGAAGGCAATGAAAGGCTCACCCTTTTTTCGTCCGTCCAGGAAAGGAGCCCATCGGTCAGCTCTCTAAGACGGGAATAATCACTTATAGAAAGAGATATAAGCGATATTTCCTCATAGCCTGTATTTTCATATAAGCATTTAGCCGCTTTACAGAGAGCTTTAGGAGATTTTTCTCGGATAGGGCGGTAAACCATTCCAGCCTGACAGAACCGACAGCCCCTGATGCAGCCTCGGTAAACCTCTAAAACTATTCTGTCATGAACAGTTTCAACATAAGGCATAACGAGCTTTTCGGGGTATGGTGCGCTGTCAAGATCCGCTATTATTCTCTTCTTGATTTTCTTTGGAACAAAGTCGTATTTGGGGCGGTATTCCTTTATCGTCCCGTCCTCATTATATTCAACGTCGTAAAGCGAGGGAATATAAACGCCCTCTATCGCCGTTGCCGCTTTAAGAAAAGCATCTCTGGTATAAGTACCGCTCTCCTTCATTTCCATATAGAGATTGGATATTTCGACCAGCACCTCTTCTCCCTCTCCTACGTTTATAAGGTCGAAGAAATCCGCAACCGGCTCTGCATTATATACACAGGGTCCGCCTGCTATGATTATAGGACAGCCCTCCACCCTGTCCTTTGACAGAGTGGGAATACCCGCAAGCTTAAGCATAGCTATCGCCGTCGTGTAGCACATCTCATACTGAAGAGAAAATGCCACCATATCAAAATCGGAGACCGCATCACCGCTTTCAAGAGCGGTGAGAGGTATGGAGTATTGCTCCATTTTCTCCTTCATATCAACCCAAGGAGCATAAACTCTTTCGCACCAAATCTTTTCTTCTCTGTTAAGCACGTCGTAAAGAATTCTGACTCCTAAATTGGACATGCCTATCTCGTAGGTGTCGGGGAAGCAAAAGGCTATTCTGCACTTTATATTCTGCTTATCTTTTATTATGCTGTTGTATTCTCCTCCGATATATCTGCCGGGCTTACTTACCGACTTTAATACCGAGGAAAGGTTTTTAATTTCAGACATTTCCTATTATTTTCCTTTTCTTATCAAGGCTTTATTTCCAGAGGCAAAGAGGCATACACCGAGTGTTAATTGCCACAGACATCCGCCCGCTGCTATCAAAGGGTTAGCTGCGCCAAATAACGCAAGTCCAACTGCCGCAAAGGTTCCAATACACGCCGCTACCAGCTCGAAAACAGATAGCTTCGACTGATAGATGCAGTAGTCCTTCGACCTGACTACCATATTCACAATATCGTTCTTATCACCGAAGGAAACGGCAGGTGCGGAAAGGCTCTTATAAAGAGGGCGATATTTGGGGGCGGTAGAGTTTTTACGCATAACCTTTATTGTGACCTTCCCACCCGATAGGAAATTCATAAGGTCATTATTTATATTGGGGTCACGGGTATATACAAGAGGAATAATCTCGCCCTCAATAAGAGAGGACATCATTCTGGCAAAGCTCTCTGAGAAGGAATACTGTATGCTGAATTTGGCAAAAATCGCTCCATCCTCTGCTCCGTACATAGTCTTTGTGCTGGCGAGATTTGAGGCACTTTCGGGAGGTAGCTGCACTCCGTGCCTTCTCATATATTCGAATGAGCCAGCCATAACCTTTGAGCCATCAACGATACCCGAAACACCGTCGTCCTCAATTATTATATCCTCCGCAGGCTGACACTGCTTATTGAAGGCTGTCAAAAACAGCTCCGCAAGAGGTCCGCCGAGGGGGAGGAAGAGTGATGCCATTTTGCGCATAACCTTCCTGTAATCACCGTTTTTATCACTTATAGTAACGCTTTTGAACACTACGTCGTCCTCTCCGAAGATTTCTGTATCCTCAAAGGTTACAACATCAACGTCACCTAAGTCGTAATAGGTTTCCTCTCCTATTGCGGCAGAGCCGTCCTCTACTATTTCCGATTCCATAAGACGTCTTGGAAGCTTATGGGATAGTATAAAGAATGCCGGCTGTCCTAACGTAAAGGTAAGGCAGAGGGCGAATGCGGCATCTGCTATACCTCCGCCTGTTATATACGCCACAAAGGCACTAAGAGCACCCGCTATCACAATTAGCAGGTATATATATCCGTTATTTACGTTGTTTTCCCTGTTGCGGGAAGAATTTTCGAAGAAGTCAGAGATAAAGGAAGCGCTGAAATCTCTCGCCAATTTTGATTCGTACTCATTTACGGCACCGTCAAGAGCCATATTCTCCCTGTCAAGCTCCCTTGTATTCCTTACGTCTACGGCGTATTTCTCTCCGTTTTCCGACACAAGCTTGAAATCAGCAAAATCAGCCCACTGTATGCAATATGTAGAATACACAGCATTTACTGCCGGGATTACAAAGAGCGACGCCACCGCAATACCTTCATTTGATAAGCTGATGCACAAAATACTGTATACGGCAATAGCCAGAGCGGAAAACGTAAGCGACAGCTCAGGGGCTAAAATCTTACGTCTGATTGCCGCAAAGCCTCGCACAGTTTCAGGGAGAGTCAGCGCATACATACAGAAAAGAAGACAAAGGTCGATGCTGACACTCAAGGGGTGAGAGTACTTAATGCCTACGAGGGCAAATGGGTCGACACCGAACACGGGCAACAGCTCGTACGCCAACGTCAGGACTCCTAAAAGAACTACTATTATCATACGAAGCCTTGTCGCCATTATCTTGTCAAGGAATTTATCCTTGAACAAATCTCTTTTACCGAAATAATCTACCTTCGAGTCGCACGGATTTTTACCTGGTTCAACTCCTGCGCCACGGGGCAGCTCTTCCTCCGAAAGAGTCTCTTCGCCAACACCTCTCTCTGACATATCAAAGAGTCGGAGAGGGTCGGGAATATTGAAGGCGTCCTCCTCGTTGCCCTGAGGCGCACCGTCAACGTCTTCAACGTTTACCTCTGCACCGTCCTCGGGCATCTCAGCCTCAGGCTTTTTGTTCCTGCCGAAAAGCTCGTCAAGCTCTTCCATCTCAAGCTCTTCGGGCGTTTTCTTATGACGCCCCTCGGTTTCCTCTGAGAACTTAAATACAGAGGCGGAAGAGTGTCTTTCAGGCTCTTTATTGTTTACGTTTACCACAACCGCCGCATCAAGCTCTTCTCCGCTGTCTATCTCTGCGGTGGGGTCTACGTCCCTTGCGCCCGTATCCTCAGCCAAAGCCGCAGCTTTATTATATAAAACCTGTCCGCTCTCCTTTTTCTTGCGCTCATAGGCTTCCTCGTCCATAAAGCTGTACGTGCGCTGAGTTGCCTCAGTAAAGCTGGGAACATAGGTTTTCCATATCATAGGAGATGCTTCCGGTCTGTAATCAGCGCTATCACCGCCACCGTCGGTAGCTTTATCCGCTTCTGCAAAAAAAGTGTCACTAACCGAAGCTTCGGCCTCCACCGTTTCTGAGGTAGTGACAGGCGCTGATATATTCAAATCTTCAGCCTCTGCCGCCTCCGCATCCTCCGTTTGTTCAAACACAAGAGAGGTTTTTGGCATTGGACGGCTGAAATCAAATTCCATAGAGCCACCTTCCCCATCGGTTATCTTTGCGGCAGCATTTTCTTCGCTTATTTTATCCAAAATTTCTTTAATTTTTTCGTTTTCTGCGCTAATGTCGTTGTTCTGCATAGCCCGACTTTTCCTTTCTTAAAGAATAGGTTGCTATTTCCGATATAACTCTCTTTGATTAAAGAGCCTTTTTCTGCCTTGCTACCTCTGCCATAATAACAGCGGCGGCACAAGAAACGTTCATAGAATTAACCTGCCCCCACATCGGAATGGACACCACGAAATCGCATTTTTCACGAACGAGCCTCGATATTCCAAAGCCTTCGCTTCCCATAACAAGACCTACCGAGCCTGAAAAATCGGTTTTATAAAGACTCTCACCGTCCATATCTGCGGCGTAGAACCAGAAGCCCTTTTCTTTAAGCTCGTCTATTGTCGCAGCAATATTCGTTACCTTCGCCACTCGCATATGCATAATTGCTCCCGCAGAGGATTTGGCTACCGTAGGGGTGAGGCCCACCGCTCTCCTTTTCGGAATTATTATACCGTGCGCTCCCTGACATTCAGCGCTTCTTATAATTGCGCCAAGATTATGAGGGTCCTCGACACCGTCAAGTATTACGACAAAGGGGCTCTCGCCACGCTCCTCGGCATAAGCAAGTATCTCTTCAACCGAGGAATAATTATGCTCCGAGGCTACTGCTACCACGCCCTGGTGGCGTCCGGAGCCAATCATATTGTCAAGCCTTGATTTATCGGCATCCATAATGGGAATTTTTCGCTCTGCCGCCAAAGAGGCAATAACCTTCACTGAGCCTTCTCTATCCCCCGACTGGATAAATATTTTTTCTATATCCCTGCCGCTCTCGATAAGCTCCTTCACCGCATTTCTGCCGTATATGTAATTATCCGGCGCACACTCTCTGGGAATCCGTCCTTCGGCGCTCTTCCCGAAAGATTTTTTATTTCTTTTAAGCTTTTGTTCCATAAACTGAAAATCCTCGGCTTAATTATAATTAAAATATTTTACCAATGTAAAGTATAACACAAGCTATGACTTTTGTCAACAAATAAAGACATGGGTATTTTTATTTTTTGGATAAAACAAGATTTAATTCCAACAAAAAGGAAAAGAGCCGGCACATTACGTACCCGCTCTTTTCCGAAGAAGCTATGATGCGAGGCGGATTACGCCATGCCGCATATTTCCATGGGAATATTACTCCTGAGCTTCTTTCTTTGCTGCGAAGCATGCGCTGCA
>CAJGCM010000135.1 GCA_904501765.1 uncultured Clostridia bacterium | reverse complement strand
TGTACGATGAGCGAGGAAACGAGGAAGAATAAAAAACTTTGATAAAAACGAAGGGAACCATTTGGGTTCCCAACCTTAGCTTAAAATGACTTCAACATAAGTAAAATTGAGGCACTGCTTTTCGCAACGCCCCAATTTGTTTTTTATTCGGTTTATGCCGAAATACCTAAGCTACGACTTTTATTTCTGGAGAAGGTGAATAGCAAATCCGCAAATCTCTTCCTTGAAATAAACGAACTTGGGCTTACCTGTCTTCTCGTCGTATGTAATTGTAGACTCGTCGAACTCAAATCCCATTCTCTTGAAATAAGCCATAGCTCTGTCTACAAAGTTGGTACGGATTGCAATATGACCGTGCTTTCCGGGGCCCTTTGATTTCATAAATTCAAAGGCTCCGCCCGCAAATGCTGATTTGCCGCCAACCTTAACCTCCATACCGAACATGCACTCGAAGAGCTTAGCTCCGCGAAGAGCCTCCTCCTCGCTTTCGTTGTTTATGCCCATGTGAAGGAACTCAAAGCCGAGCATAGCCTTAACAGCGTTCTTCGTAAGGAGAGTAATCTCCTCCCATTTCTTTTCCTTAACAAGCTCGTCCTTTACCATAAAGGAGCCGCCGCATGCAACTATCTTGTTGAACTTAAGATAGTCAAGAAGGTTATCCTGGCTTATACCGCCTGTGGGCATAAAGGTAAGCTGACCGTAGGGAGCCGCCATAGCCTTAAGCATCTTAAGACCGCCTGCCGCCTCTGCAGGGAAGAATTTCACGGTTGTAAGACCAAGCTCAAGCGCCGCCTCGATATCGGAGGGATTTGAGCAGCCGGGAAGCATAGGAATTCCCTTGGAAAGAGCGTAAGCGGTTACCTTGGGGTTAAGCCCGGGAGATACGAGGAATTTAGAGCCCGCCGCAATAGCTGCGTCAACCTGCTCTGTGGTAAGCACCGTTCCTGCTCCTACAAGCATTTCGGGATATGCCTCTGTTATATTTTTTATGGCCTCTGCCGCACACTTTGTTCTGAAGGTGATTTCCGCTGCGGGAAGTCCACCGTCTATAAGCGCCTTCGCAAGGGGCACTGCATCGTCGGGATTTTCAATCTTAATTACGGGAATAAGACCAATGGAATAAAGTTCTTTCATCATATCGTTCATAGCTTTCTCCTCTTTTCTAATCGTTTTAAAATTATAAAATATAATTTCAACCGAGATAATTGTACCATATTACGGCAGATATAAAAATTGCAAATCTTGCTATGGAAATTGCGAATGTTGCCGCAGGCTTTTTTATTTAAAACAGATTTTTACGAATTCTTGACAGTGGGCAGACTTATGCGTTATAATATATTAAAAGATTTTATGACAGGGGGAGATTTTCATGAAACGCATCTGCTTTTTAATAGACGACGCATATCTTTTGAGAAAGGTGCGCTTTGAAATTCCCTTTGCCTTTGAGCCTTGTGAGAAGGAGGCGGGAGCTGACGTAATTATCCGTGAGGGTCACACCTCAGACGGACGCTACATTGAGATAGAGGCAAACGGTGCGCTGACAGTACTCGACCTTCCCCTTCCCTTGGGAGAAATTAAAAAAGCATTTATGCCACGTGGCGGCGCAAAAAGACTTACCCTCGCCTCCGCCGGAAGAGCTGCCTTGCTTGACGGGGAGAGGATTGAGCTTACGGAGCTTGAATATTCGCTTCTTTCGCTCCTTATCAGCGAGGGCGGCTTCGTTTCAAAGGAAAAAATACTCTCTGCGGTTTTCGCAGGGGCAACAGACGCAGGAATAGTAAACGTTTACATTCATTATCTGCGCTCAAAGCTTGAAGCAGAGGGCGAGAAAATAATTCTCACCTCCAGAGGGCGAGGCTATTCCATAAACGAAAAATACGTAAAGGAGGGGAGCTGATTTGCTTAATCTTCTTGAAGGCGGCTTTTTCAGCAGAAGAGAAGAAGCGGTCATCGAAAAAATAAAGAGCAGAGTTGATTCGGGAAAGAAGACCTTACTTCTGGTTCCCGAGCAGCAGACGGTTCTGACCGAGAAAAAAATGGCAGCTGTCCTGCCTCCCTCGGCACCTCTGTATTTTGAAGCCACAAACTTTACCCGTTTTGCGGATAGTGTTTTCCGCACTCTTGGCGGCGTTGGTGGCGAATTTGCCGACGAGGGGCAGAAGGCTCTCGTTATGTGGAAGGTGCTTACCGAGCTTACGCCCTTCACTGAGGGCGCACCTCAGAACGTCAGCGCCGGGGCGGTAAAAAAGGCTCTTGGCGAGATAGGCGAGGCAACCGCTCTTTCTTTAACTCCTGAGCTTTTAGACTCGGCGGCAAAAATTCTTGGAAACGAGAACAACAAAGAGGAGCGAAGACTCATATCAAAGCTTGAGCGGCTCTCTTACCTTATGACCCTTTATAAAAAATATCTTTCGGAGCATTTTTCTGACAGTGACGACACTCTTCTCCACCTTACTGAAAAGCTTTCGAGCGCACCCCGTGACACTTTTTCGGGGGTTGAAGTATTCATAGACGGCTTTACCTCCTTTACCGAGCCGCAGTACCGTGTTATAGAAGCGCTGCTGAAAAAATGCGAAATAACCGTATCTCTTAATCTTCCAAAGGAAAACCCCGACGCTATTGAATACAGAGAAATAAGAGATGCACACGAAAGACTGCAAAGGTGCGCAAACAAGGCAGGCTGTGACACAACTCTTACACGGCTGACCTCCACCGAAGGTAATACACGCCCCCTGATTAAGGAGCTGTGCAACCTGCTTTGGCGGCAGGGACTTAAAATAGACTGTGACGCTTTATCCGATTGTGACGCACTGGCTTTATACGAAGCGAAAACTCCTTACGACGAATGTGATTTTGTTGCTGCGGATATAAAAAGGCGTGTTATGGCGGGAGCGAAATATTCGGATTTCGGCATTATCGCAAGGAATATAGACTCATACTCGGGAATTCTTGACGTTTCCTTTGAAAAGGCTAATATCCCTCTCTTTATGTCCCGCAGGGTCAAGGCTACCACCTTTGACGTAATAAAGCTTATTTATTCCGCACTTGGCGCTGTAACGGGGAGCTTTGAGAGACGTGACGTTATAGCCTTTGCAAAATGCTCTCTTTCCGGTATCAGCCGAGAGGAAGCTGACGAATTTGAAATATTCGTCGAGAAATGGCAGATAAACGGCTCTCGCTTTACCGACGGTGTATTCTGGAATATGAACCCCGAGGGCTACTCCGACAAAAGAAACGATGCCACAGACGCAAAGCTACGCTTACTAAACGCAACCCGTGAAAAAATTGCAGGTCCTCTTATGCGCCTTAAGAGGTCGCTTGAGGAAAAAGAGGATATAATCTCACACGCTACGGGGCTTTGGCGCTTTATTGAAGAATTGCAGCTCGAGGAGCAAATAAGGGCGAGAATAAACCGCTATAAGGCAGAAAACAAGCTTGAGCGCGCATCGGAGCTTTCGGGTATATGGGAAAATCTCTGCGCCTCACTTGACAGTATGTGCAAAGTGCTTGATGGTGTAAAAATCACTCCGAAGAGCTTTAAGGCTCTTCTCGCTATCGTTATGGACTGCACCGACATAGGCAGGATTCCCGCATATCTTGACAACGTAAGCGCAGGCTCTGCGGCTACCGCAAGATTCGGCGAAAAGAAGAGAATATACGTAATAGGCGCTAATTTCGGAGTGCTACCCGGTGCTGTCGGGGACAGTAAGCTGTTCAGCGACAGGGAGAGGGCTGCGCTCAAAAAAGCCGAGCTTGACATTTCACCCGAGGAGGATATATCCTTCTCAAGGGAGCTTTATTATCTGACACGCTCCCTGTCCTTTGCCAAGGAAGGCGTTTCAATTCTCTATCACACCTCGGGCAGCGATTACTCTGCCGCCGCCCCCTCGGATATAATATCAAAGATATCCGATATGACAGGAGGCGCCGCCTCTGTCGTTAAAATAGAAGAGCTTCCTTATATGGAAAGGACCTACTCTCCCGAATTTGCTTTAGAGCATCTTTATGATTTCGGTGGTGAAGGCTATGCTATGGCGCAGGCTCTTGACGAGGTAGGCTTTGGCGAACGGTTAAGCATTTCGGGGCAACCAGTTTCCAACGAGAAAATTACGCTCTCGGAGGACGTTGCAGGCATTCTTTACAAGGACGCTATTGCTCTTACTCAAAGCCGCATTGACAGATTTGTCGGCTGTCCTTTGAATTATTTTTGCAGCTACACTCTGAAGCTGAAGCCCGAGAGCCGTGCGGAATTTGATGCGGCTAACATCGGTACATTTATTCACGACTTACTTGAAAGATTTTTAAAAACTCTGAATGAGCGAGGAAGCAAAATTTCCGAAATAACGGAAGAAGAGAAGCAGGAGCTTATTTCAGAGTCTGCAGACAAGTATATAAAAGCGTGCTTTGAGGGAATTCCCAGGACCTCGGCAAGACTTGACGCTACCGTAAAGCGGCTGTGCCGCGCTGCAAAGCCTGTGGTTGACGGGCTTTGCGAGGAGTTCTCCGACTCGGGCTTTGAGCCTGTGTTCTTCGAGCTTCCGATAAAGCGAGGAAGTGATGGTAACCCCACACCTGCCGTGTTTAAAACCAGCGACGGACGTGACGTTTATATCTATGGAATTATAGACAGAGTTGACACGTATCGTGGGGACGAGGGTCTTTACGTAAGAGTTGTTGACTATAAGACCGGCAGCAAGGAATTCTCTCCCGAGGACCTTGCTAAGGGTGAGAACCTGCAAATGTTTCTTTACTTAAAATCCATAGTTGAAACCGAGGACTCCGCCTTCCGTGATAAAATTGGGCTTTCCGAGGGTGAAAAAATGATACCCGCAGGAGTCATATATATGAAGACGGGAGTCGGCGACGGAAAGATTAAAACTATGGACGATACCCTCGCCAGAGCAGACGTTATGAGCCGCCAGAAGCGCCTCGGAATGGTGCTTTCCGAGGAGGAGAGCCTTTCCGCTATGAACAAGCGCTTCACGCCTCTGAAATACGACGAGATAAATGACTCTCTTATTACCGAAGGCTCGAAATACCTATACACGTCCTCAGGCTGGGACAAAATTAACGAAACAATTACCTCTGCCATACGGGATATTGCCGACAGAATGATAAGCGGCGAGATATCCCCCACCCCCTCGGGCAGAAAGGGACATAACCCCTGCGAATACTGCGACTATAAAGCCTTTTGCAGGAGTGGGAAATAAAATAACAAAAAGCAAAAAGGCGAATTCTCCGAAATTCCAACCTTAATATTCAAAACAACATACAAAACAACATAATTAGAGCGGAGTGCGTTATAAACACTCCGCTCTCTTTTTCGGTTATGATAAAATATGGGAGTCCGTTTTGAGCAGAAATCATCGGCTGACGTGCGAAAGGTGTAAGAGCATACACCGAGTGAGGAAACGAGGAAGAATAAAAACTTTAATTAAAAGCGAAGAAAACCGCAGATTTTCAACATCATTCCTTATAAATAGAAAAAATATCAAAAGGGGTACTGCTAAGTTACAATACCCCTTGTTTTTTATTCGTTTTATGCCGGAATTCGGAAGTGCGGGCAAACGAATTCTGTGCAGAAATTTTCGCTTGTGACCCGAAGGCGTACAAGCGTACGCCGAGAGGGAGCAAACGGAAAAGAATAAAAAACTCTAACTAAAATTAAGAAAACCGTAGGTTTTCAACATCTTTCCTTATAAATAGAAAAAATATCAAAAGGGGTACTGCTAAGTTACAATACCCCTTGTTTTTTATTCGTTTTATGCCAAAATTCGGAAGCTGCGATTAGTACATTCCGTCCATGCCGGCAGGTGCCGCCGCAGCGGGCTTCTCTTCCTTCTTCTCGGAAACTACCGCTTCGGTGGTAAGAACGGTTGATGCTATTGATGCTGCGTTCTGAAGAGCGGAGCGTGTCACCTTTGCGGGGTCAACGATACCCGCCTCCATCATATCGCAGTATGCTTCCTTATATGCATCGTAGCCGTAGCCTATCTTGCCGCTCTCACGGATTTTTGATATGATTACAGCG
>CAJGCM010000134.1 GCA_904501765.1 uncultured Clostridia bacterium | reverse complement strand
TGTGTCAGCGGCAAGCTTTACTACCGCCTCATACAGCCCCTTGCCGATTTTCCTGCCCCGAAGGGTCTCATCAACGCAGAGGTCGTCTATATAGAGGGTTTTTATATCCGTCATAAGATTGCTGTTTTCGTAGCACGTATAAACGCAAAAGGCATACCCTTCAACGTAACCCTCTCCGTCTACCGACACCAGAACAGGGCGGCTGTCGTCACCTATTATTTCTTCAAGCTCACGGTCGGTATATTTCCTTCCCGGCTTGAAAATATCCGGTCTTCCCTTATAGTGAACCATATTCACCTGGGAAAGCAGCTCACCTATTCTCGGAATATCCTTAATTTCAGCCCTTCTTATCATTTCTTATCTCCAAACACCCGTTAGTTAAAACAGCTTGAAAATTCTTTCGACAGCGGTTTATATATCAAAAACAAAGAATGCGCCCTCGCTCTCACACATCGCAGGAAGGGTTATGTATTTTACTCCGTCATATTCGGAGCGGCAGCCACCGTGAAAATGCCCCTGGAATACCGCTTTTACTGAGCCGCTTTTTTGAATTCCCTCAAAAAGCTCCTTCGAATTGAAGAGCCTATGGTCTTCTCTTATGGCGGGGTCTATATTCTGGTGAAGAAATACGTAAATCTCATCCTCACTCCCTTGAATATCCGCAAGAAATCTGTCTGCGTTTGGGAGATACGTATCACGCCAATTGCTATCACCGGGAGCGTAGTGCACGCCGCTCTTGAAATAGCAGCAATCAATGAATATCAGCCTTTTTCCACCGCATCTGATATCATTCGGAGCATCTATGCCGAGAATTGAGTAAAATTCCTCCGGTGTCAGAGTAAAGGCATCGTGGTTTCCCATAACGATAACCGAGGGAATAGGTGATTTTTTAACGACACTTTTTACTTGCCTTAAATTTTCCCGCTCCAGCTCCACGGTTGCTTCGGTATCAAGAAGGTCGCCGAGGCAAATTACAAGCTCACAGCCTGACCTCTCAAAGAAGGAATATGCCTCTTCGATTTTACGCAAGGACTGATTATTGTATCTGCACCCGCAGGTTATAGCCTGCGAGGAATAATGGCTATCAGTAAAAATTCCAATTTTCATTTTTCACACCACCGTCAGTAAATTTATAGTGATTAAAGTTTACACCAACGCACGTCTTTTGTCAATATAATTTTGCTCTGTATCGGCTTATTTTTATTTCGAAATAGGATTGCTAATACTACAAAATTCAGTTCGCTTTGATGCGACGCGAAGGTAATTTAGGGCGATTTTTATATAAAACGAACTTTTTTACATAAGTATATAGACTTTTTCTATTGATTTTTGTAAAAAAATCATTTATACTGAAACTAAAGCAACCTAAAGGAGGTTTTAACCTGTGGAAAACTTAACAAAAAAAGCACTTGCGGAATATAACAGCGAGGAGAAGGCGCCTCGCAGAAGCGGCAGCGTAAACGGAAAGAGCTGCTGGAACATTCATTCTACTCAATTTATGTACGCTCCCCAGCTTACCTTCCCCTGGATTCCCGGAACTCCGAAATACCGCTATACGGCAACAGACTGCAACGGTTGTGAGCACAGCTTCGAAAGCGTGTTTCACGACGCCCCTCTTACACCTATTTGGGCTGATATTCCCGTTGGCTTCGTTACTCTCAAGGTAGAGGCACTTCACCGCCATCTTGGCAGAAACTTTACAGCAGGCGTCAGAAGCTTCTATAAGACCGCCCCCTTCCCCGGAAGAGAAAATCTTCCCGAGAGAGCCTGCTCCTACCGCGAGTGCGCTCTTAAGGCTTTCAGATTCGTTTTCAACGACCCGTCAACCAACTATTGGCTGAAGCACGGAAAGCCCGACCCCGAATATTATCACAACGTATATCCTTCTAAAATGATATCGAGCCTCGTCAACGCTATGATAAGCTATGCTGAGCTTGACCCAGAAAACAGGGACGATGCTTTAAAGCTTGCCACAAATGCGGCGGACTACCTTCTTTCGATTACATACGGCGAGGATTCAAAGCTCCCGGGCTTACCTCCTACGTACTCCTTTAAGGGACTTATAAAAGAAATAGTAGACAAAACCGCTCCCGCCGCCGACGGCAGACAGACCAAGGTTATGATGATTTACCCTGCCTCTGTCGGTTCTATGTATCTTAACCTTGAAAAAGCAACTGGCGACTCAAAGTATTTCGATGCGGCAAGGAAAATTGCAGAGCATTACAGAGATAACGTTCTTGAAAACGGAAGCTGGTATCTTCTCGTTGACGAAAAAACGGGAAAGCCCGAATCCAACAACTACTGTAACAACTTCGCCGTTCTTTCGTTCTTAAGTGATTTCTATAAGAGAACGGGGGAGGAATGCTGGCACGAGCTTGAAGCGAATTATTACCACTATCTCGAAAAGACCTGCCTTGAAAATTACAACTGGGAGGGTCAGTTTGAGGATATCGCTCTTTCCTGCAACTATGAAAACCTCACTCACTTAGAGGCCGACCGCCTTATTCAGTATATTGCTAAAAACAAGGCTGACGACGAGAAAATGGTAGCCGAGGCTGACAGCCTTATGCGTTACGTGGAGGACCAGTTTGTCGTTTGGGGCGAACACGCACCCTGGAACAATCACTTAGACAACGGCAAAGTATGGTATTCTCCCGCCGGACTTGAGCAGTACAATTGGTACGTTCCTATTGACGGAAGCACCGCTGCTATTATGAGAACCTTCCTTGACCTTTACTCGGTGAAAAAGGACCCTATTATGCTTGAGAAGGCAAAGGCGCTCGGCGACTCCATAACAAGAATGCAGGACCCCGTAAGCGGCGTTATTCCCACTCACTGGATGAAAAAGGACTGCACGGAGAATCTGGAAAACTTCTGGATTAACTGCCATATCGGTACTGCCTTCGGTATAATGTATCTTGCCAAGGTTACAGGCGAAATCTAATCAAGAAAATAAAAAGAGGAAACCGCGACATTTATCTCGATTTCCTCTTTTTAACGAACGGAGAGTAAGAAATGAAGCTTAACAATATATGGGGCTACGGACAGCTGTTCGGCTATTCGGGACTTGACGGACAAAACCGCTATGACAATGACTTTATCGGCACTCTTACAAAAAGAAAAATAGAAATACGCTTTGAGCTTTTGGAATGGGTAAAGGTATATTTCCCAACCAAGGGACGTGTTAAATTTAACGCCATCACAGGCGATATGATTGATGCGGGAACCGAGGGTGGCGATTTCTTTATCACCTTCAGCGATATGGATACGCTTGTGGGTTATTCCCCCGTTTTGCCAAAAATTATTTTCGAGAAAAAATATAGTTACAGAAAATCCTTCGACACCGACGTATACTGGAATACCTTTGATGCGATAGCCGTGCTTTACAAGCAGGAGGAAAACGGACTTTACCGCTTTGCTATCGCTCATTCCACTCCCGCTTACACCTTTGCAAAGGAGAAGGTTCACGAGGCGATAAAGGCGGATATAGAGGCTCTTAGGTCGGCAAGATACGACTACTATAAGAAAATGCCGAAGTGCAAGAACAAAAAATACGAGAGGCTTTACTACAAGGCTCTTTCCGTACAAAAGGTAAACGTGCATACTCCCGCAGGAAACATTCCCTGTATGTGGACCACCCCCGACAGAGTTCCTCACAGGCAGATGTGGCTTTGGGACAGCGTTTTCCACGCTCTTGCCATCGTTAATTATAATAAGGAGCTTGCTAAGGACTGTATTCGCTCGGTATTATCCCAGCAGAGAGCTGACGGTTTTATCGCCGCTATGATGAACCCCTATTCCAGAGGCGACGAAACTCAGCCGCAGGTATTGGCTTGGGGTACTTGGGAAATTTACAAAAAGACCGGTGACAAAGAGTTTCTCGCCTATTGCGCTGACAGGCTGGAAAAATATCTTACCTGGGATAAAAACAACCGTGACAAAAACGGAAACGGACTTCTCGAATGGCTTGTTGAGCCTGAATACACCGAATGTAAGTCGGGAGAATCGGGTCTTGATAACTCTCCAAGATTTGAGTTTGACGAGGATATGGATGCTATGGACTTCTCCGCATTTCAGGCGCAGGACAGCGAATACTTATCCAAAATATTCGCTGAGCTTGGCGATTTGGAAAAGAGCCGAGAATGGGCAGAATACAGCGATTATATAAAGACGCAGATGAACACCCTTCTTTGGGACGAGGAAGACGGCGCATATTACGATAGGCTTGAGTGTGGCGCCTTTACCAAGGTGCTGACTCCTGCCAGCTTCTTCCCACTTATGGCGGGGGTTCCCAGTCCCGAGCAGGCGGAGAAGATGGTTAAGACGCTTACAAATCCCGAGCTTCTGTGGACTACTCTCCCCTTGGCTACTGTTTCGAAAAACCACCCTATGTACGGCACAGATATGTGGCGCGGCGGTGTGTGGCTCAACCTCAATTACTTTATCATTAAGGGATTATATAAGTACGGGTACTGTGAGCTTGCAGAGGAATTGAAGACGAAAACTCTGGAGGCTGTTAATAAATGGTATAAAAAGACAGGCGTAATTTACGAATTCTTTGATTCCCGCAATGAGATTTATCCTTATCAGTGCGAGAGAAAGGGTAAGCCCACCACACCTCCCGACTGGAGAAAGCAAATACATTCAATCAGCGACTTTAACTGGTCCTCCTGCTTTACGCTCCTGTTTATCCAAAATGAGTTGTATCTTGATTGAGGCGAGGAAAAATGAAAGCGGTATTTGATGCTCACATACATCACCTTTTTGAAATGCCTATCGAAGAGGCTATCAGGATTTTCAGGGCTGAATTCCCCGTAACTAAAACCGAGCGCGGAGCTTTTATGAGCGTTCCGAACGACGTTTCAGATGGAATTTTTCATTTCGACGAGATGCAAAACATTCGTATGCTGTTCTTAAAGCATACCTTCTCACCCGGGGCGTACGCCTTTTCGGGACTTGAGCATCCGCTGAACGTCACAGAGCTTGATGAAGGATATCTTTCCTTAGAATATTTACACCAGGCGGAGGAATACCGTTCAGCCGGATATGACGGTATGAAAATGCTCGAGGGCTACCCTTCGGTGAGAAAGGCTATGAAGCGCCCACTTTGCCACAGAGTTTACGACAGATACTATTCCTTCCTTGAGGAAAACAACATTCCCGTTACAATGCATGTAGCTAACCCCGAGGAAAACTGGGATATAACCAAGGCAAGTGACTACGCAATACGGGCGGGGCGTGTTTACGACGATAGCTATCCCACGAGGCTTGAGCTGCTCGGGGAGGTTTTCGGAATACTTGAGAAGCACCCGAAATTAAATTTGGCTCTTGCCCATTTCGGATTTATGAGCTACGATATTGATTTAGCAAGGCGCTTTATGGAATATGAAAACACCTATTTTGACCTAACTCCCGGCGGTGAGCAGCTGATATATATGTCGGAGAATTGGGACATGTGGGGAGAATTCTTCCGTGAATATCAGGACAAAATAATTTACGGCTCGGACTATTACGCATTCCCGCAGGACGAAAATTGGGAAATAAGCTTTACCCGACGCCCGAATTTTATCCGTCAATTCTTTGAAACCAATACCGAGCATGACTATATCGGCACCCCTTTCAAAGGAGTTTTGCTCGACGAGAAAATAATTGATAAAATTTATTGGAGTAACTCCTTAAATCGCTTAGGGGAGCCGAGAGCTATTGATTTGTCCTATTTAAGGGCTAAATGCGAAAGTCTGCTTGACGTACCGAACAAGGGTGCGAGGTTTGCCGACAGCGACTTAAGTTACATACTTAAAGAGGTAGGAGAAAAATAAAAAGGCAATACTGCCTTACCAGAATATTATACGCAAAAAAACGACAGAGGCGTTAGCTGATATTTTAACGAAGTATCAAACTAATGCCTCTGTCTTGTTTTTTATTAATGGCTGTTCGGTTTTAAAAAAGCCTTTTAGATTGTAAATAACAAACATATCACGGTCAAAAACCGCTATTTTTCGGTATTTCCTGACTCTTCTCAAAAATTCAAAGTTTTTTAGATTATACCTTC
>CAJGCM010000133.1 GCA_904501765.1 uncultured Clostridia bacterium | reverse complement strand
GAAAAAGAATGGAAAGCCTTTAAAGAGGACGTGAAACTAATTCTAACTACTGGTACAGCTACCAAGGAAGTAGTTACAGAAGAGCAAAAGTTTACTCCTTATCTTGTAAAAGTTAATGTAGGCATATTAAATGTGCGCAAGGGCGCTGGTACCAATTATCCTATTGTTACTAGAGTAAAGAAGAATGAAGTTTACACAATCGTTGATAAAAAAGGCGATTGGGGCAAGTTGAAAAGCGGCGCTGGATGGTTCTACCTTCCTTACACTAAGAAATTGTAAGAGGTGGGCGTATGGCAACAATATTGAACATTAGTAAAGAAAAGTTTTTACCATGTTATCGGCCTTACGTTGAGGATTATACCAATCGCTACAATGTATATTATGGCGGCCGTGGCTCTGGCAAAACAATCTTTGTAATGGACAAGTTGTTGCTAAAAGGACTAAAAGAAAAGCGCACAATTCTATTGATGCGCAAAACCACCGCTAACTGTAAGTTTTCCGTATGGAAAGAACTGAAGGCCGCAGTCGATAGGTTTCAACTAACAAAATATTTTACTTTCTATGAAAGTGATTATAGTGCCGTATGTAAATTGAATGGCACTGTATTTAAATGCACTGGCTTGGATGTAGCAGAAAAAATTAAAGGTTTCTCTGAAATCTCTGATGTGCTACTGGAAGAAGCCACAGAATTTACGCCAGAAGACATTGATTTGATTGATGGTACTGTGCGAAGCATTAAATACAAACTACCTCTACAGCTATACTTCCTTTTCAACCCCGTGTCTAAAGCAAATTATGTATATAAACGATTCGGCTTTGATACTGGCGTTGCTCCACCTAATACCTTTGTCTTAAAAACCACCTACCTCGATAACCCCTATATTTCTGCTGACTATATACAGCGCATGGAAGACATGCGGCGCACTAACCCCACACGATGGAAAATTGAAGCGTTGGGCGATTTTGTTTCTTTAGACAAGCTCGTTTTTCAAAACTATACAGTGGAAGAGTTCAATCATGCAGATATAAAGGGCGATCTAATCATTGGTATGGACTTTGGTTTTATCAATGATATTTCCACAATTGTGGCCTCGATTCTCGATGAGGCGGAAAAGCGCATTTACATATTCAAAGAGTGGGGCGCCACAGGCAAAACTAATGATGAACTGGCTAAAATCATTGCTTCTCTTGGCTTCGCTAAAAGCACAATCATCGCAGACGCAGCGGAACAAAAAAGTATTGAAGAAATCAAGCGCAAGGGTATTTCACGCATTAAACCTTGTGTTAAAGGGCCAGATAGCATTATCCACGGCATCCAAAAGTTACAGAACTATGAAATTATCGTACATCCGAATTGTGAGGGTATTATCACCGAATTTGAGAACTACTCTTGGCAAAAGGATAAGGCTACAGGTGAATACATCAACAAGCCGATTGATGATTTCAACCACTATTGCGATGCTCTTAGATACTCCTTACAATGCGTGGATAATTCAAGAAAACTAAAAACATTAAATAAAAATCTATTTTAAATAAGGAGGTTTTATCTTTGGGAATTACTCATAAATGGAATGGCACAGTTTTAACCATTACTAGTGATAGCGGAACTTCTTCTTGTGATTTGCAGGGCGAGAAGGGTGACACTGGCATCCGTGGCCCTCAAGGAGTTGCTGGTATTGATGGACGTGTTACTTTTGAAGAACTAACCGAAGAACAAAAGGCAAGTCTAAAAGGTGCTACTGGAGCTACTGGCCCAAAAGGTGAGGATGGTAAAACTCCAGTAAAGGGTGTGGACTATTACACAGCACTTGAAAAGGCAGAATTTGAAGCTCTGATTACTGATGAAATGGTAAAGAGGGCACAAATCAAGCCAGAATTTGCAAATAGTATTAAAGAATGTACAGATACTAGCAAATTTTATGTACTGCCAGATGGTTATATCTATGCCTATCTGTATAAAGAAGCAAGTGGCCCTACATATACAAACTTAGCTGGAGCAGTGATGGAGAATACTCGTCAGAACTCTTCTGGTGTGGCAAAAGCGTTGGATGGCGCAATTACCACAGACTTCATCCCTGTGAAACAGGGCGATACGGTGCGCTTAAAGGGCTTCAACCCTAAAGGTAGTGTTAATGGCAATTACCCCTATATCGCTTTCTTTACTGCGGCAAGTGAATCCGCCGTTGTTGCAACGGATAAGATTGCCCGTGGCGATGGTTGCTGGAATCTGAACGGTGATGTGTATGAATACACACCTTTCAAACTTCAAAGTAATGCAGAGCATAGTCTTGCTTCTAGTATCACCCATATCCGTGTTAACGGTGCTATGACAGGCTCTGCAGCTGATGTGATTGTTACTGTCAACGAAGAAATCGTGGAAAACACGGCTGGCGGTTACGCATGGAGCAATACAGGACATGCTTTTGCAACTATGAATTATGAAAGTCGAATTATTGAATTAGAAGAAACCGTAGTTAATCACGAGGACAGACTCGATAACTTGGAAACCAATATTGAAAACCTCTTACCTAAGAAATGGGAAGGTAAGAAGTGGGTTGTGGTTGGCGATAGCTTGACACAGGCGCTTAATTCTGACGGAACAAATGCTAATACAGACAAGTATTATCACACTCACATCGCTGAGGAAACTGGCATTACAGTTGTCAATATGGGCCAAGGCGGCACCGGTTATAAAAAAACCGATGACGCTGGCTATGCGTTCTATCAACGTATCGTGAATGTTCCTACGGACGCGGACGTTATTACTATCCTCGGTAGTCTAAATGATCTTTCCAGAACGGCTGGTTACACCATTGGAGAAATCACCGACACAGGCACAGAAACAATCTGCGGATGTATCAACACCACACTTGACACTCTGTTCAGCCTCTGCCCAACCGTTAATCTGGGTATTATCACCCCTGTGCCCAATGACTACTACAATTATCCGAATATGGCAACAGACGAGCGCACACTAAGAGTAATTGAATACTGCGAAAAGCTGACAGAAATCTGTCACAGACGCTCTATTCCTGTTTTAGATATGTTCCATGGTTCTGGTATGCGTCCGTGGGATGTTAACTTCAAAAATGCTCTTATGCCAGACGGTACGCATGCTAACGAGGAAGGCCATAAAATTTTGGCAACCAAAATCAAGGCATTCCTTGAGTCATTGCTTTAATAAAAGCGCCACCCTTCGGGGTGGTGCGTCCCCAAAAGGAGGTTTAAGAATTGTTTTATTTAAATAAAAATCAAGAATTAACTGCGGAATTACTCCAAAAGATGATTGGTAAGTTCAGCGTTGAAGTTCAGCCCAGACTGAATAGATATAAAAATTATTATGATGGCATCCAAGCTATTTTAAATAAATCTTATGCAGATGAAAGTAAGCCTTGTAACAAAACAGTTATCAACTATTGCAAGAATATTGTGGATAGTTATTGTGGATATCTGGCTACTCCCAGCTACATTTCTTACAGAAGCGAAAATGATATTGAAGATATTATGAACATCCTGCGCTACAACGATTATCAAGCAGAAGATGCAGATTTCCTGTTACATGCCCTTACATATGGCGTTGCCGCAGAGTTAATGTATATCGACTCTAGCAGCCAAGTTAGATTTAGATTAATCAATCCCACTCAGTGCTTTGGCGTATATGATGACAGTTTGACAGGCGATCTAATGTATTTTATCAGAATGTACAAGGCCAATGACTGGGATAATAGCGATTTATTCAATGTTGATGTTTATTCAGACTTCAGCGTGAAACATTACACAATGCATGGCTACAATGGCTATTTGCACTTTGTTAGCGAAGAGCCTCACTATTTCAGCCAGTGCCCAGCTAACATTTTCTATCTGCCAGATGAAAAGAGCATCTTTGATTGTGTGATTGGCTTACAGGATTCCGCAAACGAGCTGTTAAGCGCAGAAATTGACGATTACAGCGCATTCTGTGACGCCTACCTAGTTTTACAGGGCGTTGATGCAGAAGCTGAGGATATCGCTGCTATGAAGCAGAACAGGGTTTTAGTGTTGCCAGAGGGCGCGACTGCGAGCTGGCTAACCAAGAGCGCAAATGATGCACAGGTTGAAAACATTTTAAAGCGTATTCACGATTCCATTTATCGAATCGCGCAATGCCCAGATTTCTCTAGTGAATCCTTTGTCGGTGGCGTTTCTTCTGGAGTTGCTATTCGTTATCGCTTAACTGGAATGGAAACTCGTGCAGGCAAGATTGAAGCTGAAATGAAAAAGGCTTTACAGCGCCGTGTAGAGATTATCTGCGGCATTGCTTCTCTGAAACTTGGTGAAGAAGTATTTAGAGATATTCAGATTGACTTTAAACGCAATATTCCAGAGGACTTAACTGCAACTATTAACATGATCAATGCTTTGAAAGGCTCTGTTTCCGATGCAACTCTATTAGGCCAGCTAGATTTCGTTACCGATGTTAATGCTGAGCTGGAGGCATTGAAAGAGCAGAAGGCCGCAAACATGGAAATGTACGGCTTCGGCGCTCCTTCTGGAAGCGATGAAGAAGAAGAAGCCTAAAATTTTTGGACGAAAAGTTTAAAGTGACACACTACATTTTTTACATATAGCAAGAGGGGTGAGTTAATGGGCTATTGGCAAGAAAGAATGGCGAAGAGCCAAGAGAAATTAACCACTAAAAACATTAGAGAGATTGAAAAGCAATTGAAAAAGTATTACGGCATTTCAACAGAGCATGTAATTACTGCGTTTGAATCTACTTATAACAAATTGCTTGCTACGGTTGGCGAAGGTAAGCAGCCTACGCCAGCCGACTTGTACAAGCTAGATAAGTATTGGCAGTTACAAGGACAGCTGCGGAAAGAATTGCGCCTCTTGGGCGATAAACAAATTTCTGCATTAAGTAAAGCGTTTGAACTTCAATTCTTTGATATTTATTACTCTATTGATATCGAGGGCGCGACAGCCTTCAATACGCTAGATGCCAGCGCCGCACAGCAAATAATTAATGCAATCTGGTGCGCCGATGGCAAGAGCTGGAGCAGCCGAGTCTGGATTAATACAGATAAACTTCAGCAAGCGTTAAATGATGGTTTAGTTGAATGTATTTTAACAGGTAAGAAAACCACAGAACTAAAGAATTTACTACAGGAACAGTTTGGAGCGAGTTACAGCAGGGCTGACAGTATTGTTAGAACTGAAATGGCTCACATCCAGACACAAGCAGCAAAACAAAGATACGAAGATTATGGCATCCAAGAGGTAGAAGTATTCGTGGATGAAGACGAGCGCACTTGTCCTATTTGTGCTGAGCATGAAGGAGAGCGCTACCCAGTGACTGCGCAAATGCCAGTCCCATTCCATCCAAGGTGCCGCTGCTGCATGCTTCCAGTAGTAGAGATAGATTAAGAAACTGTCTTTTTTAACAGGGGCAAGACGATAAAGAAACAACTGAATTTTATTTAACAAGGGCTAACCGCAATTGAGTTAGAACTTACGGAGGTTTAATTATGGCAGAAGAAATGATTAATAACACTAGTGTTGAAGCTGGCGCAGAAGGCCAAGAGCAAGAAGTAAAAACCTATACACAGGAAGAAGTTTTGGCTCTATTGCAGAGCGAAACTGATAAAAGAGTGACTGCGGCTCTTAAAACTCAGCAGAAGAAATATGAGAAGCAATTATCTCTTTCTAAGCTAGATGGAGATGAACGAGCAAAGGCAGAAAAAGACAATCGCATCGCTGAACTAGAAGAGCAGTTAGCTCAATTCCATATCGAGCGCAATCGTAGTGAGTTAAAGTCTGTTCTTTCCTCTCGTGGACTAAGCGCAGAATTCGCTGACATTATCTCTATCAATGATGATATCGAGGCTTCTCAAGCCAATATTGATAAATTGGATCGTCTGTTCAAAGCTGCTGTTAAGGTAGAAGTTGAAAAGAGACTGGCTGGAAACGCGCCCAAGGGTAATGGCGGCACTCCAGCGGAAATCACTAAAGAATCCGCTAAGAAAATGAGTATGGCGGAGTTGAATAGACTGGCTACCGAAAATCCAGAGCTATTCAATAAATTATTTAACTAATATTTTGGAGGTATT
>CAJGCM010000132.1 GCA_904501765.1 uncultured Clostridia bacterium | reverse complement strand
GTTGTTCAGAACGTGACGGTAGGAAATGCTACTCTTGAGTTTGCAGGACGCTGGACTGACGTTTACGTTTGCCCCGGCGACTATACAACGTATGATGCATATGATAAAGCTACCAAGGACCTTGAAACCGAAATCGATGCAATTTCGGTTGAAGATATAGTTGCAGGCGGCGGAGTGCGCACATACTACCCCGTATACGAGGTTAAGTCATACACCAATAACTATACTTGGTTCAATATAGACGGTACTGTTGCAAAAACTCTTACGTCTACAATTGCCCACGACGGTGACGACCCTAAATTTGACGGAACCCTCGCTGACGTTACAGGCACTGTAATTACGGTAAGCCATACAGGCGATTGGGTAACAACCGTAAAATCCGAAGGCAATATAGAGTTTGCCCCAAAGATTAAAACTACGGCGAATATCACCGCAGAGCAGGCTTATTACAGATATGATCCCGTAAATTCCTTCGACATTGAGTTCTACTTAAGAGACGACGTTCATAATCTTCTCGCAAGCGAGGATAAGGCGCAGTTTGACGGTCCTTATACCGTTGATAATAGCGGTCACGGCTTCTACCGTGCAACCATTGAAAATTCTGTAAACGATGCATACACCGAAGCCGAATTCGACCTCAAAATAGTTGACGGAGGATTTGAGCATATCGCTGAATACAGCGCATCTCTTTACGATTATATCACTTGCGTTCTTTCGGATTCCGAAAGTCAGACGCCCGAGTATACTGCAAAGCAGCATAAGAACGTATACAATATGTTAGCTTACGTTGCCGCAGCTTACGATTATTTCGGAGTAGTTGATAACTACAATGACGATTTCGATACGCTTCTTGAAAAGTATTCGGCTCTTGACGATAACGTTAATGTTATGGAAACAGCTCCCGTAACCGATTACGAAGAGCTTAGAGGCGAAATTTACATAACTGTTGATCTTAAATCAAGCCCCGTCGTAATTATCGGTGCAGCGAGTGACAGCTATACCGGAAAGATTAAGGTAAACGGAAGCGAGTTAGAGCTTACCGAAGGTGAGGTTCAGATTGAGTGCTCTTGGTATAATCTTGCAAGTGCGCTGCAAATTGAGCTTGACGGTGACGGTGATGGCAATTACGAGGCAACAGGCGACTACAGCCTCTGGGATTACCTTATGGCAAGCGAGCTTCAAGGTGATAACCACATAGCGGTTCGTACTCTCGTTGAAAAGCTTATAATCTTTGCATCAAGTTGTGAAGATATCGCAGGATAAAGCAAAATTTAATTAACCTTAGCGCAGGCAGCCCTCAGGGCGTTGCCTGCGCTATTTTTCTTTGCTAAATTTACAGTCGAGGAGCACTTTTTATAGGTTCTGAAGTTCCGAAAAACTTCAGAACCTATTTTTTCTGAAAGTATATTGACAGGGTGCTTTTTTGATGTTAGAATGAAAGCGCAGAAGGCACGTGACGCTCGTAATTCAGCGCACGTTCTTTCTTACATTAATTATAATGAGAGGTTTTTATGAATAAAGTTATGCTTGATGGCTCTGATTGGCGGCTTATTTACGTAAAAAACGAGGTGTTGCAGAGGGACGGTGTAACTGCGGACCCGAAGGAGCTTATCCGCCGCGGATATGAGGAAGTGCCTGCTACGGTGCCGGGCAATCTTGAGCTTGACCTTATGGCGGCTGGGAAAATGAAGGACCCATTTTTCGGCGATAACGTTACAAACAGGGACTGTGAATATCTCCACAGCTTCTATATAAAGAGCTTCGCCTATTCGGGAGGGGTGGAGGACCCGCATATCATTTTCGAAGGGGTTGACACTATTGCAGACGTTTATCTTAATGGCGCAAAAGTAGCCTCTCTTGATAATATGCTCATATCCCACAAAATAAGGCTTGGCAGCAATTTATGCGTCGGTGAGAATACACTTGTGGTACATATAAAGCCCGCCGTTATCGAGGCAAGACGCCAGCCTCTTACCCTTTCGGATAACGCATTCAGATACAACAAGGAATCTCTATATATAAGAAAAGCGCCCCATACCTTTGGCTGGGATATAATGCCGAGGATAGTATCGGCTGGCATCTGGCGCCCCGTGTATATAAAAGAAGAAAAGTGCGAAGGAATAAGCGAGTTTGCGATATACGCCTCCGAGGTAAAGTGCGAAACCTGCGAGGCGACTCTCTATTTCCTTTGCAATATGAAAATTTCCTCAGACTCCCTGGAGGGATATTCTCTTAAAATCGAGGGTAAGTGTGGCGAGTCCTCCTTTGAATATAAGACCCGCCTTTATCATGCGAGCGAGTTAGGCTTCTTTACAGTAAATGGAGCCAAGCTCTGGTGGCCTAAGAATTACGGAGAGCCTAACCTTTATGACGTAAAGGTAACTCTTGTAAAGGACAGCACTGCGCTTGACGTATATAACACCCGTCTTGGAATCCGCACCGCAGAGCTTAAAAGAAGCTCTGTTACAGACAAGGATGGAAGCGGTGAATTCTGCTTCCTCGTAAATGGGCAAAGAATATTCTGTATGGGAACGAACTGGGTACCTGTTGATGCCTTCCATTCAAGAGATAAGAGCAGAATTCCCGAAATTCTTCCCATGCTCAACGAAACTAACTGTAATATAATTCGTATTTGGGGCGGAAACGTGTATGAGGACGACTACCTTTACGATTTCTGTGACGAAAACGGTATTATGATTTGGCAGGACTTTATAATGGGGTGCGCCATATATCCTCAGGACGATAAATTCGCCGCTAAAATATATGACGAGATAGTAGCAGTTGTAAAAAGACTTCGCCATCACCCATCTATAGTCCTGTGGGCGGGAGATAATGAAAACGATATAGCTATGGGCTGGAGCGGTCAGGCAAAGCGCAACCCTAACTCTAACGTGCTCTCAAGAGTCGTAATTCCCAAGGCTCTTCATATTCATGATTATACACGCCCCTACCTGCCTTCCTCCCCCTTCATAGATAATGAAGCTTATGAATCAGGCGGGAACACCTCAGAAGATCATTTGTGGGGACCCCGTGACTACTTTAAGGGAAGATTTTACGGTGAATCGGTGTGCCATTTTGCCTCAGAAACAGGCTATCACGCCTGCCCGTCACCGGAGTCGGTTAAAAGATTTATTCCGAAGGAATACCTCTTCACCTCAAAAGATTCAAAAACCTTCGAGGGGATAGAGAATCCGATGTGGCTTTATCATTCCTCTTGTCCCGATATAGGTGAGGATGCGCCCTGGACCTACCGTATAAGACTTATGTCAGACCAGGTGACGACCCTCTTCGGAGATACGGTGCCAAACAACCTTTCTGATTTCGCCAAAGCAAGTCAGATTTCCCAAGCAGAGGCTAAAAAGTACTTTATAGAGCGCTTCCGTATATCAAAATGGAGAAGGACGGGAATTATCTGGTGGAACCTCATTGACGGTTGGCCTCAGTTCTCCGATGCGATAGTGGATTACTACGGTGTAAAGAAGCTTGCGTATCACTACGTAACCCGTTCTCAGATGCCTCTTTGTCTTATGTTTGACGAGCCTAAGGACGGAAAAATTACCCTCTACGCTGTAAATGATAAGCAAAAGGATACGGGTATCTTATACACGGTAAAGGACGTAGCAACAGGTGAGATTCTGCTCGACGGAAGCGGAGTAGCCTGTGCCAACGCATCGGTAGCATTAGCGGACCTTGAAATTTCGGCAGAGGAGAAGAGATTTCTTCTGATTGAGTGGAAAAGCGACGAGGGCAACTTCTCAAACCACTATATGACCAATATAATCGATATAAACTATCCCGAATATCTTTCTTATATAAGAAGCTCTGGATATGAAAAATTTGAAGGCTTTGAGGATTAACCCATAAAACTTAACAGCCGCAGATGAGCAGGCTTGCGATAACGTCGCAGAGCCTGCTCATTTTTTATAAAATAACGAAATTATGGCTTTTGACATATACTGTAATGGTGAGATAAACGCCGAAATTCAAGATATGGGCGCAGACTTGTAAAAAACTTATACTCACCAAAAAAATCTCTTAAAGAAAATATGTTTTCTGCGCAAAAAAGCAGAAAATACGGTTTGAAATGTAAGCCGCCTCGGCGGTGGAACGGAGGTTTATATGAATAAATATTTTGAAAGAAAAAAATCCGGCTCGGATATTTTTGACGATTGCTGCTGCAATAAAAACTGCAATTGCGGATGCACTTGTCCCCCGGGTCCACAGGGCCCCACAGGTCCTCAGGGGCCCGCAGGTCTTCAGGGACCAATTGGCCCCCAAGGGCCGATTGGAGAAACGGGAGCAGTAGGCCCACAGGGTCCCGTAGGAGCAACAGGTCCACAGGGCCCTCAGGGTCTTCAGGGTGAAATCGGACCTCAGGGACCCGTAGGAGCAACAGGTCCACAGGGCCCTCAAGGACTTCAAGGCGAGGTCGGTCCTCAGGGACCTCAAGGTCTTCAAGGCGAGGTCGGTCCACAGGGCCCTCAAGGTCTTCAAGGTGAGGTCGGTCCTCAGGGACCTCAAGGTCTTCAGGGAGAGGTCGGTCCTCAGGGACCTCAAGGACTTCAAGGCGAGGTCGGTCCTCAGGGAGCTCAAGGACTTCAAGGTGAGGTCGGTCCTCAGGGTCCTCAAGGACTTCAAGGTGAGGTCGGTCCTCAGGGACCTCAAGGACTTCAAGGCGAGGTCGGTCCTCAGGGACCTCAAGGTCTTCAGGGAGAGGTCGGTCCACAGGGTCCTCAAGGACTTCAAGGCGAGGTCGGTCCTCAGGGTCCCCAAGGCCTTCAAGGTGAGGTCGGTCCTCAGGGACCTCAAGGTCTTCAAGGTGAGGTCGGTCCCCAAGGTCCTCAAGGCCCCCAGGGCGAAGCAGGTCCAGCAGGGGGCGTGTTAGGTTATGCGGACTTTTATGCCGTAATGCCCGGCGATAATTCCGCTCCCATAGCCACAGGAGCTGACGTAAGCTTCCCGAATGACGGCGCTCTTGGTGCGGGCATAACCAGAGTCAGCGATACCACCTTCAGCCTTGACGAGATAGGCACGTATTTCGTTACGTTTGATGCAAGTGTAGACGAGGCAGGGCAGCTGCTTCTCACATTGAACGGCGCCGACCTTCCTTATACGGTGGCGGGCAGAGCGACAGGAACCTCGCAAATTGTAGGCATGGCGATAATTACCACGCAGACGGAAAATTCCACGGTAACAGTGAGAAATCCCGAAGGTACAGGGACCGCTCTTACCTTGACACCCTTGGCGGGCGGAGTTCGTCCCGTATCTGCGCATCTTGTTATAGTCAGACTGTCGTAATACGGAAGGGGAAGCACTTAGTAACACAAAGGTATCAATTCGGGCTAACGGAGTATTAGTATGACCTCAGAGGGCTGGCTTGAGCGATGCGTTTTTAAACACGCCCTGGGTCAGCCCTTTTATTTCATATCCTTCGTTGCAGGACCGTCTATCAGCCTTTTGTTTTCTTCGAACCTTGAACCGTGGCAGGGGCAGTCCCAGGTATGCTCGGCCTTGTTGTATTTAAGTGCGCAACCAAGGTGAGGGCATCTTGGCGATGTGGGTTTCAGTAGGTTTACTATGGATTTAGCGGCGTTTATCGCAATTTTAGGGCTTAAAATTCCTCTTGACGGAGAAAAGAGGTCTGCAAAATCCGATTTTCCTGTGCATAAAAGCTCTGACAAAATCTGCGCCGCAACCATAGAGGAGCTCATACCCCACTTGTTGAAGCCTGTGGCTACGTATAGGTTTTTACTGCTTAAGGAATACTTGCCTATATAAGGGACACCGTCGGGGGTAATGCAGTCCTGAGTCGCCCATTTTGCCTCTGTTGAGGCTTCGGGATAGCTTTTCTTGATAAGCCTATCCGTATCTGCCCAGCAAGAACCGCTCTCACCTGTTCTGTGAGCGCCGCCTCCGATAAGCAGAATATCATTATAACCTCTGAATGAGAAGCTATTTTTATCTGCGCCAATATAGGTGCCTGAAATTTTCTTTGCGCCTTTAATCGCAGTAACGTACGAGCGACTCTGATACATTTTTAAAAAGTACAGCCCGCGCTTGTTGATAAAAGGAAAATGGGTGGCGACAATTATGTT
>CAJGCM010000131.1 GCA_904501765.1 uncultured Clostridia bacterium | reverse complement strand
ATATATGGAGCTCGGATTCCTGTAATCAAAATCGGGTCCGCAGGTGTTGAAATCAACGGCATCCGCTCCCATATTTTTTGCCATCAGCAAAGCTTCTCTGTCACCGAATTTTTCGCAGAGCGCTCCTATGGCAATGCTTACCTTTTTTTTCATACCTTCACCTCTTCAATAAAATATTACGATACCTTTAATGAAATATGCACGCTCACCTGACAGCCGTGACAGTAAAATCATTATACCCCGAAGAAAAGGAAAAAGTCAATAATGTTTGGAGATTTTATCGGTCCTGATGCGGAATTGTTTTCTTCGATAAGAAATAGCAGCGGCTGATGCCCGCAAAATTACACAGCGCATCAGTCGCTTCAGATAAAAAACCGATTTATAAAGGGGCGGTCATTGTTAAGGTCAGTTATACATTCCGTTACAGTTCATATACGCATACAGCCATTCGCCGTGCTGCTGCTCCTCTGCCTGAATGTGGTTCAGCATTTTTCTCATAGCAGGGGACTTGAACTCAAAAACTCCCGTGTTATAAAGAGCGGAAACGTGCTTTTCCGTCCCCAGCATATCCTGGCAAAGAAATGCGTCGTGATCCTTGTCCTGAGTAGAAGAGTAGTCGCAGCACTTGCACATCTGATTGTTTTCGGACATAGGAGCGGGAGATGCGGGCTCCTTTCCTGTGAGCATTTCGTTGATTGATTGTAAATGAGCGCTTTCGTGACCGGATATGGTGTTGAAGAGTGTTTTAAGCTGGGGGCATTTTGCCTCGGTTGCATACTTTGAGTACTTTTTAATGCAAAGCTCCTCCTGCTCCTTCATATCCTTAAGAAGCTCCGTTTCCTTTTGTGTTAATATCATTTTTCTCCTCCTGTTGCCGAGAGGCAAGAATATTTACGGCCCTCGGTATTTGTCTTTAGTATGAGGAAGTTTATTCCTGTTTATACACGCCGTCACCTAAAAACATAATAGCGAAAAACACACATTTTTCGGCAAATTTTCTTTCCGAATTGTGCAATATGCCTAAAATGTTTGTGTAAAAAGCGGATTTACAAAAAAACTGTGAGTGATATAATGATTATATACATATATTTTACTACCTTAAAGCAATATAAAAATTCGGGCCGCCCGATTAAGGAGATAGATATGCTGATAAGCCAGGAATGTTATAAGGGATTGTACCTTGAAGGGAAAAGCGAGGATGAGCTTATGGCGCAGACCCAGGTTCTGCACCGTGAAATCGAAAGGCTTAAGAGGATTATAGAGTCCCCGGCATATTATTATGAAAATCACCCCTATCCCGACGAGGCAGCGCAGATTATTGCCTGCCGCAGATATCTTGCCATAGCCAAGGAATACGTGTTGCGGGTTGGAGAATATTCGCCGACCCCGATAGAGTTAGCCTCGGAGAAAACCGATGCACTTATTGAAAAAATAGAAAAAATCACTTTGACCGCAGGAAGGTATCTTGAGAAAAAATTCCAGCTGATTTTCAAGGAGAACATAGCAGTTTTAAGAAAAAGCACTCTTGAAGGAGAAAGGACCGAGAGTGAGATTGAAAGGCCCTTTGCCGAGAGGGAAATTTATGAATTGCATATGGGAGAGTGGAGGGATAATTATCAGCCTGAGGATTACGGCGCAAGTCTTAATGAGCCGCTTCATTGGCAGGTGAGGATAGACTATACCGACAGTATACCACCCAAATTTTTTGAAGGAGCCGGAGTATTTCCTTATAATTTCGACCGCTTTGCCGCTCTGATGGGCGCCTCTGATGCAATATAAAGAATCGCTTTAGCGCGTTTTTCAGGAAGCGCGCTAAAGCTTTTTTGCGTAGAACCTGCTGATTCAAAGCGAGGCGGTCGCATTTTGCCACAAAAGCATTTTCCTCATACCCACTTGAAAAATATTATATTATATGTTATAATAACACAATATTAACGTTATAATCTCGCATAAGATGTGTCACTTGTTCTTATTCTTTTATCACGGAGAAAGTAAAATGAAAATTTCACTTAAAAGAATTGCCAGAATAGCTATAACGCTTTTTGGCTTTTATATCTGCTATATAGCGGCGGCGGTTGCATCTGCATTTATAGTAAAAAACTCTGTTATGGACAGCCTTTGGATGTTTGTGTCCTCCTTAGCCGTAGCGCTTCTTATTATAACCGTTCTTCTATATATAACGAAGCTGTATTCATCATCCTTCAGGCACGCAGGCGTCCTTGAGATGATGAAGGTTATATTCACAGCCGCAGCGGTCTTTGTGGCAAACACGGTATTTGTAATTATAGACCCGAATATCACCATAGAATGGAATATAGTATGTATTCTTGTGTTTATGGCGCTAACGCTATCTGCAATCTGCCTTTACCGTCTTATGGGAATTATGCAGAAGCGCAGTCAGAGAGAGGGAGCAGACGAAGAAAAACGAATTCTTGTGGTAGGAGCGGGAACAGCGGGAGCAACCATTATCTCCGAGCTTGCGACCACCGATAAAATAAATTGCAAGGCAGTGGGGCTTATAGACGACGACGTAAACAAGCACGGAATGTTCGTGTCGGGCGTTAAGGTTTTGGGCGGCACCGATAATATTGAAAGAATTGCCAGCTATACAAAAGCTACTACGATTATAATAGCAATCCCCTCGGCAAGCGCTAAAGCTGTCAAGAAGATAACCGAGGCGTGTGTGAAAACCAACTGCGAGGTAAAGGTGCTTCCCGGTATTTATCAGCTGATAGACGGTGAGGTGCTTGTATCAAGGCTCCGTAACGTTGACGTGCAGGACCTTCTCGGAAGAGAGCCGGTCAGAGTAAATCTTGACGAGGTAATGGGATACATAGAAAATAAGGTGGTTATGGTAACCGGCGGAGGCGGCTCAATAGGAAGCGAGCTTTGCCGTCAGATAGCGGGTCATAATCCCGAGCATCTGATAATACTTGATATTTATGAAAATAATGCGTATGAAATAGAGCAGGAGCTTATAAGACGCCATCCCGAGCTTAAGCTTACGACCCTTATTGCATCAATAAGGGATAAATTAAAGATGGAGGACGTGTTTGATAAATACCGTCCTAACATAGTGTTCCATGCTGCGGCGCACAAGCACGTGCCACTTATGGAAACCAGCCCGGCGGAAGCGGTTAAAAACAACGTTTTCGGCACTTACAATATAGTGTCCTGCGCAGATAAATACGGGGTGGAAAAATTCGTTCAGATATCCACCGATAAGGCGGTAAATCCCACTAACGTTATGGGAGCTACCAAGCGTATTTGCGAAATGATAATCCAAACCTTCGCAAGACGTTCGAAAACCTGCTTCGTTGCGGTGAGATTCGGCAACGTTTTAGGCTCTAACGGCTCGGTTATACCTCTTTTCAAAAAGCAGATAGCGGAGGGCGGTCCCGTAACCGTAACTCACAAGGATATAATCCGTTACTTTATGACGATTCCCGAGGCGGTGAGCCTTGTGCTTCAGGCAGGCGCCTATGCGGCGGGCGGTGAGATATTCGTTCTCGATATGGGTGAGCAGGTTAAGATTTACGACCTTGCAACCAACCTTATCCGCCTTATGGGTTATGAGCCGGGAGTTGATATGGAAATAAAGATAACCGGCCTTCGCCCGGGCGAGAAGCTCTATGAGGAGCGCCTTATGGCAGAGGAGGGACTTACCAGAACGGCTAACGACAGAATAAGCATAGGTAAGCCTATTGATTTTGACGAGAGCGAATTCCTCGAGAAGCTCGATGCGCTGCGTGAGTGCGTGAGCCGAGAGGGAGGTAGCGTAAAGGAGCTTGTCCGTGAGATTGTTCCTACCTATCAGATATACGAGAATAAATAATATCTATTGAGAAGGCTGATTTTTTAAGAAAGGATAAAAAATGGCAAATATATGGCATAACATTTCCCCGAAAAGGATAACGCCCGACGATTTTATTGCGGTAGTTGAAATATCCAAGGGAAGCAAGAAAAAATACGAGCTTGATAAGGAAACGGGTCTAATAATTCTTGACCGTATCCTTTATACCTCAACTCATTATCCTGCAAACTATGGTTTTATTCCCAGAACCTACGGTGATGACGGTGACCCCCTTGACGTGCTTGTGCTTTGCGCAGAGCCGCTGGAGCCTATGTCTATGGTGAGAGTTTATCCCATAGGAGTTATCTCTATGATAGATAACGGCAGAAACGACGAGAAGATAATAGCCATTCCCTTTGAGGACCCGAATTACAACCACTATAAGGGGATTGAAGAGCTTCCCGCCCATATATTTGACGAAATGCGCCATTTCTTCTCGGTTTACAAAAACCTTGAAAATAAGGAAACCGCAGTTAACGAGGTTAGCGGTAAGGACGAGGCGAAAAGGATAATATCGGAGGCGATTGATTCCTACGTTGAAAAATTCTGCAAGTGACGGTTGTGCGCATGCTTTGCGGGAGCTTTCAGCCCTTTAAAACTGACACGCCCCCCGTGTAATACATATAATCGTTTGGTTTATCCGATGCGTTTTTAAACGATTGCTTGCGGAGAAACTGCATGAGGGATTATACAAAGTGAAATTACAGGACAGAGTTATATGAATAAAAGAGTGACCATTTGCGAAAAATTACGTTTTCTATCGGTTGCTCTTTTTTATTTTGTTTATTTGAAAACTCTTCCCACGTATAATTTTTCTTAATTTTGAGTTAAAATAAATAAAGTGCGGCGGCTTTTTTTGTGTATTTTACGAAATTTAATGACAGTTATTTAACAATCGTTGATTTTTGGCAAATTATCGTTTATAATATATTGGTATTATTTTAAATTATTAGATCTTTTGGAAAGGATGGGCAAAATGCTTTTTTCTCTTTCAGGTGTTAAATTGCCTCACAGGAAAAATACGCAGGATATGAAGCCTGTACGCATCGAAGCTGTTTCTTCTGTTGAGATTCCTATGTCAATGCACATAGGAAAGCCCGCAATACCCACGGTAGGTGTGGGCGATAAGGTGTACGTCGGTACTCTTATTGGTAAGCAGGACGGCTTCGTGTCGTCAAACGTATACTCTTCCGTATCGGGTACGGTTAAGTCCTTTGGAGAAATAGTTATTCAAAACGGTGCAAGGACTGTTACCGTCGTCATAGAGTCGGACGGGAAATTTGAAGCTTCTCCCGATATACAGCCCCCCTCCGTCAGCAGCAGAGAGGAGTTCGTTGAGGCGATAAAAAACAGCGGCGTCGTAGGACTTGGAGGCGCAGGCTTCCCCGCATACGTAAAATTCGGAGTTCCTAAGGAAAAGGCGGTCGAGGAGCTTATAATAAACTGCGCTGAATGCGAGCCATATATAACCAGCGATACAAGAACTATGCTTGACCGTACGGAGGATATGGCTTACGGAATAGAAAACGCTGTTAAATTCCTTGACGTTAAAAGAGTTATTATCGGCATTGAAAAGAACAAAAAGAGCGCCATTGAGAAAATGAAGGAACTTGCTTTGGAAAATGATAAGATAACCGTGAAGGTTCTCTCTGCCGTATATCCCCAGGGCGGTGAAAAGGTGCTTATATACCATACAACGGGAAAGGTAGTTCCCGCAGGTAAGCTTCCCATTGACGTTGGCTGCATCGTATGTAACTGTACCTCCATAGCCGCAATAGGCAGCTATATAAAAACGGGTAAGCCTCTCGTGACGAAATGTGTGACGATTGACGGCGGCGCTATACGAGAGCCTAAAAACGTAATAGCTCCCATAGGCGCAAGAATCAGTGAGGTAATAGAGCTTGCAGGCGGTTTTTCGAAGAAGGTAGGAAAGATAATAGTCGGCGGACCTATGATGGGCAACGCCATTCCGACCCCCGATTTCCCGATAATGAAAAACACCAATGCTGTATTGGCTTTTGACGAGGAGGAGGCGAAGCCTAAGCCTGAGAGCGCTTGTATAAGGTGCGGCTCCTGCGCTTCGCACTGTCCGTACAGTCTTAATCCCGCAGCCTTTTACAGAGCCTATAAAACTGACAAAATGGAGGAGCTTGACAGGCTCCGTGTGGATATATGTATGGAATGCGGCTGCTGCTCGTTTATCTGCCCGGCAGGGAAGCCGTTAGCGCAGACGAATAAGCTT
>CAJGCM010000130.1 GCA_904501765.1 uncultured Clostridia bacterium | reverse complement strand
TAGTAGTTGTCTTCGTCGATACTTCTACCACATTCGTCGCAATGCATAAAGTGTCCGCAATCGCCACAAAGCAGGGTGCTGGTAGGAATATCGTCAGGGCAATCGTTGATCTCAGCGCCGCACAACATGCACTCAGATGCACCAGAGTAGCAGATATATACACTTTCGGGCGCCTCAGTGCTTACAAAAGCATTGTGGTCAGAGTACATATCATTGTACATAAAACCAGTTTCGAAGCCAAAGTGAATGTTTCTACCCAAGAATGCAAGGGTGTTATTGTGATGGTTACGAATACGACACATCTGAGGGTGGAAGGGACCGAAGCCCGCAGTTTCCTCAGTGAGGTCACGCAACCAACGCAAGCAGAATGTGTCAAGGTCGTCGCTTTCATAGGGATACTGCTTAATGCTCACAATTACATCGGGAGAAACAATGTAGAGCTGACGCCATTTCTTGTTGCTCCACTTGCAATTATCAGCACTCCAGCCGCCGAGTAAATCCATATCGCTCTTGGATTTAAGGTAGGCTACAACTACGAATGGGGAGTTCATCATTTCGACAGTTCCCTGTCTATAGTCGCCACCCTCTTTCCAAGACATACAAGAACTCCAATCGCAATCGTTGTCGCTCATAGTCATATAGTCAAGGGGATGGATAGAAAGACAGATGTCACCTTCAGTGTTCTTTTGGTTAAGACACATTGAGTGAGCAACTCTGAATTTCTCGTAGCCGGGCAGATTAAAGGCAGAGGCAATCTTACCGAGAATTTTGCTCGCCTTGCAGCCAGAGTTTACCACAAGAGGCTTACCATTTTCAACCTCAAGAGAAAAGGTAGGTCCAGAGTAAACATTGGAGATAAGCGTAGCAACCTCCTGAAGTTCGCGAAGATAGTAATACTTATCTCGGTCCTCTTGCCACATAGGCTCTACTATCTTCTGGAAATAGGCGGAAGAGAACTCAAAACCTTCGCTATTTCTCTCAAAAAGAGCTGCGTTGATGTCATCTTCCATTTCCGCCTGCGATTTACGGAAAGAGATATGTCTCGTCAGAATGAGTTTGTTACCGAACAAGCGGCACAACTCTTTCTTGTCATTTGCCCAGAAACGCAGGATATGTGCCATATCCAGACTGGACGCCATAGTATCGAGGCTTTCGCCATTTTCGCCGCCATACCACTTAATGTATGAGCGCATCGCACTGAGTTCTTCTACACTGAGCAAATTCATCATTTCCATATCTCTTACCTCTTTCTTTATCTTACATATATATTATAACATATTTTTTTGAAAAAATCAAATGAGCCCTTGTGCGCCCAGACAAGGGCTTCATTCACAGAGATTAGTTGGACTCAGTGCTGCCACAGTTACCGCCGCAAGAGCAGGTATGGGGCTTGTTTGCGTTGGACATCATAAGGAAGGGAAGCCAACTGGTATCACCCTTGTTGCCCATAAGAGCAAACATCATCATAGGATCGATGTTGCCACCGTTCTGGCTCATAAGCATAAAGGGGAGGATGTTATCGGTATCGCCATTGTCGTTCATAAGCATAAACATCCAAAGGTTACCGAAGGGATTGTCTGCGTTTGCCGCAGAATTGCCACCGATGTTGCCGAGGAAGTTGACAATCTTGGTTGCAAAGTCGAAGCCGAAAGGAGAACGAGTAAGGATAATCTCCTTCTTTTCACCGCTTACGGGGTCAACTACCTTGAGGCTCTTATCGTTTACTGCGATATCAGTTACGAACATAGGCTTACGAGCGTGGATAACCACATCGCCGACCTTAATGTCCTTGATTGCTACGGGCATCTTGTAAAGGAACTTGGCACCGTCGAAATTGAACACATCGACGTCCATAATAGCCGCATTGGCTGCGTCATAGGACACGAAAGTACCGTTGGCATTCTTCACAGCAATGCCATATACAGACATACGGATGTTGTCGCTGCCGGTGCAAGGACCAAAGTCAAAGTTTACAATGTTCTTCATTTCATCATTCTCCTTTTCATTCTTGTTATCGAGGTTGTTATTGATTTCGTCATCGAGCAGGGATTTCATAAAACTACCGAAGCTGTTATCCCAGAAAGGGAACTCCCAACTCATTTCTTTTGCTTCGATAATGACTGCACTGTTCTTAAAGCCAATTTCGATGGTGACGAGATTTGCAAAACGCGTCCAAATCCGCCAAGTCTGATAATCAATCTTTTGATACTTATGATTGTTTACAGCTCTCTCGAAAGGCTCAAGAAAACGCAATCTAAAAGTGCTATATGGCATATTAGTCTTTTGCATTTATCTTCGCCTCCTGATTTCTTTAACCATATAATCGACTTCATCGTCGGTTAAGGTGTCGCTATCCAAGCCAGCCGCGTCATATGCTGCAATCTGGGTGGAAAAGTCGTTCGGGTCACGCGCCGCCGCAAGAGAATTGATTACATCTTCAATTTGCTGTTGGCGAAACGCATATGCCGAAAAGGCTAAATTACCGACGCTGGTGTGTCGGTCGGGTCCCCACAAATCAAACTGACAATGACCTCCATTGTCGTGGATACCCTTGCAGTTTTGAACAGGAACCTGACAGTATTTATTATGCATATCGCCACTCATCTCCGTTCTTCCAGAATAAATCAAATGCGATTTCACGATTTTTCCACTGCTCAGGCTTGTCCTTAAACAACTGAGCGGGGTCATAGGTAATCGCAAGCAGGTCAAACATATAGAGGAACTCATCTTCCGTGAGCGTAGCAAGCTCACCAGACGGGTCGCAGATATACACCTCACGAACCTCATATTCGCAAGTGTGGGACTTCAGCAAACATTCCTTTGCGAAGTCAGCCATATTGTGATAATAGCTGCCGCGAGTGACATAGCACTTGGAATGGTTATCATCATTGAGTGCGATTACTTGAATTTTCGACATTTCATTTATCCTCTCTTTATCTTTCTTACATATATATTATAACATATTTTTTTATAAAAATCAAAGGAGAACTTTTTGATGCCAAAAAGTTACCAGTTCTGCACCAACGAGAGGCTCTCGCCGCCACACAGTTTGCAAGAGCAGTGGTCCAAATTCTTGAGGGTGTTACACATGCGAGTGTAATAACCAATCTCCTTGCCGCAAGAGTCGCAACGAACTACATATTTATACATAGCAGAGTCTGCAACAGTGCGTTCAACCTTGGTCACAACGCCATCGTTTGTACAACCAATCATAGCACAGACTTTCTTAAACTCCGCATCGTGACCGTGAGACTCACCAGTCAACTTGGTGACATAGTAGTGTGCCCACTCGTGATCAATGACAGAGCGCACAGATTCGTCAGTTGCAGTAGCCAAGAGAGCCTTGGAGATTTCCATCTTCACGCTATGCCACTTCTCACCCTTCTTCTCTTGGTGAACTCTGCCAAGGGTTCTGGTCAGACGACCATTAAGCTGAACGGGAATATCAAAGGTGTCACCCACAGCCGCAGATAACTCCTTACATCTTGCTTCAATCTTGTTAATGTCGTACATTTCAAAACCCTCCTTATATTTCGTGACGGATGATACCTACATAGCCAGATTCAACATCTTTGCATTCATATATCATAGCAAATTTGCTTTCGATATATTCGGCAAATTCTGCCTTTGCTTTTTCAATAGCCTCCTCCTTAGAAGTTGCTTCTACTGGAAAAGACTCACATATATCGACAGTAACCTTTGCACTTATTTCAACCTCATATAACTTCATAAGTATCATTCCCTTCTTTCTTTATCTTACATATATATTATAACATATTTTTTATAAAAAATCAAGGGCGACCTTTTAGTCGCCCTTAAGTTTAATTTTTAGTTGTTAGTGAGCTTGGTCCAGTTATACCAGCCATACACCGCGTTGATTGTCCACGCAACATACATAGCCACCATAGACCACTGACCGAGAAGAATGAACATAATAAGGCTGGTTACATCAATAACAATCCAAATTGCCCACTGTTCTCTATATCTCCAAACCATCAGCAGCTGTGCAATGACCGCAAGAGATACGGAGAAAGCGTCAAGATAAGGAAGTGCGCCACCAAGCACATATTCACCGAACAATCCCAGAGCAATTGTCGTAACGAGAGTAATAACCGCAGTCACAATCCACTGCCACCACTTAAACTTCTTGCCAATTACCTGCTCAGTTCCGTCATCATTCTTACGCATATTGCGCTTCCACATAAAGATACCGAAGACACATACGATAAAGTAGAAGACCTGTTCACCAAACTCGAAATATAGTGCAGCATCCCAGCAGATGACCATATAGGTAATCATCTGAATGAAATTGAAGAAGTAAGAAGAAATCTTACCCTTCGCAGTCAGAGCCACACAGATACAGCCTGCAATGCCGCAAACCATACCGATCAAACTATCGGGCGCAAAGCAATACACAATCGCCTGAAGCGCAACCATCGAGAAGAGGAAAATCTTCTCAAATCTCGTATATCCCGTCCAAAATTCATTCTTAAGCCAAGTTACCATTTTCATACATCTCCTTTACATCGTTTACAATTCTCTTGAAATTCTCATAGTAGCCGCCATCAAGGATAACAACCTTATCCCAATTGCCCGACGCCTTAATGTTATTGCACAAAATCTCAAACAGTTCGTTTCTTTCATTCACACCACTAAACTCCATATAGCGAGTGTGGTCATCTACGAAAACTCCGTGAGGGGCAAGAACATAAATTCTGTCCCAGCGGCACTTCTTCGTAATCGCATCTGCCGCAACTGCGATTTCCTTAAACTCTTCTTCGGTAAGGTCAAGCTCAGGGTCTCTGTGATAATACTCTGCATACATACGAGTCGTCATACTATCACTATCCGCAAAGAACACTCCGTTATTCGCGGGAGAGTTAATCATTGCCTTGTTCTTACGATACTGTCCGTCGAGGAAAGCCATATAGTCCATTCCATCCAGCTCCCACTCGGACACATAACTCTGTTCCATATACTCTCTCGCATATTCAGTTGCGTAAGGAGCATTGAAATACTTACCAAGATCTTTTACCAGAGTGGTCTTACCCTCGCTTGCCGTGCCGCAAATGAGGATATTCTTGCTGAAAACTCTGCGGAAAGGATAAGTAATCTTATCCCAATGCTTGAGAGGGTTTTCTCTAATCATCGTTGCAGAAATGGGGTTTTCAGTTCTATCGAGGCACACAACCTCGAAGCCTCTGTCGAGCAAGGTGAAACTGTACTCACCTTCACTCACATAGAAGACCGGGGTAGCGCCGTCCGCAGTTCCATTCTTGAACATATCAAGAGTAGCCTTCATAAAGCCCTCCCAGCCGTTGGGATAAGCAGGAATGCCAAGAGCTGTTTCATCTACTGGATATACAGCAACGAGGTCATCGTCAGCGAAGAATTCTCTGATGTATCTGTATCTTTTTTTGAGAGGCATACCAGCCTTAGCGCCACGGTCATCATCACGTCCATCAACAATGACTACGCAACCGCCGTCACACTCCTTTTTTGCTCTCATAATAACATCAAGGTGTCCCTGATGCATAGGAGCAAAGGTACCAAACACGATACCAACTCTCTTGCCTGTGAGCTTCTTTTGGTAAGTTATAATCATCTCTTCAACTCCTCCACATCTTTTATCGTCTTCCATTTCGAAGAATATGCTTTGAAATCGCTCGGCTTGAGCTCGGGACCGCAATACTCATTCTGGAACATATTGAAAGCGCACCAGCGAGCCACTCTTTTTGAAGGGGCATCCACAGAATACCAATGGTGCGTGGGGTCGCTCTTTAAAACTACAATATATTCTTTCATTTGTTTTTCCTCTCTTTATCTTTCTTACATATATATTATAACATATTTTTTTATAAAAATCAAAGAAGCCCTTTGGTTTCCAAAGGGCTTATCTTACTTTAATTATTTATATCAATGTCAGGCGTAGCGGTATAGAAGTGGACATTATAATGATATGGGTCAATATTAGGAGCGGTAATGTCTTCAACCACATAAATGACATATTCATTCAGATAAATATAATTCTTTCTATACTCATTCGGACCGGTCATACAAGTAACAACGAGCTCATTTGTTGAGCTATTGGAAAGCGACATAT
>CAJGCM010000129.1 GCA_904501765.1 uncultured Clostridia bacterium | reverse complement strand
CCACGACCTTGAGCTTATCAGGCAAAGGATTACCGAGGATTTGGAGGACGCTATGCGTGAATATGCCAAGGCGTCAAAAAGAGGCTCTTTTAAGAAAAAGAATTCGTGGCGAAAAACCGACCCGATTCTTAAAGACGGCGCAGAATTTGATTAAAGCAGAGCTTTTCCCGCACAAAAAAGCAGCTATAACATAAATTTTTTCGAAAAGGTATTGATTTTTTAAGAATATATGTTATAATATGTATAGTTAAATAGTGTATGCAAGAAGAGTGGCTTTCGGGTCACTCTTCATTTGTTGTAAAAAGGAAGGGGCGCACGCCGCCGAGCGCTTGTTAAAAAAGCGAGAAAGGGTAAGAAATGAAAAAGAGCGTAAAAGAAACCGTAAGAGAGGCAATTTCCGATTGCGTTGCCGAATTAGGCTATCGAATCTGGGATATAACCTACTCTAAAATAGGCGCAGACTACCACCTGGAAATCACTATTGATTCCGACGAGGGCATAGGTATTGAGGACTGCGAGCGCGTTCACAGGGCCATCGACCCGATTCTTGACGAATGCGACCCAATCGAAGGCTTTTACTATTTAGAGGTTTCCTCCCCCGGAATTGAGAGAGAGCTGAAATGCGACGAGCATATTTCGCTCTCCGTAGGTCAGAAGATTGAAGCAAAATTCTTTGCCCCCAGAGATGGTATGAAATCCATAACCGGCATCCTCGATGCTTTCTCAAACGGGCTCGTCACATTATCCGTCGGCGACGTCAAGTACGAAATTCCGAAGAGCGACATATCAAAGCTCAGAACCGTGTATTTTGAAGACTGAAAATAATTAAATAAATATAAATTTCAACTAAAACGAAAGGACCGTATTTTTACGGACGGTAAAAGGAAAAAATGAACGCAGATTTCTTCAACGCCCTGGACCTGCTCGAAAAGGAAAAGGGTATTCCAAAGGAGTATATGATTGCAAAAATCGAAAGCGCTTTGGCTAACGCTTGCAGAAGAGAGCTTGGCGCTACCACAGTTATCAGAGTGCAACTGGATTTTGCGAAGAACGATTTTAAGGTGTTCCAGCGCCGCGAGGTCGTTGCTGACGGTGAGGTAGAGGACCCCAAGTGCCAGATTTCCCTCTCCGAGGCTAAGGCTCTCAGCCGCAGAAACAAGCTGGGAGGCTTCGTTGAAACAAAGCTTGACACAAAGAATTTCCGCCGCCTCTCCGCTCAGAACGGAAAGCAGATGATAATTCAGGCTATAAGAGATGCAGAGCGTGAAAGACAGACGAGAGAATATGAAGAGAAGAAGGAAGAGATTATCACCGCAGTGGTTGACAAGGTTGATAACTCCACAGGAAACCTTATTCTCGATACGGGAACAGGCTATGCAACCCTTCTTAAGGGAGAGCAGATTCCCGGTGAGATATTCGACGTAGGCGATAGAATCAAGGTATTTATCTCCGAGGTTAAGACCGGAGAAACAAGAGGCCCCATAGTTACCCTCTCAAGAATACACCCCAACTTTATCAAGCGTCTTTTCGAGCTTGAAATTCCCGAAATTCAGGACGGAACCATTGTTATAAAGGGCGTTTCCAGAGAAGCGGGCAGCCGCTCCAAGATTGCGGTTATGTCAAGAGATGAGAACGTTGACGCTATCGGCTCCTGCGTTGGTAAGAACGGAACGAGAATTTCGGCAATTCTCGACGAAATCGGCGACGAGAAGGTTGATATAATTAAGTACAGCGATGATATAGCGGAATTTGTCGGCGCGGCTCTTTCCCCCGCAAAGGCTATTTCGGTTACTGTCGAAGACGAGCGCACCTGTAAGGTTATCGTTGCTCCTGAGCAGCTTTCCCTGGCTATCGGTAAGGAAGGTCAGAACGCAAAGCTTGCCGCAAGACTTACAGGCTGTAAGATAGACATAAAAGCGTAAATTATGGCTAACACTCCCAAAAAAATACCCACCCGAAGATGCACAGGGTGCGGAGAGCATTTTCCGAAATCAACCCTCATAAGAATAGTAAGACTCCCCTCCTCCGAAATCAGCCTTGACACCACAGGCAAGCTTTCGGGCAGAGGCGCATATCTTTGCAACTCCCTCTCATGCCTTAAGAAGGCACGGCGTGGGGCTCGTCTTGAAAAATCTCTGGAATGTCAGATTCCCGACGAGGTTTACGCAAGACTTGAAGAGGAGCTTTCTGTATGAAGGACTCGGAAAACACAAGACTCTTCGGAATGCTTGGATTCGCTATGAGAGCGGGAAAGCTCGTGTTCGGTACAGACTCTGTCTGTAAATCAATGGCAAAGGACGCAAGGCTTATTTTGATATGTGCAGATGCCTCCGAGGGCACGAAGAAAAAACTTCTTTATAAGAGTGAATTTTACGGTGTAAAAACAGCAATCATAAGCACAGAATCCGAAAAACTCGGCGAGGTAGTCGGAAAGACATACGCCCCCGTTTGTGTTTCCGTCACCGACGATAATTTCGCAAAAGAAATACTTAAAGCAATAGAGGGGCATAAATAATACGAAAGGATTTTTTGAGAATTTATCTCAAAAAACTGGTGAATTAAATGGCTCAAACAATAAAGATTGCCCAGCTGTCCAAGGATTTGAATATGAAATCCAAAGACGTTATAGATATCTTCGCTAACGAATTAAAGCTCGATAAAAAGACTGGTGCGACCCTCGATACGGAGGAGTTCGAGCTCTTTATGCAGAAGCTCACACTCTCCCGCCAGATAAAAAACATCGACGCATACCTCGAAGGCAAGGCTACTCTCGGCTGCAAGAGAGCAGAGGTTAAACCCGCTCCCAAGGCGGTGGAAAAGCCCGCCCCCAAGGCAGAGGAGAAGCCCACTTTCAAATCAGAGGAAAAACCCGCACCCAAGGCAAACGAGGCTGCTTCTGCAACCGATACCCGAATACATAAGGTATCGGACCAGAATGCTGCAAAGCGCCCCCAGGGAGCTGATGCGTCAGGCCGCAGAGGCGAAGCTCAGAGAGGCGATGCGCCCCGTGGCGACAGAAATAATAACAGAGGCTCAGACACTCAGAGAAGACCCTCGCAGGATTACGGTCAGGGACGCCGCGAAAAGCCTTCCTATAATAAATACAACGATCAGACCACCTTCGATCCCTTTGCAAAGAGGCGTGAGGACCTGAACAGGCAAGCCGAGGGCTACAAAAAGCCCGGCTCACGCCCCGAGCCTCAGAGGAAGCCCGAACCTCAGAGAAAACCCGAACCGCCGAAAAAGCCCGAGGCTCCTGCGGCAAATCAGCCCGCACGCACAAACGGACCTCTTGCGGCTCTTGAAAAGAAGCAGGCAGAGGCGGCAAGAGCAAAGAATACGGAAAACACACAGAAGCCACAAGCTCCCCAGCCTCAAAAGAGAGAGGAAAAGCGCCCCCAGAAGCAGCAGTTCAAGACTATCACTCCCAGAGCGCAAGAGCCTGCTGTCGGCGGAGTAAACATTTCCGCAGAGGGCACCAACGAGCATACGCCCAAGACCCGTGTGGTGGATATGAGAACCTCCGACGTTAACCTTTCCAAATACGACGAAAGATACAACGAGCAGTATTACGCTATTGCAAGAGGAACTGACACAAAGGCTCCTCCCAAGCAGAAAATCAAAAAACAGGATAACAGAGGTCAGAATCCCAAGAGCGCAAAGGATAAGGAAAAGGCGGCTCAGGAAAGAATCAAGAAGCTGGAAGCCGAGAAGGCAAGAAAGAAGCAGCTTGAGATAACAGTGCCCGACGAGATCAACGTCGGTGAGCTTGCGGTAAGACTTAAGAAAACCTCCGCCGACGTTATAAAGAAGCTCCTTATGATGGGAGAAATGAAAACTATTAACGACATGGTGGATTACGGTACAGCCGAGATTATCGCTGATGAATTCGGCGCCAAGGTCACCCGTGAAATAGTTATCACCAAAGAAGAAAAGCTCTTCACCGAGGCAGAAGACAACGTTGAGGATATCGTCGAGAGAGCGCCCGTCGTTTGCGTTATGGGACACGTTGACCACGGTAAAACCTCAATTCTTGACGCAATCAGACATACAAGCGTTACCAAGGGCGAGGCCGGCGGTATTACCCAGGCTATCGGAGCATACCGTGTAAAGGCTAACGACAAGGATATAACCTTCCTTGACACCCCCGGTCACGAGGCGTTCACCGCTATGCGTATGAGAGGTGCTAAATCCACCGATATAGCAATTCTCGTAGTTGCGGCAGACGACGGCGTTATGCCCCAGACCGTTGAGGCTATCAGCCACGCAAAGGCGGCAGGCATAGACATTATAGTAGCAATTAACAAAATGGATAAACCCGCAGCTAACCCTGACAACGTGCTTAATCAGCTGACGCAGTATGAGCTTGTTCCCGAGGCTTGGGGCGGCGACGTTATATGCGTTCCCGTTTCTGCTCACACGGGTATGGGCATAGAGGACCTTCTTGAGAGCGTTCTTCTCGTTGCAGAGGTTAAGGAGCTTCGCGCTAACCCCGCAAAGCGTGCAAGAGGTCTTGTTATAGAATCCAAGCTTGACAGAGGCCGCGGCCCCGTTGCCACAGTTCTCGTTCAGAACGGTACTCTTCACCAGGGTGACTACGTTATCGTCGGTAACGCAGTTGGCCGTGTAAGAGCCATGATAGACGACAAGGGCAGAACCGTTAAGACCGCAGGTCCCTCCGTTCCCGTTGAAATTATAGGTCTTGACGACGTTCCTCAGGCGGGTGACGAGCTTAACGCAGTTGAGGACGAGAGAATGGCAAGAGAGCTTGCGGAGGAGCGCCGTGAGAAGCAAAGACAGGAAATTCTCGCCGCAAACGCAAGAGTTAACCTTGACGATTTGTTTAACCAGATTTCCGAAGGCACGAAGACTCTCAATATTATCGTAAAGGCAGACGTTGCCGGCTCAGCGGAGGCTGTTAAGGCTTCCCTTATCAAGCTTTCGGGCGAGGAGGTTAAGGTTTCCGTAATCCACAGCGCAGTTGGAGGAATCACCGAATCCGACGTTATGCTTGCTACCGCATCTAATGCGATTATCGTAGGCTTTAACGTTCGCCCCGATAAGAATGCGCTTGATTCCGCAGAGAGAAACGGAGTTGATATCCGTACTCACCGTATCATTTATGAAATCATCGACGAGGTTGAGGCGGCTATGAAGGGTATGCTTGCGCCTACCTTCAAGGAGGTTCTCCTCGGTCACGCAGAGGTCCGCCAGACAATCAGAGTTCCAAACGTCGGAACTATTGCGGGCTGTTATATCAAGGACGGTAAGATTACAAGACAGTCCGAGATAAGAATCGTTCGTGACGGTATCGTTATTTTTGAAGATAAGATTTCCTCCCTCCGCCGCTTCAAGGACGACGTTCGTGAGGTTGCTGACGGATACGAATGCGGTGTCGGACTTGAAAAGTTCAACGACATCAAGGAAGGCGATATCTTCGAAGCATTCATTATGGAAGAGGTTAAGAGATAATTCTCTTAGCTTTAAGTGTTGCCAATGATTGGCTTTGCCGGGCTTGGCAGAGTCGATGGGCGCATGAATAGCCCTGGCAAAACGCACAAACCAACCTGTTTTATGCATAACAAAGGCTGGGTCAGCCGCTTAACGTAAGCAGCCGACCCAGCCTTTATTTTTTTGTTTTTCCCATTGCCAGTATGCCGTGTATTAAAATGCGGGTAATGAATCGTCTTAATGATTTGCGTCATGCTTCCCCGGCGCTCAATTTCCCGACAGATGTCTTACATAGTGGAATATGTACTGCTGAGCCACACCGGCAAACTCACCAAGGGCGGTAGGGTCAAGCTTTCCTCCGAAATATTCGTCTATCGCTCTCTTCATCCATACGTCTATGGGAAAAGCCTCTAAATTACTGAATCCGAAAAGAGCCACGCATGAGGCTACCTTATCCCCGACACCGCATATCGCCTTTAAGTTCTCCAAAGTATAAAGATAGGAATGGTGAGCGGCTATTTTCTCGAGATCAACGGCACCCGTGTCAACCTTTTCTGCGGCATCAAGCAAATATTTGTATCTGAAGCCGGGCTTTGAGGGAATCATTTTTTCAGGCTCACGCCTTACGTCCGACGGCTTCGGGAAGGAATAACATACACCACATGAGGCGCAT
>CAJGCM010000128.1 GCA_904501765.1 uncultured Clostridia bacterium | reverse complement strand
TTTTGCGGCCTGCAATGCCTTTTTTTTCTTCTTCTTCATTCTCTTAAACAGTTACAGGTTGAAAATTAAAAAGGCCAGAACACCATAACATTGTTTACTTGCGTCTGCCCGCTCTCCAGCGGCAGGCCCTGCTTATAGCGCAGAGCCATGGAGTACAACTCCACCAGCTCGGCCGGTGTGGCATTGATGCGTTTAGTGTATGATGCACCGGCTCCGGTGGCGGCGGTCACAATTTGGTCGGGGTTCTGCAGCATGGCCTGCACTGCCGCGTCTCGTGCGGCCTGCAATGCTTCAACGGAGGGGAAGATGTCTGCCACCGCCTCAATTATGGTAAACGTCAATTTCATTTATAAAGGCGGCGCTGTTCCGCTCAGAGAGGCGGGCCTGCCCCCAGCTCCTCTTCCAGCGCGGCGCGGTCGGTAAAATAAACATCCTGCAGGAGGTACCATGTGGAGAGCAGGCAGAGCTTTAGGCAGTCGTTATAGTGGTCATCCTTGAGCTCCTTCCAGCGCCTTTCCCCTCTGGCATTTTCCTTGAGCTCCTGTCCGGAAATGCCGTGAATAAAATCCTCGTCAACGTCACAGGGGAGCACAATCTTTTTTTCCTGCTTCATGTTTTCGAGAGCAGTTTTTAGCGCGGTGTCATTGTAGGTAGCAAGCTGCAGGTCGGGGTGGGAAGCAATGCGGGAATGTCCACACACGCCATGGGCGGCGGTGGTGCCCTTGCAAGGGTTCAAAAACTCCGGAGGAAAAGCTGCACACTCTGCGTATATGTCGGCGGTTGAATAGCCGGAGTCAATGAATACAACGTCAATCTGCTCCTCTCCGTATTTCTTAGAGAGCGCAAAGCTCCCCGGCCCTTCCCCTGTCTCTGTGGTCCGGTTGCCTGCTAACTTGCCCCAGTCCAGAACATGGAGCTTGACGCCATCGAGCCCCGGCAGGACCTCCACGGCGCAGGTCACATAGTTACAGCCATCCACACCGGGGTCCATACCCGCCACAATGTACCGCAGCGGGGCGGCAGGCAAGGAGCCTTTAATGAAAGCGCCGTTACCGGAGACAAGCTCGCGGATTGTTTTCTGTGAAAGCCTCTTCACCACCACCTCCCACGGCAGGGCAAGCCATGAATTATAGAAGTTTCTCAGAGCCTCGGTCTTAATCACTGAGGCGTTGGCCTTCACGAACTCCACTGCCACATCACCAAAAGAAACATAGGGAGAATATAGGCTGTTGACGTGGTAGCCATGCACGCCTGCAGGAGCTTCCGCATTCTCCGCCTCCCACCTGCCTGCCTGCATCATTCTGGCCTTGTCTCTGTCCCATATCTCCCCGGAGCACTGCGGGCAGACGTAATGGGCAGAGCGGCGCACATCGTCAAGCGTGCCGCCTGGAGTCCAGCGGACGGTGGCACTAGAAAACTCAAAAGGAATAAACGCCCCGCAGTGTGGGCATGGCATGAAGTAGTGCTCGCGGCTGCTGTGCCAGTAGCCCTGGTAGAAAGCATCTTCCTTGACTGTAGGCGTGGAAGAGCATACTATTTTGTGCCGCGCGAAAGATTTAACTCGCTCTTTTACCAAGAGGAAGGGATGCGCCTCCCGTTTAGAGCCGCTCTGCCATTTGCTCACCTCGTCAAGCAGCAGCAGGGGAGCTGGAAAAGATGCCAGCTTGTCCGGCGTGCGGGCTCCGGTGTAAAAGGTGGGCATGCCAGGAAACAGCACCATATTGCTCTTCCCCTTGTTCGCAGGCGGCAGCAGTCTCCCCCAATCAGGATTATCGCGGAGCATGGGCTTTAGCCGCAAGTTGACAAGGCGGTCGGCCAGCGGGTCCGTAGAGAGACCAATGAGGCACGGCTGCGGGAAGAAGCGGGCAAAGAGCATCCATGTCAGGAGCATGAGGGTGGTCTTGCCTGTCTGCGCACCCATGACCATGTAGACCTCCCTGCTGTGCGGGTCTCTTATGGTGCGGAGTATCTGCCGTGCCCAAGGCTGGCGGTTGAGAGAGAGCCTGCCGGGTGCATTTGCAGAGGAGTCTCTGGAGAGGTACACATGCAGCTCCAGCCATTTGTCGGCGGGCTCCTGCAGCAGGTCATAAGTTAAAAGGTCGGCGCGGTTCATAGCTCTGTTTTACGCTGTTTTTTGAGGAGCTTCCTGCCTGCCTCCACTGCTGCCAGGGTTACCCCCTCCAGCCCAGCCTCGGCCTCCCTCAAGGTGGCAAAGTGTCCAGGTAGACACTGCTCCCAAGCGGAGGCGAAGTCTGCCCGCATGTGCTGCGGCAGAAGGCTCTCCACGGCCTGCCCCAGCTCCTGCAGACTGGCGGCTATTTTAGGATAGAATGCCTGCTTGTATTCGTCTATGACTTCAGCAGGGAGCAGCAGGCCCTCCATAACCTCTGCGGCTCTCTTCTTCTGCTGTGCGTCATTATAGAGCTCTGTCAAGCTCTCCACAGCCTGCACATAAATGCGGAGCTCCTCGGCCCTGCCGCCCTGCAGGAGGTTGTCCACATGCCCTTGAGCCTGGAGCAGCTGCCGGTGGGCTCGCTCTGCCATGGCGGTGTAGCGGTCAAGCACTCTCTCCCCAAGGCTCTCAGAGGCCGCCGGCGGGGCTTTTCGCTCATGGCTGGCCTGCCACTCCACCCATGACGCATGGCCGCGTTTTATGCGGTTTCTGGCGGCTTGTCGGCTAATGCCGCAGGCCTCCGCATAAAGGCGTACCTCGTCCCCTGCCAGAGCTCTTGACATTTAATTATGTTTTCTTAATTATTTAGAAAAATAGATACGAAAAAGGGTGCAGGCGGCGGGAAAGGCGCGGGGGAGCCGAGGCCTCGAGAAAAAGATTCCTTACCCCCCTCCCCCCTGCGGGATTTTGTACGCGTGATTTTCTTTTTCATAACTCGCTATTTTATAACACCTTACGCGCTTGCCAAGTCAAGCGTCTGTTCTGGCCTTATTTTTCAGCACCTCCAGAGTCCGCTCCATTGCCTCCCGTTTTATGGCCTCTTTTGGCCGATTTTGGCAAAAAGTCTGATTAAGCATTTTTCGGTCCCCACAATCCACCCACGCCTGCACCTTCTGCAGCGGAGTCGCGTCTGTAAAGTGCTCTGGTTTAAATATGGAGGCTAGCACGGTGTGAGGGTAGGCGTACTGGTAAAACAACACCCTGCCTGGAGGATTCACCAGCGCGGCAAGCATGCTGATGGTTTCATCTTCCACTCGGATGCCTGCCGCGTCAAAGTAAAATCCGCTGGCAATATAGGCCAGAGCCGCCTCTATGGTGCCCCTCTGCAGAGCATAGCATGCCCCCGAGGCACAGAACAGCTGACCCGGGCAAACTCCCACCATGCCGAGCTCCCTGAAACGTATGGCTCTAAGCCAATCAATGCCGGCAAGCATGATGTCAGAGTCAATTTTAACCGGCACGGCGTTATAATCCTCTGCCACCTGCTTGAGGGCGCGGAGTATACCCACGAGAGCCTGCTGCCCTATGAGGTTACCCTTGCGATCCCATGTGGTCACCAGCAGCCTGCTGCCGGAAGGCAGCACCATGTCCTGCTCTGCAGCGTCTACAGCATACACCACGGGAGCACCGGGGCTAGCAAGCTGAATGGCGGCATAATGCAGCGGCAGCAGAGCCTCGTCTCTGCGGCAGGTGAAGCAGCAGAACACCAGCGGCAGCGGTTCCGGTTGCATGGCTGTGCTCATTAGTTCCCCCTCCTTTCCCACAGGTTACCCTGCTGCGGTTCCGGTCCTGCCAGCAGGCCGGGCAGCTGGAGCTGTTGCCGTTCCCGGTGGAGTCTCTCCTCAGAGGCGTCATAATAGTCTGCATCTTTCTCAATGCAGATAAATCTCCGGCCGAGCCGGTGGGCGGCGATTGCTGTGGTACCGCTGCCGCTGAAGGGGTCCAGTATGATGTCCCCCGGCTCTGAGTAGTTTCTCATGCACCATTCCCACAGCGCGAGCGGCTTTTGCGTGGGGTGTATCTTCCCATGGTAAGCCCCTGCTGCCAGCGGGTCATATTTGAAAATGCGGGCGGGGCGGTCATGGGAAGTCCAAGCAAGCTCGTGCTCTCCATAGCTCCGGCCCATAAAGCCCTCCCCCTTGTCCCAGCAGAGCCAGCTCTTACCCTTCAGGCCAAAATAATTGCCCCCCCAGATAATCTGGTGGCGGGAGACTCTCTGCAGCTCTTCCAGCACGTCAGAGCCTATGGGTGAAGAGTCCCAGCCTTTTTTTACAATAGCCTCGCGGTTGTTCCTGGTGTGGTAGCAGCCTGCTGTGGTGTCCATGCCGATGCCGTAGGGCGGGTCGGTCAGCACGAGGTCAATGCATTTATCCGGCAGCGTGCGGAGCACCTCCATGCAATCTGCATGGATTATTTTGTTTATTAAATTATTCATGCTCAAAAAGTTCTTTTTGTTTAGGCTTTTTGGTCTGGCCGTTGCCGGTGCGTTGTTTGTACACGGGCATTTTTTTTACCTCGAAGACCGACCTCAATGTCTTGCTTTTCTCTTCCAGCAGAGGCAGCAACTCCTTTTTCACCTTCATAAAGGTATTCTGAGATATGCCGTAATACCGGAAAGCCTCGCGCACCTTAAATGCCCGGCGGTTCAGGAAATAGTCTAGAACACATGCCCGTTCCCGGCCGGACGCGGATGCCATAGCAAGAAAATAGACCAGTTTCCTGACAAGCCTGCCCCGCCAATCCTCAAAGAAAGCAGATAGATAGAGCAGCTGCTGGTCAGTGAATTGCTCTGTGTCCAGGTCTGCAGGCAGTACGACCTCGGCCTGCTCCTCCGGTTGCTCCGGCTGGTGTTCTGCCCATTTGTCGTTATAAGTTTCCATGACTCTAAAAAGCTCACTGTTCCCCCGTTTCTTCAAACTTCTGACAGTAGCCCCGCCATTTCAGAGGAACGACCCCACCTTCCCCGTGGCGGTTTTTATCCACGGAAATATATGCCTTGCCTGCAAGCTCTGCCTTCTTTTGCGGTGTCGCGTTCTGCGGGAGGCACTTCTCGGGGCGGTGCAGCAGCAGAACAGCGTCAGCGTCCTGCTCTATGTCTCCGCTGCCCTTGAGGTCTGCCACGGTGGGAAGCGTCTCCGGTTTCTTCTGCGCCTCCTTCGCGTACTGGCGGTTTATTTGAGCCAGCACCAGCAGCGGGAAGGTGGATGCGTGGGCGAAGTCGCGCAGAGCATTAGAAACGGCTGCCACCTCTCCCACGCGGTCAGAGCCTGCCTCTGTGGCCGCAGCACTCTTGAGCAGCTGCAGGTAGTCCAGCAGGACCATTTTTAGCGGCATGGTGCGGGAGATCGCCCGCACCGTGGCCACCACCTTCTCCACGGTCCAGCCTGCTACCTCCAGAAACTGCACCGGTGCATTCTGGAGCCGGACAGCGGCGGCGGCCAGTTTCTTTTTCTTCTCTTTCAAAATGAGGCGGTCCACGTTCGGCGGCATGGTTGCAGACTCCTCTGCCTCGATGGTCAGCATTCTAAGAGACAAGTCTTGCGGTGGCATTTCACCGGTCAGCACCAGCACGGTGCCGGGGTGTTCCGGCTCCTCAGTGGTGGCAGCGTGCAGTGCCAGATTGAGCATGAGAGCCGTTTTCCCCATGCCGGAGCGGGCTCCGATGACATAATAGCGGCCCGGCACAAATCCGTCAAGCATGCGGTCAAGCTCGGCATAGCCGGAGCAGACGCCCCGCACCCCCTGCCGCTTCACGGCGGCCTCCAGTTCGGCAAGAGCCTTGTCGAGCGCAGCCGCAAACGGCAGCAGCGGGGTGGCACTAGCCTTGCCTTCCTCCAGCAGGTGCAGCTGGTCCTGTGGGGCTTCGCCGGCATACACGGCGGCGGCAGCACGCTGTGCCCGCAAGATGAACGTGCGAGCGCGGTAGGCACGCATGACCTCCCCCAGACGCTCCTGCAGGTGGAGCAGAGACGAGCGGGAGGTGAAGAGGACTTCAAAGAGGCCAACCTGCCCGCCGAGCTTCTGAAGGTACCCAGCCAGTGACAGCTCAGAGAGCAGCCCCTCCACGTCCCCGGCTGGCCGGCCTGCCGTGTAGCGGGCGGCCATAACCTCCCAAAGGATAGCATGGGCAGGAATGTAGAAGCTGGCAGCATTCAGGCCCTCCAGCATGCCGGCCTGCATAACCGCGTCCGGGTGGGTGTGCATGAGGGAAAGCAGAGCCTTC
>CAJGCM010000127.1 GCA_904501765.1 uncultured Clostridia bacterium | reverse complement strand
GATTATCATCTGAAGCTCGCCGCCAAAGTTGGAAAGCACAGACTCGCCAAAGAGCTTTTTACGCAAATCGATGCCGAACTTGCGCAGGAAATTGGAAATTTTGATACCCTTATTCAGGGTCTTAAGCTTTCCGCTCTTCTCAGCACCCGCCATAATCTTCTTGTAGAAGGTTTCCACAAAGAGAGGAACGAGAATAAGGTGAGTGGGCTTAAATTCCTTAAGCTCGTTAAGTATATACTTAATTCCCGAGGAGATGTAAATTTCGCACCCTTGCGCAAAATGACCTATGAGGTTTACGGTTGAGCCGAAGGTGTGGTGAGGAGGAAGAACGAACATCGTCTTCATTGTAATATTGAAGTTGTACATTCCCTGCTCCATATCCGAGCAGATATTTTTAAGGGAGAGCATAACGCCCTTTCCCTTTCCCGTTGTGCCAGAGGTGAAAACGATGGACGAGAGCTTTTCTCTGTCTATTTCGTAATCAAAATAGCTTCTGTCACCCGCCAGCAACCGCGCTTCTCCCGATTGCTTCACGCTAATGAGATTTTCGGCAAAGTCAACGTCGTCCCCCATAGCAATATAATTCTTGACCGAAGGTGCGTTTTCCTTGACCTCGGCAATTTTATTTGCCACAGAGGAGGAGAAAATTACCGTATCGCAGGCAGCCGTGTTAATTATTGACGATATATCCTGAACTGGCAGCTCTTTGTCGATAGGAACCGTAACAGCTCCTGCGGACATCAGAGAGATATATGAGAAGAACCATTCTATAGATGCAGCTCCGACTATCGCAATCTTTTTATCCTCTACCTCTCTTGCGATAAATTCGGTTGTAAGAGCTCTTATATGATCGCGGCTCTCGGCAAAGGTCACCTTTACGGCTTCCTTATCCATAGGATTTTTCTTAAACTGAAAGGCTGTTTTATCGGGGAATTTCTCCGCAACGTTTTCAGTCATCTCTCTAAAGTCTTTAAAATGTGTGGTTTCGTAAAGCGGATAATTGTGTTTTCTGTTTTTAATAGCCATTATGTTTTTTCCTTTCAGGATACCAACAAGCGGGAAAGGCGGGTGACAAAAGCGCCGCTACCTCACTGTTTTCCGGCTTCGGCTTTCGCCGAGCAGAGCTTAAATTGGCACATATTTTTTATGTTCCAACTAAATTATAGCACTTTTGGAACAAAATTGCAATATAAAATTGACAACTTTACTTTTTAGTCAATTATTGGCTTTTTTATTTGCGTTTCTGTTGAAAAATACAAAATTTTCTGCTATACTATCCGAGGAAAGAAATAAAACCGCATTTATACAGTGCGATTTATCATTTTAAGGCTAACGGAGGGAAAAATGCTGCCCCTGGAATTTACAGAACGAATGAAAAGCCTGCTCGGCTCCGAATACGAGGCTTTTGCAAGAGCTATGCAGAAGCCCGCTGTAAGAGGGTTAAGAGTTAATACTATAAAAACCTCTGTTTCGGATTTTCTGAGCAGCACCTCCCTGACACTAAGAAAAATATCATACCAAGACGGAGGTTTTATCGTAGAGGGTGATTCTGAAGGAATTGGAAGCTCCCCCGACCATATGAGCGGCAGATTTTACATTCAGGACCCCGGAGCTATGGCAACCGTAGCGGCTGCGCCGATTAAGGCTGGTATGAGGATTGCGGATTTATGCGCTGCGCCCGGTGGAAAATCCACCCAGCTCGCCTCGCTGATACGCGAGGACGGCTTTATTCTTTGCAACGAGATAGTGCCGAAGAGGGCTAAAATTTTAGTCGGCAATATTGAGCGCCTCGGTATAAGGAACGCCACGGTCACATCCCTCGACACAGGGGTTTTAAAGGGGCTTTATCCAGGCTATTTCGACCTTGTTCTTGCCGACGCTCCCTGCTCCGGCGAGGGTATGTTCAGAAAGGGCGAGGAGATAAGCGAGGAATGGAGCGAGGCAGGGGTCAAACTTTGCGCAGCAAGGCAGGAGGAAATTCTCGACAATGCGTCTTATATGGTAGCACCCGGTGGATTTCTCTTGTATTCCACCTGCACCTATTCCACCGAGGAGAACGAACAGAGGGTTTCTGCTTTTCTAAGGAGTCACCCAAACTTTAAGCTGATACCCGTAAGTGATGCAGTAAGAGCTGTTACCTCAGACGGTGTGGAAATATCCGACTCACTCTGCACTATGAGGGAATGCAGAAGATTTTATCCCCACGCATCAGAGGGAGAGGGGCAGTTTATCGCTCTTATGCAAAAGGCAGATGGAGAAAAAAGAAACGCACCTTCCTTCAAAAGCTCGGCTAAGCAACCTACCAAAGATGAGCTTTCGCTGATAAACACATTTTTCAAGGAACATCTTACGTCCCTTCCTTCAGGAAAAATCTTCAAGTATAACGAAAATCTATACGTCACTCCGCATATGGAGGCAGTTCCGCCCTACTCCGTGTTCTCCGCAGGGGTTCTGCTTGGAGAAATAAAGGGGAAGACATTTGTTCCTTCTCATCAGTTTTTCTCCGCATACGGCAACCTTTTTATGACACGGATAGAGCTTAACGATGAAAAAGCTCGCCTTTTCCTTGCAGGAGAGGAGCTTGATGCGCCACCGGACGCAAGCGGTGGCTTCTGCTCCCTTCTTTACTGCGGTGCACCTTTGGGCGGAGGAAAGATAAGCGGAGGAAAAATAAAAAACCACTACCCCAAGGGGCTGCGAATCCGCAGAGGCTGACAGAGGATATTTAACATTAAAACCTGCCGTAAGTAATACACGGGTCAGTGGATTTATTTCAAACACATTTTTACAACCTTACTGTAAGAAAAATAAATTTTAAGGAGATATACAAAAATGGAAAACAAAATACTCGCAACAGTTGGCGGTATGCCCGTAACAGAGGCTGACGTGGAAAAATTTCTCGCATCTCTCGGTAGCCGCGGACAAAGCTACAACACCCCTGAGGGAAGAGCTATAATTCTTAATCAGCTTATCGACACAAAGCTCCTCCTGCTCGACGCAAGAAGAAACCTTCTTGAGGCTGAGGCAGACTTCAAGGCTCAGCTTGCAGAGCTTAAGGAAAAGCTCCTCGCAAATTATGCAGCCGAAAAGGTTATCGCAGCAGCTCCCCGCGCAAAGGAAGAGGATGCTCTTTCTTATTACAATGAAAACAAAGAGCAGTTCCTCACAGAACAGAGCGTTAACGCATCTCACATTCTCGTTGACTCCGAGGAGTGCGCAAAAGAAATACTTGACGAAATCAACTCCGGAAGCAAGACCTTTGAGGAAGCTGCTAAGGAATACTCCTCCTGCCCCTCCTCTGCGAACGGCGGCTCTCTCGGAGATTTCACAAGGGGACAGATGGTTCCAGAATTTGACAAGGCTGTCTTTGAAATGGAGACGGGAGAGATTACCGCCGAGCCTGTAAAAACTCAATTCGGCTATCACCTGATTAAGCTTAACTCCAAGAACGAGAGCAGCACTATTGAATTTGCTGAGGTTAAGGATGCGATTATGGCTTCCCTCACCCAGGAAAAGCAGAAAAAGGCTTACGAGAGCAAAATAAACCAGCTCAAAATTATGTATCCTGTCGACAAAATGATATGATAGGCGAAGAAGAGCTTTTATATAAAAGATTTCTTGAGCTTGGTAGAAAAAGCCAAAGCTGTCACTATTACATTTTTACAGATTTTCTCGGTCTTATGGAGAGGTCGGTTTTCGAGGAGGCAAAGCGAGAGCTTGGTCCTGTGCCCTGCACCGCCTTCGGTGGCACTCATGGGTGCGAGAGGGTTATGATTCGCTTTGGCGACCCCTCCGAGCTTGGATACGAGGAGCCTTTTCCTATTAAAATTCTGGAAATCACTCCTCTTTCACCGAAATTCGCCGAGAAGCTTTCCCACAGGGACTATTTAGGCTCAATACTTGCGTTGGGAATTGAAAGATGCAAAATCGGAGATATCGTAATCCTCGAAGACTCAGCCTATCTTTTCGCATCTGATGATATTGCCGATTACGTTAAAGAGTCGCTATCAAGGATACGAAGAACCGACGTAAGGTGCGAATATTGCGAAGAATTACCTGAAGGGGAGCTTTTTAAAACAAAGAGAGTAAAAATTCAAGCCTCCGGAGAGAGAGTCGACGCTGTAGTGGCAAAGGTTTTCTCGCTTTCAAGAGAGGAGGCGTCACGGCTTTTTGTAAAGCGATGTATATTCATAGACGGAAAGCTCTGTGAGAATCAATCAAAGGTCCCGAAAGTGGGAAGTACAGTCAGCGTCAGAGGCTATGGAAGATTCATATACCTCGGATACGAAACCCTAACGAAAAAGGGAAAGAAGAACATTGAGGTAGATTTATTTGTATAGTCTGCGGAACGCAAAACGCTGCAAAAATGTAATTTATCAAAGAAAAAACACCCGAAACTGCGGTAAAATCCGTAAATTTCGGGTGTTTTCTATTTGCGAAGCTACGCTATCGCAAATAGAACTTATTTATTCCCGGGATATATCCTCGGAAATGTTCACGTTTTTCGGCACCTCACTCCAGAAATAATCTATTACGTATCCCGAATTTTCGGGTACGTGAACCGTAAGAGTCGTTTTGTTTCCGAATCCGCCGTCCTGGGTGCTTGGCGGTTTTATTTTATCGGGTGCGACGATATTTACGTAAAGCTCTTTTACGGAGCTTCCTTCAAAGACGAGATTTTCAATAAGCCCAACGTACGAGCCCTTTGGTATATTGACCCTCGTTGCGGCAGAGCCTCGAAATGCGCCGCCTCCAACAGAGGTTACCGCCGCTCCGAAATTACTGTCGCCAATGCTTATGGAAATAGGTATTGTCAATTCCTTTTGCTCCATACCAAGCTTTGTAAGACCGGTTATCTTATAATTGCCGTTCGGCATTTCCTCATAGGTAAAGTATTTCTGATTTTCGTCATACCCTTCCACCATAATCATACCCGACACAAGCTCAGGCGGCTCGGGGAGAGGCGTAGTTATAAGAGTCGGCTCGCCGACGGCAAGAAGAAGGTCCCTCGCAAGAAGAAGCGTTCTGTACCTTGCGCCCTTTTCGTTGAGATGGAAATTACTGTCGTAAAAATACCCTGCGTCCATAATGTAATCGTCCGCATAGCTGATAAGCTCACAGTCAAGTTCCCTCTTAAGATATGCTTCAAAGGCTGCTATGCTCTCACTGTCGGTATCCTTTGCCAACGCCATACGGTTCATAGGACAGAAGGAGAAATAAACCTTCGCTCCTCTGCTCTCACATTTTTTAACGTAATCATTCAAATACTCTACAAAGGCGCCGTCAATTATGCTCTCGTCAAGCCTTATTGTGCTGTTTCGGTCGTAGTAGTTCTCCATTACGTTGCCCGGACGGGTATACATAATATCTCCGTAGGTATTGAAGTTCTGCGCCTGATACACGCCCTCTACCTTTGGTGCGCCCTGGGTCAGACATTCAATTTTCCTGCCCAGGTGAGCGAACATTGCGCCTATCAGAGAGAATATATTGTCACTGCCAACGTGCGCCATCATATGATAGCTTCCGTCCATTGCCTGAAGGGTTCTTTCTGAATTAAAATACATTGACATCGTCTGCGGGTCAAGCTCGGGTGCTATTACCACAATATCACCCTCACCAACCCCCGCTAAGGAAAGGTCAAGCATAAGCTTCGTTCCTAAGTCTGCATAAAGACCGAAATTCACGACGGGGCGGTTCATATATCTCTCCAGCAGTCGGCTATCAAGCCCGAACGCCACAGAGGATCCGCCTATTACGACGACCTTCTCGTCTTTCAGAGTAGTTAATCTGTCAAACTTTTCGTCAAGGACACCGAGGAAGGTGTGGTCATATTGGGCAGGGATTGCAAGAGTTCCTGCAAAAACCATAACGACGGGAGATATTATCACTAATACGGCAAGTAATGCCGCAAGTATGATTTTTAATATTTTCATACACGCCCCCCTTTAGAACTGGAAATAGATAAAGGTTCCCAAGACGTCCTTAGCCAAAAGGATTGCCCAAGCGAACATTATCGTCCAAATGAAGTATATGAAGCTTCCATTCTTAACCAGAAGATCGGAGCCGTCCTCCTCATCTCCCCAGACGGTAAGCTTATCTATCATAATGAGGGTGTGGACTGAGAAGATGCACATAAGGATAGAGGTGATTCCAAGCCCCATAGCTTCAAGGGTCACATCTATTCCT
>CAJGCM010000126.1 GCA_904501765.1 uncultured Clostridia bacterium | reverse complement strand
TTTATTATTTATGACGGTGTGAATGAGGAGTCGAAGCCATCTCTGTGCCGCAGGCGCAGAATGGGTTCGCATATCCCGACCGAAGAACGAAGAGCTTGCTCTTCAGACGCAGGGAGCGGATATCTTCACCTTTGGTGAATACCCCATTCTAATCTCCCCTTCTTTGGGGTGTTTTTATTATTTATGACGGTGTGAATGAGGAGTCGAAGCCATCTCTGTGCCACAGGCGCAGAACGGGTTCGCATATCCCGACCGAAGAACGAAGAGCTTGCTCTTCAGGCGCAGGAAGCGGATATCTTCACCTTTGGTGAATACCCCATTCTAATCTCCCCATTTTTGGGGTGCTTTTATTATTTATGACGGTGTGAATGAGGAGTCGAAGCCATTATTTATCAAAAAACTTATTGACCTTAATATTTTTTTGTGGTACAATATTCCCGACGTAATACCCAAAGAAGGAGTCTTACATTATGGGAAAGTTTGACGGAATATTACTCGCCACCGATTGGGACGGAACCATATATTATAATTCCGAAGTTTCGGAAGAAAATAAACAAGCTATTGAGTATTTTTGCGACAACGGCGGCTTATTCACGGTTTGCAGCGGAAGGTATTTTAAATTTTTAAAGGGCTTCAAGGACGCCGTCAAAATAAATACTTACGTTATTTGCTACAACGGAGCATTTATAATAGATCTTGATACCGAAGAAATCCTTTATCAAGGCTTTTGCGACGAATATCTGTTTTCGATTTTGGGCAGACTTTCCGAAGCTAACGTTAATTATCAGACTATAAACTTTTATGACCCCCTTCATGAAGAACCAACACAATACACAAAAGACTCCTATAAGGATATTGAGCAGTCCATAAAGGACAAGCAGTTTTATAAAGTACTTTTCAGATTTGAAACCCCTGAAGATGCCCTTTTCGCCCTTGATATTACTAAAAAAATTGATATGAAAAGCTATATTGCGGTAAGAAGCTGGGACAGAAGCCTTGAATTACTGATGCTGAAGAATTCAAAGGGTGTTGCTCTTCGCAGAGTGATGGAGAAAACAGGCTCAAAGCTTTTGGTTGCGGTCGGTGACTACGAAAACGACATCGAAATGCTAAAGCACGCTGATATTGGATATGCCGTCGGAAATGCAACCGATTCTCTGAAAGCGATGGCAGACAGAATTACAGTACACGCCAGCGAGAGCGCAATCGCTCGTGTTATATACGATTTAGATAAAGAGCTTGAGAAGGATTGACTTTTTTCATACCATTTCTTACTAATACAAAAACCAACGGGTCTACCCATTAGTAGCCCGTTGGTTTTTTATACGCTTATTCACCGAATTTTTTATTCCAGGTGGGAATGGACAAAAGACATATTATCCCGCCCATTACGGTTATTATAAACCAAATAAATATTGTATTTTGCCAACCTATAAATTCAGACAACACTGCAATACCGTAGGTAGACAGAGCGCTGCCGATATAGGTACAGGAATTTATAACTCCGGAGGCCGTGGACACGATTCCAAATTTTTTAAAGAATGGAGGTATCATACATACCAGCATCAAGTTTACACCGTGCATACAGCCTGCCAAAAGCGCCGACAAAATCACAGATAAAACTGCATTATTTCCAGAAACAAGGAATAAAACAAAGGCAGAAACTGCTCCTATGCCAAATAAGATAGTAGCGCAAAGAATTGGGGATTTTAATACTTTTCTGTAAATTGCTGTTACTGTAATGAAGCATAATATACTGAATACGGGAAGAATTACACCTGTAAGAATAGATACGATGCTGCTCATATTATAAGTTTCGGATATGTAAGACGGCATCCAAGTCGTTATACCGTCCCTGAGGGCGCCCTGAAGAACCACCGCTACCATAATTAAAATCATAACGGGACTGAAAAGTGCGGCAAAGGAAGCTTTGGTATTTTTCTCCTCCACCTCTGGCTTTATTTCTTTAACAGGATTTTTCTCTATATCAGGCGCAAAGATATTCCATACGATAATCATAATAACGCTGCACGCGGCAGAAAATACGAAAACGAATTTCCAGCTTAAAAGCGAAATTATCAAAGGGGCTGCAAGATATATAAGTATTGTACCGACGGAGCTACCGTAGGAAACTACTGTCGTTGTTTTTTTATAATCGTCCTCCGATAAAAGAACCGTCATAAGTCTTACGAGAGGCGGCCACATAAATGCTTGTGCAAAGCCGTTTATACACCACACCGCAAGCATTTGATAATGATTCTGACATATAGGAATGAGAAGGTTTGATACGGTCGTTACAAAAAGACCAAGGGTTATAAGCTTTTTAGGAGAAAATTTATCACCGCAGATGCCTGTTATTATTTGTCCTATTCCATAGGTTATAAAGCTACCCGTCAATGCCAAAGAAAGCATACTTTTACTCATTTCGGTGGCATTTTCCATTTCAGAAACTATAGCTCCGTAATTTATTCTGGTAATATAACTGACCATGTAAGTAATGGCGAAGAGTATTGCTACTGCCCTTACCTGTGATTTCGCTTCGATTTTCATTTATTTCGAACTCCAATTTACTTTGTATATATATTAATTCCGTTCTCGTTATATAGCTGTTTAAGATTCGCAGATATACCGCTATCGGTTATATAGGTAAAATCACTTTTCATATTTTCAATTTTCAGAAAAGCCTTTTTTTCAAGCTTACTGCTGTCTGCCAGAACGTATACCTGCTCTGCCGATTTTATAAGCTGGCACTGTATCTGAAACAAATCCGGCTGATAATCGCAAATACCGCTCTCAAGAGATACTGCACTTGGGAAGATAAAGGTCTTTTTAGCACACAGCGAGGTTATCATATCAATAGTGAGCGCACCGTAGAAGGTATTTTCTGCGGGCATATAAATGCCGCCGCATAATATAATTCTGAAGCTTTCTTTACTTTTGAGCACGTTAAAAACGTCAAGAGAGTGCGTAATAACAGTGAGATTTGAAAAGCTTTCTTTAATCACATTAGCAAAAACTATCGCAGTGCTTCCGCAGTCCAGGGAAATGATATCCCCTTCTTCGATAAAACGCATAGCTGTCACCGACAGTTCTCTTTTTTCTTCGTTATAGCTTTGATTGCGCTCTTCAAGCTCAAGATATGGTTTCATAACAGATTCTTTTACCGCTCCACCATGCACCCGAAAAAGTTCTCCGCACCTTTCCATTGCAATAAGGTCACGACGAACGGTTTCGTCGGAAACGCCAAACAGCGTTGCTAATTCCGAAACGGTCACAGCTCCGTTGGCAAGTAAAAGCTCGTTTATTTTGCTTTGCCTTTTTTTAGCTAACATCATATCACCTCCAAACAATTCCACATTATATCACTAAAAACCACAAAAGTCAACATTTAAATTAAAAAATTAATCAAAATTAAAGGGGTACTGTGTTTTTTTCACAATACCCCTGTTTTCTATTTAATTACGACTGAATGAGTCGGCCTTTTAAATTTTAAACCGATAGTGAAATATCAGCAGAGCTTAAAAGGCGCACAATATTGGTTATCAGTTATCATTTTTGGCGTCTGCGATTATCTTTTCCGCAATATTCTGAGGCACCTCTTCATAACGTACGAAGGAAAGGTCGAATCTGCCTCTGCCCTGAGTCATAGCTCGGAGGGATATTACGTAATCCGCAAGCTCCGCCATAGGAGCCTCTGCTATAATTACCTGAGTACCAAGACCATCGTCAGCAGGCTCAATACCCATTACTCTTCCGCGGCGCTTAGGTAAATCACCCATAACGTCACCTACGTAAGCTTCAGGTATGTAAACCTTAAGGTCACCAATCGGCTCAAGAATTACAGGATTAGCCTTAGGAAGACCGTCTCTGTATGCAAGACCTGCTGCAAGCTTGAAGGAAATTTCGTTAGAGTCAACGTCATGATAAGATCCGTCATAAAGATTTGCCGCAAGGTTAACCACAGGATATCCCGCCAGAACACCCTTCTGCATGCAATCCTTAATTCCCTGCTCTACTGCCGGGAAGAAGTTCTTGGGAACTGCGCCGCCGAATACGCTTTCGGTAAAGGTAAGTCCTTCGTCTTCACCGTGGGAGAACGTAATCTTTACGTGACCATACTGACCGGAGCCGCCGGATTGTTTCTTATGCTTACCTTCTACGTCAACCTTACCTTTAATCGTTTCTCTGTAAGCAATTTTGGGCTTGGAGAGAGTTACGTTTGCTCCGTAACGGTTGCGAAGCTTGGAAACAACGATATCAAGGTGTATATCACCAAGACCGGAAATCACAAGCTGCTTGGTTTCGGAATTGTTTACGTAGCTAACAGTCATATCCTCTTCAAGTATTCTTGCAATACCGCCGGAGATTTTATCCTCGTCTCCCTTCGAAACGGGAGTCATCGCCATGCTCATATAAGGCGCGGGGAAATCTATGGGAGCGTACTTTACATCGCCTTGAAGGGTTGTAAGCGTATCATTGGTAGAAGTAGCGCCAAGCTTAGCCGTAACACCTATATCACCGCAGGCAAAAGCGTCGATATCTATCTGCTTCTTTCCTCTTAACATAAAGAGTTTGCTAAGCTTCTCCTGAGCTCCTGTGGTGGTATTGCGAAGAGTCATATCCTTCGTTACCTCACCGCTCATAACCTTAAAGAAGGACATCTTGCCAACAAAGGGGTCAGCGATAGTTTTGAAAACGAATATTGAGGTGTTTTCAGATTCAATCTCAATAGCGATATCAGAGCCGTCTTGTGCCTTCTCGCAACCTCTTGCGGTAGGGCGTGGGAAGGAGTGCGCTATTGTATCAAGGAGCGTCTTAATGCCCCAGTTTTTGATAGCTGCACCGCAGAACACAGGAACAATCTCACCTCTTATGATACCCTCGTGAATGGCTTCCAGAGATTCTTCTCTTGAAATAGGTTCCTCATTAAAGAACTTATCCATAAGCTCGTCGCTTGTCTGCGCAATAGCCTCGAGAAGCATATTGTGATACTCAAGGCAGGTATCCATAAATTTCTCGGGGATCGAGGAGGAGGAATACTCGCCTGTTGTTTTTTCAAAGGTATAAACCTTCATATCTACAAGGTTTGCAAAACCGATAACAGTATCGCCGTCTATAATGGGAATCTGAATTGGACATACAGTAACCCCGTATTTCTCTCTTATTTGTCCGAACACCTTATAGAAACGAGCTTCACCGTCGTCAAATCTGTTGATAAAGAAAGCCTTGGGAATTCCCGCTTTGGTAGCCATATTCCATCCCGCTTCGGTTCCTACCTCTATTCCTGCCTTGCCATCAACAACAATAATAGCAGCATCCGCAGCCCTCACACACTGACGCACTTCGCCTTCAAAATCAAAGAAACCGGGTGTATCAAGTAAATTTATTTTAGTTCCGTTCCACAGCATAGGTGCTATAGCGGACGAAATAGAATATCCTCTTTTAATTTCCTCGGGGTCATAGTCACAAACCGTATTGCCATCTGTTATGGTTCCAAGGCGGTCTGTAAGTCTTGAAATATAGAGCATTGACTCTGCAAGTGACGTTTTACCGCCGCCGCTGTGTCCGAGAAGAACTACGTTTCTGATGCTCTTTGTAAATACTTTTTCCATAACTTTTTGTCTCCTTTCACTGTAATACGCCACGTAAGATTCTAAAAACGCATTACTAAATAAATTATACAGTTTTTTCGTGGTAATTTCAATATTTGGTTTTAAATATGTTGACTACTTAATGTAGAAATTAAGGCGGTTCAATTGTCTAATTTGCACAATCTTAAGTAAAAAAACAAAGGTCACAACATTGCGACCTTTGTTTTCGACATGATTATTAAACTTATACAGACTTCTTCATTTTCATACAAGCTAAAGCCTGATAAATATTCGAAACTCCGATAAGCTCAACGTTTTCGGGCACTTTAAGAGAGGTTGACACGTTTTTCTCGGGTAAAACAATTTTTGTAAACCCAAGCCTTACCGCTTCCTTGACGCGATAATCTATATGCGATACCGCTCTTACCTCTCCGGAAAGTCCTATTTCGCCAAAGGCGATAAGCTCATCGGGAATAACTCTGTCGGTAATACCGCTTATCAGCGCCATGGCTATGGAAAGGTCGGCACTCGGCTCATCAAGACGTAAGCCACCGGCAACGTTCAGATAAACGTCATTTTCGTAAAATTTAAGTCCCATTCGCTTTTCAAGCACTGCTATCAGAAGACACATACGGTTATAATCGAAGCCGTCGGCAGTCCTCTTTCCTGTAGGATATACCGTTTTTGTAACTAAA
>CAJGCM010000125.1 GCA_904501765.1 uncultured Clostridia bacterium | reverse complement strand
TTTCCTGGCATGCTGTTATACACGAGCCTGTAAGGTGATAGGTTTTGCTTGGCGCAAGGGAGAAGTCGCATACCCATTTTCCCACACCGTAGGAGCTGCTTGAGAGAGTGATATCAAGGCTCGAATCAAGCTCCCCCTTGGAGAAGAGAGCTATGCTTTTGGTCGGCGGAGTTTCGGTATGCCAAGCGGCGTCTGACAGGAGAGGGAGAATATTATCCTCGGATTTTTCGCAGACGGCTGATATATCGGAAGAACACCTTGATTTTTTCATTTTTTGATCTCCTGTGAAATATTGAAATCTATTTATAAAAGCTGTATCATTCCGCAAAGAGGGATATCGATTTCGCAAAGAGCTTCAGATACAATACCTTCTTTTTGAACATTGCCCATACAGTCCAATACTCGATATGCCTTACCGTGGGCACCCTTCAGTATGAGTGATGTGCGCCAGGTAGCATTTATTGCAATAACCTTTGCATAAGCAGAGCAATCTATCATCCTTTCCGTGTACGCTGTAAATATGGCAAAACCATCTTTTTCGGCGCAAACGATACTGTATGAGCTTTCCGGATTAGCGGCAATGAGCTTGCCGTTCAGAAGTGTGCCGCGGTTATCTCGCCAAAAGGAAAGATAAAAGGCGAGCATTTTTTTGTGATCAGCGGGAAGGGTTGCCAGCTTCATCGAAATTTGAGGAACGCTATATAGTATGCTGACAAATTGCATCGCTGCGGATTCAACCGTATCGTCGTGATTCCACATAATCATATCCGAATGTACTGCGGTTGTTCCGGACGTGAGTCTTAAATTGATAACATCTTGCTTGTTGCGAATTGCATCACTTGGGCAATCTGCGGCACGAAGCATATTTCCATACTTTCTTATAGCAGGACCGACGTACGATTGCCTGAATTCAATCAAGACATCGGGATTGATAGCGCGAAGCGTATCTGTCACATCCGTCATTAAAGTATCGACGGCATCCTCAAGAGATTGATAGTCGCGTCTTTCGTCATATTCCAGCGATTTTCCCTTTAACACAAAGGAATCGATAAAGTCGAGCTTTAATCCGTCAAAGCCCCATTCCTCTACCGCCTTTGCATATATGGCAATCAGATAATCGCGTACCTCCTTGTATCGTGGGTCGAGAGAGAAATAGGTTTTCTTGTTTCCCGTTTCGTCAAGAAGCATATCGCAAAAGCGCGCATAGCTCTTTGCTCCCGTTCCCATAAACGGAACCGAGAACCAAAGCATAATCTTCATTCCCGTTTCATGCACCCGACGCACAAAATCCTTCATATCGGGAATCTTGGCAGGAGCGACCTCCCAGTCACCGCAGAACTGATATCCGCGGTTGTTATCTTCGGTTTGCCATCCGTCGTCCACAATGACGGTATCCATACCAAGCGGCTTTGAAAGCTCGCATTCCTTGATTATGTCCTCCACGTCAAGCTGCTGGTGATAGGAGTACCAAAGAGAATTCATGGGAAGCTTAGCCTGCTCAGGTACATATGCGGGAATATAACCACATTCGGTTTCCCACCACGCTACGGTATCATATATTGCATCGTAATAGGGAATGTTTCTTGTATCAATACGTATGGTTGCCTTATAGTGCTTGATAGGTGCTATCGGAATGGTAAAGAATTTGATTTCCCATTGTATGTTGGCATTCTCTTCGCATTCGCCGCTGCGCAATTCAATTGGTGTTTTGGCATCGGAGATCGCTACGGTCATTCGATTTTTGCCGGATGCTGATACGAGCGCGTGCAGGGGCATCCACGAGGCAAGCCGAGACCAGGTCGTACGCTTGCTCCAATTTGGTCCGATGCATCTGTCATAACGTATACACGGACTCCATACGGAATAAATATCCACGTCCGGTGTGCTGAACGAGATGCGAAACTCCTTCGGAATCGACTCTCCATCGAGTATCATATGCACGTCAAAAAGAAGAACACCGTTGGTCTTTCGTTCATTGCTGATATAGATGTTCGAATTAGGATTGCCGCCTGTTATTTGAAAATCCATTTTATTGCTCTCCCGCTTTTTTATGAGATTAAGGCTGTGCTCGAATATGATCACAGTTTGTAGTAGTTTGTTTTATACCCACTCGAAAGCGCATATCTCGGCTATGCCGAGTGGTTTTTAGTGCGTTCTTGATGCCGTTTTTGCGTTGTTTCTTTCATTTATCCCCATTACACCGTAAAAATGCTGTTATACAAAATTACTAAACATACAAAAAAGTGGCTTGGAATAAGGCTTCCAAGCCACTTAAAAACCTTATTGTATTATTTGCTTTTTAGCGTCATCACCGAAGAAACAAGCATACGGCGTAATTCTATACATTTTGCTTTGAAATTTTTAAACTCTGCTTCTGTTAAAGAATTTGTTTCAAAAAGCAATTCAAGCCAATATTCGCTTTCGTTGCACTCCTTTAGAGCAATTTCAAGCTTGGAAATAAAGTCTTTTGTTCCTTGCGCATACTGTGCTTCGTGAATATTGGCCCCGACAGAAGTTCCGCAGCGCAAAAGTTGATTTATCAAAGCAGACTCTACGCTATTTTGCTTTAATTCACGGCTTAGAAAAACTATGCCTTTGGCAAAATCCTTCGATTTGTCCCTTAAAATGCTATCAGACATATCAAAACCTCAAAGATTTTAAGTTTTGAGTTATGAGTTTGGATTTGCCAAACGTTATGATTTCACTTGCGTGAAAGTTATGAGAGTACTATGCACTCGTTATGATATGATTGCCTATCTAACTTCAAACGTGGCTTCGCCACTCATAACTGCCAGCCTTGGCGAACATTATAACTACGCAAAGCGTATCATAACTTGCCGCCAGGCAATCATATTTGACTTTTGCGAGGCAAAAGTCACTCCCATTCGATAGTTCCAACGGGTTTTGGCGTGAGGTCGTAGAGAACTCTGTTTATGCCCTCAACCTCGGCGGTTATTCTCGCTGTTATCTTGTGAAGAGTGGAGTAGGGGATTTCTTCAATGGTTGCGCTCATAGCGTCCTTTGTGTTGACAGCTCTGATAATCGCAGGCCAGCCCTCGTAACGGCTCTCGTCCTTGACGCCAACCGACTTGATGTCGGGCACAACTACGAAATACTGCCAAACCTTTTCTGCAAGACCTGCCTTGTCAAACTCGTCACGGAGAATTGCGTCAGCCTCACGGAGAGCCTCAAGTCTGTCACGGGTGATAGCTCCGAGGCATCTTACGCCAAGACCGGGGCCGGGGAAGGGCTGACGGTAAACCATTGCGTGGGGAAGTCCAAGTGCTTCACCAACAACTCTTACCTCATCTTTGAACAGAAGCTTTACAGGTTCAACCAAGCTGAACTTAAGGTCCTCGGGAAGTCCGCCTACGTTGTGGTGAGATTTAACAGCCTTCTTGCCCTCTGCCTGCTTCTGGCTCTCAAGAATGTCGGGATATATCGTTCCCTGCGCTAAGAACTCAACGCCTTCAAGCTTACGTGCCTCGTCTGCAAACACGTTTATAAATTCAGCTCCGATAATCTTTCTCTTTCTTTCGGGGTCGCTGACACCTGCAAGGAGATTTAGGAATCTGTCCGTTGCATCAACGTAAACGAGATTTGCATCAAGCTGACCGCGGAAAAGCTCAACAACGTTTTCAGATTCGCATTTTCTCATAAGCCCGTGGTTCACGTGAACGCACACAAGCTGCTTTCCGATAGCTTTTATAAGCAAGGCCGCAACAACGGAGGAGTCAACTCCGCCGGAAAGGGCGAGAAGCACCTTCTTATCACCTACCTGCTTCCGAACGAGGGCTATCTGCTCCTCTATGAAAGCATCGGCCAAAGCCTTAGTTGTAATTCTTTCCATTGTTTCGGGACGAACGTTGGTTTCCATAAATTCTCCTTTTAATTATAAACAGATTAAAACCTCACGCAGGACACTTTCATAAAGACCCGCTCAAAGGGGCTTGTCCTACGAATAGAATATCTATAAAAGTTTCGAGTATATTATATTACATTTATAGCTATAAATCAATAGTTTTTTATTTCAAAATAAAAGTTTTTTTAAAAAAATTTCGTAAAACTAAAGATATTTTTTATTCAATATGACAAAAATATGATAGCTTTTATATAACGCTCTAACTGTCGACGAGGTGATTCCCATGACCGCCGCCAAGTGGGTTAACACGAGGTAATAAGTTGGAAAAAATATTTTCAGAAACTTTTAAAAATCTATTGACAAAGACAAAAAAGTCTGATATAATTTAGACATAATCCAAATTAATTGGATTTAATCTAAAAATGAGGTTATCTAATGACAAAACAAAGAGCGATACTTTTGGAGATTTTTCGCTCGGAGGAATGTCGGGGACAGCATAGAACGGCAGATGAGATTGTGGCTCTTGCAAAGGAAAAGATGCCGACGATTTCGAGAGCAACGGTTTATAACAACCTTAAAGCTATGGACGAAGAGGGGCTTATCCGCCGTATCAGCGGTGATGACGGAGCCGATTACTACGACTCATCCAACGTGCTTCACGGGCACCTGATATGTAAAAGGTGTCGCAGAATCTGCGACATACAGACGCCTAAGCTTTTAGAGGAGCTGACGGGGCTTTCGGGAGTTGAGCTTGACTCCTATGAGCTTAAGATGCGATACGTGTGCGAGGATTGCAGAGTAAACTGATTAAATCCACACAGCCCGACAGAGCGGTATGCTCCGAGGTCTTTTAAGGAAATTCAAAAAACAAAATAAAATATCCAAAGCAATTAAGGAGAAAAACGAAATGAATCTTAAGGGAACAAAAACAGAACAGAATCTTATGACTGCTTTCGCAGGCGAATCTCAGGCAAGAAACAAGTACACCTATTTCGCATCTGTTGCAAAGAAGGAAGGATATGAGCAGATTGCAGCTATCTTCCAGGCAACAGCTGATAACGAGAAGGAGCACGCTAAGCTTTGGTTCAAGGCTCTCGGCGGTCTCGGCGATACAGCCGCTAACCTTCTTGCAGCAGCAGAGGGTGAGAACTATGAGTGGACCGATATGTACGATCAGTTTGCTAAGGACGCTGAGGAGGAAGGTTTCAAGGCTCTTGCCGCTCAGTTCAGAATGGTAGCAGCTATCGAGAAGTCTCACGAGGAGAGATATAGAAAGCTTCTTTCTAACGTTGAGCTTCAGGAGGTATTCGCTAAGGGAGAGATGACTATGTGGGAGTGCCGTAACTGCGGTCACCTTGTAATGGGTCTTAAGGCTCCTGCCGCTTGTCCCGTATGCGCTCATCCCCAGAGCTTCTTCGAGGTAAGAAAGGAAAACTATTAATTCTTTCCGCACTGTAAATTCTAACTGCAAATTTTAAAAATTTAATATACTAACCATAACGAAAAGAGCGCTGTTTCCGTAGCGCTCTTTTTTATTTCGAGAAAATTAGAGTATCCTGTGCGCTACCGCTTGAAAAGCTCGGGTATTTATGATAAAATAAAAATACTACTCTTACGTGACGGGAGAAAACAATGCTTGAGTTCAAAAAAATAGAAGACCTTACGACCGGGGATAGCGCAGAATACGACCTATCATATCTTTTCGAATATATGATATCCGTTGAGGATATGGGAGGAGATGCATCGCTGGGAATTTGCCACGGGTGTGGGGTTGTAATGATAAAGGAGGGAGATTTTTCCCCTGTCTTTTCATATCCCGAGGCGCTTTTTGACGATTCCGACGTAAAGAGGGCTGCAGAGGCGGTGTTTGAATATTGCCGTGACAATGAAATCCCTCCAAGCTTTATAGACGTCCCTCTATCCGGGCTTCCTGATATAATGGCGGGGGTCAATAGCGCCGAGGTGGAGGGCGACGGCGAATATTTTAACGTATCTGTCAAAACTCCGCCGATGTCACTTAATTATCCTCCCGAGGCTGAGTCGGGTGGGGTATACCTTGGTGAGCTTACCGTGGATTTTGCGGAAAAATACAAGGAGCTGATAACAGACGGGGAGCATAATAAATACACGGGGTATGACGTAAGGCGTGATATGGCGGACGCTCCTGCCGAATATTTTATTGAAGAGGCATGGAAGGAGTTCAGGCGAGGCGTCAGCATCACTCTTGCCGCTTCTGTAGTAAATGAGGGCGTAAACGTTTTTATCGGTGAAGGGGTGCTTTACCGCTTTGACGGCAGAGGCGAGTGTGAAATATCGTTCCGTATTTTGCCTGAGTATTGCGGAAAAGGATTTTCCAAAAAAATTATTTCCGCTCTTATAGAAATAGCCGGTAATATAGGAATCAGACGGGTCGTTGCCAGAATAATGGAGAAAAAT
>CAJGCM010000124.1 GCA_904501765.1 uncultured Clostridia bacterium | reverse complement strand
TTGCGCCCTTCTTTCTGCGGTGAATTTCAAGCCCGGTGGCGCAACCACCGTTGACATTGAGGATTATGCGTTCTATAACTGCCATAAGCTTACGTCAATCACGCTTCCCGATCATCTTAATGAGTTCAGGTCCTCCGCCTTCGACGGATGCGAAAACCTGACTGAAATTCTTGTTAACGATACTAACGAGAGCTATATGAACGACGCAAACGGTATTCTTTATAAGAAGGTTACCGGCTCTAACGTAGTTACAGAGCTTCTCTTCTATCCCAAGGGACTTGCGAATACTCTTGGCGGCGTGGTAAACAACCTTCCCTCAACCCTTACGACCATAGGCGGCGCAGCGTTCTCGAATAACCCCTATCTTGTAAGCGTTACAATTCCCAAAACCGTTACCAAAATAGACGATTCCGCCTTTGCGAACTGCGCTAATCTTACCAATCTCGTATTTGATTCGACGGGAACGGCTCTTACGGTTGGCAACTATGCCTTCAATGGCTGTGTGAAGCTTTCAGACACCTTCCGTCTTCCTTCTTATACAACGTCTATCGGTAATTATGCCTTTTCCGGCTGCCGCTTTACCTCCTTCGTGGTTCCCACAAAGGTTCAGGTAATCGGAGCGGGCGCATTTTATAACTGCAAGTGGCTTGAGGCTGTAACATTTAACTGTGATTCCGCTCTCGTAATCGGTGTCGTTGACCCCGATGCTACGGCGACAGTAAGCTCCGGAGCATTCGCAGGCTGCTTCAATCTTAAAGAGGTTGATCTTCCGAAAACCACGGCGCAAATCGGAAAATACACCTTCTATGGCTGTTCTTCTCTTAAGACTGTCAACTTTGGTACCGTTACCAACGTCGGTGGAGTAGTGAGTGTTGATTCATCTCTTACGGTTATTCACGACGTTGCCTTCTACAACTGCGGCTCTCTTCAGAATTTAATTATTCCCAATACCGTGACAGCGATTGGCGAATACGCATTCGCAATGAGCACAGGCTACACAAGCCTTCTTACAGAGGTAGTCTTTGAAACAGAAGGAACCGATTACCTTAATATAGCGCAGTACGCTTTCGCAAACCTTAAGAATCTTACAAAGATTACGCTTCCTGCAAGAGTTACTCTTGCGACAGGTACAGTCGGAGCAGAGAATGATGCGGCAGGCAATCCTGTTTACGATGCCCCCACGTCGAGCTGGCAGATACTTGTGGATAATGTTCCATCTCTTGCAAGGGACGTGTTTGCAAACGACGTATCTCTTGCAGAGGTCAACGTTACAAACGATGCAGTATCCGGTATTACACCTCAGTATTCCTCTCTTGACGGCGTTCTTTACAATGCCGACAAGTCGGTGCTTCTCTTCTGTCCCACAGCTAATGTCGGTGTGTATAACGGAGATACGCCTACTTACGAAGTCAAGATTCCTACCTCTGTTCGCCTGGTTGCTTCCTTAGCATTCAACAACTGTACCGCTCTTAAAACCGTCACCTTCGACGAGTACGAGAAGGGAAGCGACGAGGAGTACGGTACACCTCTCCTTTCCATCGGAAACCTTACGAACGTTGCCTCCTCCTATAAAAACTATCCCTATGCCGCAATAGGCGGAGATAAGAGCGCAATAACCAAAATAAATCTTCCCTCTCACCTGGGTTCAATCTGCAGCTCGGCGTTTATAAGCAGAGCTAAGAGTCCTATCGACATCAACATAAATCCCGATGCAAAAGGTGTAATTCTTGCGCAGTATGCGTTCAACTACTCCCGTGCAAGGAGTATTACCCTTGATATCGGCGGTATTTCTACTCACGCCTTTATCAACAACCCCTACCTTGCCGAGGCAAATTTGACGTTTGCCGCCGAGATTACCACAATTCCCAATCACACCTTCTTTATGGAAAGCGGAACGAATGAGGTTCTTAAAAAGTTCGTGATTCCCGAGCACGTAACTCAGATTGGCTCCAGTGCGTTCTATTACTGCAAAGGGCTTTCCGACGTCAATATCCACAGCGGTATTACGAAGATAGGCTCCGGAGCCTTTTCCGGTACGGCTATTACCTCGGTTGTTATTTCTAAAAACATAGGAAGTGGACAGCTGGGTGCGAATGCGTTCGAGGATTGCAAAAAGCTCACTTCCTTTAAAGTAGAAGAGGGAAGCCCTCTTACCGGAATTCCCAACTACGTATTAAGAGGATGCGAATCCCTTGAGGAGCTTGACCTCAGCGCTATTGCGGCAAACGTTACCTCTATCGGCACGGGCGCATTCGACGGCTGCTCAAAGCTTACCGAATTTGATTTCTCCGAATTTAAAAAGGTCACAACTCTTAGTGATAACGCTTTTGCAAGAACAGGCTTAACAAGCGCAGATCTTTCTGCATTAACTAAGCTTACTACCTTTAACAAGGTGTTCGTCGGCTCTAAAAACTTAAAGACCATCATTCTGCCAAAGAACGTTAAAAACCTTGCAAACGTCACTTATTCCACACAGTCGTATTCTGCATCGTCCGGCTCCTTCCATAACCTTGCAGGGCTTGAGGAGGTTACCTTCCTTAACCCGAAAATAGGAGCAGACCAGATACTTAAGATTGCTAACCACGGGAAGCTTAAGGTTAATATTCCCGCTGACCATGAAACACTCGTTAAGGAAAACAACGTAATTTACGATAAGGCAAAAACCAACATTTATTACGTTGATTCGGGTGCGGATATGAGGAGCTACGTTATCCCCTCTACCGTTACTGCAATCAGTGACTACGCATTCGGCGGCGTGATACTCGGCAATCTGGTTATACCCAAGGGCGTCACCAAAATCGGAAAGAATGCCTTTGAGTATACAACTATAAGCTCTATTTCGATTTCTTCTACTGTAACAGAGCTTGGAAGTGGCGTATTTACGAGAGCAAATATTGGTTCCGTTATCTTTGACGATACCGCATCAAGCAAGCTCAAGACAATCGGCGCCAACGCATTCCAGTATTCCACTATAGTAACAGTTGATATTCCTGACAGTGTAACGTCACTCGGAACTCAGGCGTTCTACAATTGCCAGTCGTTAAAAACACTTACTCTTGGCTCAAAGATTGTGGAAACTCCGAAGGGTAGTATTGTGGGATGTATCAATCTCGAAACAATAAATCTCCAAGAAGGTCTTCGGACTATAAATTATTTTACTTACAGTACAGCCTATACCACCGGCGGTAGTTTTGCATCCAATAAGGTTGTCAGCATTAAAATCCCTTCTACCGTTACCAAAATCGAAAAAGGCGGTGTCTTTATCGGATTCGGAAACCTGAAGACGGTAGAGTTCGCAAAAGGGTCGAGACTTTCCGATATAGGCGATATGGCGTTTATTCACTGCGCAAGTCTTGAGAGCATAAATCTTCCTAATACCATTGCTTCGATAGGCAACTATGCGTTCTACGGCTGCGAATCCCTTAAGACTGTTGACCTTGAATCAACGAGCATTTCGTCAATCAATCAGGAGGTCTTCTATAACACGAAGGCTCTTGCGTCTGTAAAGCTTCCCACAGCGCTTCGCACCATAAGCTATCGCGCATTCTATGGCTCGGGTATAGAAAATCTTCAAATACCCGCTACCGTAACCACAGTTGGTGAATCTGCCTTTGAGAATGCCGCAAAGCTTAAGAGTGTATCCTTCACAAGCAATAGTAAGCTTTCAGGAATCGGTGAGGCGGTGTTCAAGGACACAACGTCGCTTGAAACCCTTCTTATGCCCAACCATTTCTCCTCTATTGGTAAGAGCGCATTTGAGAACAGCGGACTTAAGACGGTAACTCTTACAGATACTCTTTATCCTGCTGAGATTAAGACTGTTGGCGAGAGCGCATTTGAAAACTGCGCAAGGCTTACATCCTTCGAGCATCTCAGTGTTGCAAAGAGCATTGGCGATTACGCCTTCTATAACTGTCCGTCTCTTGAAAGTGCGCCCGTTACCGAGGGGCTTACCGATATGGGCGTTATGGCGTTTGGTCTTTGCACCAACCTTGACAGCGCCTACATTCCTTCTACGGTAGTAGCTATTGGCGGAAATCCCTATGCGGGACTTGATGCCTCGAAAATTTCCCTTGGCGACGAGAATGATATGTTCATCCTTGAAAAGAGCGGCAATATGGCGACGCTCTACGATATTGATAAGTACGCAATCTACGGCGTATACGGCGCATCGGGCGACTACGTAATCGACAGCGGTGTCAGAAGCGCTAAGGCAGGAGCCTTCGCAGGCAACGCAATTACCTCTATCACTATCCCCGCAAGATTCGGCGTGATAGAAGAGGGCGTATTTATGGGTTGTACCAGCCTTACCTCCGTAACCATTGAAGATGGAATTACAGCGATAGGCAATAACGCCTTTAAAAATTCGGGAATTACAACGGTTGTAATCCCGGCGAGTGTCGAGTATATCGGTGATTACGCATTTGCGGCGTCTGGTTCACTTAATAACGTAACCGTTCCCGCAACCGTTAGCGCCATTGGCAAGGGAGTATTCTCCGACTGCAGGTCGCTTTCAAACGTTTCCTTTGAGGAAAGAGGAACCTTCCTTACTATGGGTACTCATACCTTTGCGGGCTGCGTATCTCTCAAAGAGGTCGTGCTTCCCACGATGTTTAAGGGCACCGAGGCTGATGCTTTGGATGCTTTTGTAAAAGCGGCAAGCGTCAAAGATTATCTTGAATATGCGCTTCCCGCATATACCTTTGCAGGAACAGGTATCATAAACGCTGTTCTTCCTCGGGTTGACTATGCATACGGTGAGGGCGTATTCGAGAACTGCAAGAGTCTTACCGGCTTGACTATGAACGGATTTAATGCGGCAGATATCTTCAATACTACCTTAGGCGACGGCAAGCATTTCAAAAATTGGTTTGTAGGCTGCGATAGCTTTACGGGAGCGGTAACCATAAAAGAATTTAACGGTACTGTAATCAGCCTTCTTTCGAGTCTTTACGGCGCAGGTGTGAGGGAATTCCATATTGAAAAGCTTACTTTGGATCTCACCGATTACGATACCTATGTTGGCCGTTACGATAAATACCTTAAGTCCTTAGGCTCAGATGCGGTTATCTATTTTGACGGCAGCACCTATGAGGATATTGTTGAGTTCCTTAAATATGCAAACCAAAACCTTTGGACTGCTACTATCTATGACAAGGACGGCAACAAGATAATCAGAGCCGAGAGTTGTGGCATAGTCAGCACCGTTGAAGACCCTGCGGGCAACGTAATATTCACGAACCCCTCAAAGGCGCCCGTTGCAGTAGACGATTAATTAAAAACGTTAAAACAAAAGACGGAGGGCGGCGTGCCCGCCCTTCGCAAAAATGAAAAAATGTGCGAAATAGCGCAATTTATCGGGATAGCAACCTATAATTCTATCCTGAAGGAAAGAATATGAGTAATAATATCTTTAAACAACAAATATCAAAGCTTAAATCAGAGGCAATACTCAAATCTGCTCTTTGCGGAGGAGCTATCGGTCTTAGCGTGGGCTTCATTTCGGCCCTTATCACCTGGTTCACCGAGTTCCGCGGCTTCTGGCTCTCTCTTGCAGTTCTTGTGGTGGTATCGGCGGCAGTCGGGGCGCTTTTCTATTACAAGCGCTTTTATCCGACTGTTCTCAAAAACGCCAAGAGAATTGACGCTATGGGACTTGAAGAGCGTCTTATCACGATGGTTGAATTTGAAAACGACACCTCGTTTATGGCGAGCATTCAGCGTGCTGACGCAATGAAAGCCTTGGCTAACGTTACGAAAGAACACATAAAATTTGAAATATCGAAGGCCATTGTGGTAACTTCTATTATATGCTCAACCCTCAGCGGTGGAATGCTGACAGTAAACGCTCTCAGCGAATACGACGTTTTGCCGAGAGGTGACGAGCTGTTTGCAACCATTGCAGACGAGGTTATCAAGGCGTCTTACAAGGTCACCTATGAAGCAGGCGAGGGCGGAGTAATCGTAGGAGAGGCGGAGCAGCTTATTGAAGACGGAGAGTCCGGCACTGCCGTTGTTGCGGTTGCAAACGACGGATATTATTTCGTTAAGTGGAACGATGGCCTTACCAACCCTGCGAGAGTGGATAGGAACGTTATCGAGCACGCCGATTATGTGGCGGAGTTCGCCCCTATTGACGATGAGGAATGGATGGACGACGGCACCGGTGATGACGCCGACGACGCTCCCAAGGAAAACGGAGGCGGTCAACCCTCGTCCGGAGAAAGCGATGGTGAACCCTCAGACTCTGAGTTTGGCGGAGGAATGTATGAGCCGAACAACCAGATAATTAACGGTAGTACGTACTACCGGCAGGACATGGAAAGCTATAAGGA
>CAJGCM010000123.1 GCA_904501765.1 uncultured Clostridia bacterium | reverse complement strand
GAGAAGAGCGGAAAGCTTAAGACCCTGAATAAGGGTATCAAAATTTCCAATTTCCTGCGCAAGTTCGGCATCGATTTGCGTAAAAAGCTCTTTGGCGAGTCTGTGCTTTCCAACTTTGGCGGCGAGCTTCAGATGATAATCTGCGGCGGCGCAGCTCTTAACCAGGCTATTATTGATTTCTTCGAGTCCATCGGTGTCGTAATTCTTAACGGCTACGGTATTACGGAATGCGCGCCCCTGATTTCCTGTAACAGAAACGAGTGCCGCAAAAAGGGCTCTGTCGGACTTCCCATCATAGGCGGCGAGGTGAAAATAGACAACCCCAACGAAAACGGTGAGGGTGAGATCTGTTACAGAGGTCCTAACGTGATGCTTGGCTATTACGGTGAAGAGGCGGCAACCCGTGCTGTAATTGACGAGGATGGCTTCTTCCATACAGGGGACCTCGGAAGAATTGAAAAGGACGGCAAGGACGACTGGATTTATATCACCGGAAGAAGCAAAAACCTGATTATCTTCTCTAACGGTAAAAACGTATACCCAGAGGAAATCGAAACTGATATACAGGGGATATATGGAGTAAACGAGGTTGCGGTTTACGCAGGTGAGTCGGTAAGCGACCCCACGAAAGAAGTAATCGTTGCTGAAATTTATCCCGATTTTGATGCGCTGAAGCTTCACAATATCGAGGACGCCCAGAGCTACTTTGAGGAAGAGGTTAAGAAGATAAATGCGAAGAACGTTTCTTATAAATGCGTCGGCAAGGTTAAAATAAGAAATGAAGAATTTATCAAGAACACCTCAAGAAAAATAATCAGATACAAGATAGATAAGAAGATAGATTAAGCTGTTATTCAAACAGGTAAGCCCGGGTGAGAATTTTTTGCTCGGGCTTAGAATTTTGTTATGGAAAACACGCAGCAGCCTATAATTTATAAAGAAGAAAAAAGGAAGAATAAAAGGCGAAATCTATATAAATCTGCTTGAAAAAGGATAAGCTATATGCTATAATGGCATTGATACGCAGGTATTATAAATCTTCAGAAAGGCGAGGTTTTGTACAATTGAAGGAAAGCCACTATAAAACCAGCGGCGGAATAGATATATACAGCTATAAAAATCCCGCCTTGAATAGCTTTTATATATCCCTATTTGTAAAGGCGGGATGTATGTATGAGGACGAGAGGGAGAGCGGAATATCACACTTTTTCGAGCACATAGCCATAAGAAACGTGAATGCGGCTATGGGCGGTGAGCTGTATCCAACCCTTGATGGGCTCGGGGTGGATTTCAACGCCTCTACCTTTAGCGAAATGATACAGTTTTACGTAAGCGGAGCAAAGGAAAATTTCGGTGAGGGAGCGAAGCTTATCACGAGTATTTTCTCACCTATAATCCTCACGTCCGAGGATATATCAGCGGAGCGACGCAGAATAAAAGCGGAAATCAGGGAGAGCGACGATAAAAATACATTAGCCTCCTTTACTAATAAAATCGTATTTGAGGGAACCCCTCTTTCTTATTCCATAGTTGGCACGAATTCTTCGGTGGACAGAGTAAACAAGGCAAGTCTTGAGAGGTTCAGAAAAAAAGTTTTCACAAAGGAGAACGTATTCTTTTACGTGACCGGCGCCTTCTGTGACCGGGATATACAGCTGCTTGGGGAGCTTGCCGATAAATGGGAGCTGCCCTCAGGTGATTGCCGCAGAAATATAGCGCCCGTTCCCGAGAAATTCGGAAAAAGGGACGCAGGCGTGTATATAAAAAGCGCCGATTACACTATGGTAAGGTTTAGCTTTGACCTTGATATGAGTAGGCTATCCGTTCCGGTAACCGACCTTTTGTACGATATTCTGCTGGCAGGATACACGTCAAAGCTCTTTATGGAAATGAGTGAGAAAAGAGGTCTGTTTTACGATACCTCTGGCGCTGTGGAAAGATACAGAAACATAGGTAGTTTTTATTTTTCCTTCGAAGTTAAGGAGCGGGAGCTGTACGGTGCCGTAAAGCTTGTTTGTGAGCTGCTCGCCTCACTTAAACGAAAGGCGCTCGATGAGGAGGAGTGTATGAAGGCGGGGTACGTTACCAATGCCTTTATGCTGTGCGACGATGCGCGGGAATCGAACTTTACCCTTGCCTATGACAATCATATAATGGAACTTGGTTATAGCGGCATCTCGGAGAGAAGGGATGCTTATGCCTCAGTTAGCGGAGAGGATATACGAGAAGCGGCGGAGATGATTTTTACCCCCGATAATCTTACTGTAACTGTAAAAGGTAACAAGAAAAGAATCGACCCTGAAAGGCTTCATCAAATAATAAAAGGAGAACTGATATGAAATTCACCGAAATAGAAAATAAATACCGTCCCATTCCCTTCTGGAGCTGGAACGAGAAGCTTGATACCGAGGAAACTCGCCGACAGGTTCATATAATGAACGAGGCAGGAATAGGCGGCTATTTTATGCACGCAAGAGGCGGTCTTCTTACCGAATATATGTCCGAGGAGTGGTTTGATAACGTTGAGGCGGCAACCGACGAGGGCAATTCCCTGGGAATGTTCCCCTGGGCATATGACGAAAATGGCTGGCCCTCAGGCTTCGGAGGCGGTAAGGTTAACGGACTTGGAGAAGAATATCAGCAAAAGGTGCTGCACGTCGAGCCGTTTTCCGAGAGCGGAGAGCAAAATGGCAAAACGGTTCTTGTAAAGAACGGTTACCGCTATTACTACGAGGTTAACCCCTTCTACGTGGACGTTCTTGATAAAAAGGTTACCGAGCGCTTCATTGAAGAGATATATCAAGCGTACTATGATAAATTCGGCAACAGAATAAAAGGATTCTTTACCGACGAGCCGCAGATATACAGGACCACAGGCTACCCCTGGAGTTTCCCCTTTATAGACTTGTTTGCCGAGCGATACGGTTATTCGCTACTTGACAGAATTAACGAGCTTTTCTTTGACGAAGGCGAATACATAAAGACCCGTGTCGATTTCTGGAAGCTTACAACCGAGTGCTTCTCTCTTAATTTTATGAAGCCGATTTACGATTTTTGCGTAAGCCACGGCTACCAGTTCACAGGTCACTTTGCCTGCGAAGACAATATGGAGGTTCAGCTTACCTCAAACGGCGCTCTTATGCCCCATTACGAGTATTTTACAATACCGGGCATGGACTGGCTTGGCAGGGACGTGTACGATTGCCTTAACGCTATATCGGTAGGCTCCGCCGCAGCTCAGCTGGGCAAGAAGCAGGTGCTTGCCGAAACCTATGCCCTGGCAGGTCATAACGTGTCTCACGCTGAGCTTAAAAGAATGTACGAGTGGCAGATGGTAAGAGGTGTTAATCTTTTATGCACTCACCTTGAGGGTTATTCGTTACGCGGAATACGCAAAAGAGATTATCCCCCCGCTATGTATTATCAGCAGCCCTGGTGGAGCGATATGAAGCAGTTCTTTGACAGTATGTCAAGGGTAGGAAAGCTCCTTTGTGAGGGACGTATTCCCGCAGATACTCTCGTTATTCAGCCGCAGTCTACCGTATGGGCAATTTACGACGGATACGATAACGATAAAAAAGAGCAGACCCAAAACAGGATAAACGGTTACAACGAAAAGCTCCTTCAGGTGATTCGTAAGCTCGAGGATAAGCATATAATATTCCATTTAGGCGACGAAACTTTAATGATGCGCCACGGGTCCGTTGTGGGTAGTGAGCTCGTTGTCGGTCAGATGCGATACAAAAAGGTAATTATTCCCGAGTATTTGTACCTTCTGCCAGAAACTCTTGCTCTTATAGAGAAATTCAAGGCGGCAGGCGGTGTTGTCACTACCGCTGACGAAATCGCTCCCAACCCTATAACAGAGCCGTCAAGACTTACTTATACGAAGCGTGAGTATGAAGACTTTGACGTTCATTATTTTGTAAACACGGATAACATGCCCCTTTGTGCAACATTCTCAAGAGGAAACCTCGTTCTTAACATTGAGGACGGCACCACCTCGCCATTCTTTGGCAGCTATAAATTCGCTCCCTATGAAAGCCTCGTACTTATCGATACCCACGATCCGAGAGAAAAAATGCCTGAAGGAAAGTGCCTCGATACACTTTCGCTTCTCGGCGAGTGGAGGGTTAAGGACACAAGCTACAATTCCATTACCCTTGACAGGTGCGATTGGAGTATTGACGGCGGTGAGCTTCACAAAAACGGATACGTTCTTGATATTCTTCCAAGAATAAACGAATTGCGCCGTGAGGTGAAGCTTTATCAGAGGTATAAGTTTGTCGTGAAGAGCATTCCCGAAAAGCTCTTCCTTTGCACCGAAACCCCTGAAATATTCGAAATAACCTTGAACGGAGAGCCGATTGACAACACCCCCGTGGGCAGCTTTATAGATACGAGCTTCAAGCTTATTGATATCGTACCCCTTACCCGTGTCGGGGAAAACGTAATAGAATTCCGCTCCTCAATATCTCAAAGTGAGGAAACCTACGAGCATCTTTCCAACTCCTGGGCGTTTGAATCTATGAAAAACACCTTAAGCTACGATATGGAAATAGAGCAGATATACGTCGTCGGTAATTTCGGCTCCGAAATCAGCTCGGGCGTGGAGGAATTGCCTCGTGATGCATACGCAATAACAGAACCTCCTCATATAGCACCGATGCCCGAGGTAGTCGACGTGGGAAGACTGTCGGAATCAGGCTTTGCGGAATTTGCAGGAGAAATTGTACTTGAAAAGGTTATTTCCGTAACCGACACAGACAAAAAGGTTACACTCCTCGGCAGGGGCATAAATTCAGTAGCCCTTAAGGTTAACGGAAAGCACGTGGCAACCAAGCTTTATCCGCCTTATGAGGTAGATATATCCTCGTATCTCAAGGTGGGGGATAACGTCTTCGAGCTTACCCTTAAGAACAACTTAAGGAATATGCAAGGTCCCTTCCATCATACAGACGGAGAGCTGTTCTGGGTAACCCCCGCAAGCTTTTACAGAGAAGCCTGCGTATTTGCCCCGATAGAGGGCAAAGCCTACGAGGCGTGTCACGACGTAAGGGACGATTTTACCGACAAAATCCAGCTGGTTCATATGGGGCTTACAGAGTAGCTTAAAGCCTTTGCCAGGGTGACTTGACTGTCGATTAAGACAATGGAAACCGAAGATTGAGCCGACTCTCGAAGTCTTTTTGGGTATAAGTGGATTGCCCCGAAAAACAAAATTTCAAAATAAAGAAAGCTGCCGTACAGGTGTGAAATTAACACCCGATAAGGCAGCTTTTTATTTATTTGTTTTCCTCTCCGTTTTTGGAAAGGTCCTTAAGGTATGCGTTAATGAAGCCGTCTATTTCTCCGTCCATAACCTTGTCGATATTTCCATCCTCATAGCCGGTTCTCGTATCCTTGGCGAGAGTGTAGGGCATAAATACGTAGCTTCGTATCTGGCTACCCCATTCTATATTAGCTTTGTTACCCTGAATATCCTCTATTCTGTCAAGCTTCTCGCGGAGCTTTATTTCCATAAGCTTTGCTTTCAGCATTTTGATAGCCGTTTCCTTGTTTTGAAGCTGGCTTCTTTCTGTCTGGCAGCCAACGACGATTCCCGTAGGCTTGTGAACGATTCTGATTGCAGAGTCGGTTTTGTTTATGTGCTGACCTCCGGCGCCGCTTGAACGGTGGGCGGTGATTTCCATATCCTCGTCTTTTATAACGATAGAATCGTCATCGTCAAATTCTGGCATAACCTCAACTGATGCAAAGGACGTATGTCTGCGCCCTGAGGCATCGAAGGGGGACACACGCACTAAGCGGTGAACACCGTTTTCGCTTTTAAGGTAACCGTAAGCGTTGATACCTTCAACCATAATGGTGGCTGACTTTATTCCCGCCTCGTCACCGTCAAGCCAGTCGACAAGCTTAACGTTAAAGCCGTGAGCCTCGCCCCATCTCGTATAGAGCCTGTAAAGCATAGACGCCCAGTCCTGAGCCTCTGTACCGCCGGCTCCCGGGTGAAACGAGAGAATTGCGTTATTCTTATCGTAGGGACCGGAGAGAAGCACCTCAATGCGCTTTTTCTCCGCCTCGCTCTCTATATATTCGGTTTCGGAAACAACCTCCTCCACCGAGTCCTCGTCGTTTGCCTCTATTGCCATCTCGCAAAGGGTAAGTGTGTCTTCAAGCTTTGCGCAAAGCTCCTCGTAGCTCTCAACCTTGTCCTTAAGCTGCTTTATTTCCTGAAGCTTCTTCGAGGATTTTTCGGCATCGTTCCAAAAATCCTGAACCATAGTTTCACGTTCGAGATCGGTGACTCTCTCCTTAGCCTCGTCTATTCTTAGCTGGTTCTTAAGCTCTGCAAG
>CAJGCM010000122.1 GCA_904501765.1 uncultured Clostridia bacterium | reverse complement strand
CCTCTCATTCTTTCCTTCGCAAGATATTCGGGGTTTCCACCAAGCATAATATCCGTACCGCGTCCCGCCATATTGGTGGAAATGGTGATAGCGCCGGGAGTACCCGCAGAGGCAACTATCGCCGCCTCACGGCTGTGCTGCTTTGCGTTAAGCACCGTATGCTCTATTCCCGCTGCCACAAGAAGCTTGGAAAGCTCCTCGGATTTATCAACCGAAACAGTGCCCACAAGCACGGGCTGTCCCTTTTCGTGGCAAATCTTTATTTGATTTATAATAGCCTTTAGCTTAGCCTCTCTCGTAATGTAAACCGAATCGTTATAATCGTGGCGAATCATAGGTCTGTTAGTAGGAACCTCAACCACGTCAAGGGCGTAAATTTCCTTGAATTCGTTTTCTTCGGTAAGGGCCGTACCGGTCATACCCGAAAGCTTTGAGTACATACGGAAATAATTCTGGAAGGTAATGGAAGCAACAGTCTGGGTTTCCTTCTGAATTACAACGCCTTCCTTTGCCTCAATTGCCTGGTGAAGACCGTCGTTGTAGCGGCGCCCGGGCATAAGTCTGCCGGTAAAAGCGTCAACTATAATTACGGCGTTGTCCTTTACGATATAATCAACGTCACGCTTCATAACGCCGTAAGCTTTGATGGCAATATTGACCTGGTGCTGAAGCTCGCCGTTGTCTGGGGAAGCGAGGTTGTCAATGCCGAAGAACCTCTCTGCTTTTTCAATTCCGAGCTTTGTAAGAACGGCAGTATGAGCCTTCTCGTCTACGATATAATCGAAGTTAAGCGCTTTGTCGCATCTTGCAACGCCTTGATTGGTAAGCAGATAAGCTCCGTTTTCTTCTGAGAAATCCTTGTCGCCAAAGAAGAATGCCTTTGAGCAGAAATCACGCCCTTCGGGGCTGAAGGCGAATTCTGTTTTTTCACGGTTCGCATAAAGAAAATGCTCCTCCGTGAAATCGAAAAATTTGATAAGCTTCTTCATACCCGTATCGGTAAGGGTCGCTCTGTTTTCTCCTGCCTTTACGTTGAAAGTACGGTTGAGTATTTTTTCGGCTTTGGAAACACCGCTTTGGGTAAAGAATACCGACTCCTCCTCTGCCAGAAAGTCGCTTTCTGTAAAAGCGCCCGAGGAAATGAGCTTTTCCTTGGCAGCCGCAGTCAGAGAGTAGGTCATAAAGCGTGGGTCGGAAATAAGCTCCTCTTCGCCAAGGTCGAGGAAGAGCGCCGCCGCAGGAATACCAAGCTCCGTAAGACTTGCCGCCCGACCATCCTCATCAAACAGGAAATGGTCCTCGTAAAAATCGTAATCCCGCTTGGTGTCAAGCTCCTTTACCGTATGTCTGCTCATACCTCTTACCAGCTGGCTGGTTTTCTTGTATAAGTCGGTGGATTTTGAGCTGTTGCCCGAAATGATAAGGGGAGTTCTTGCTTCGTCTATGAGTATAGAGTCAACCTCGTCCACAATGGCGAAATTATGACCTCGTTGAACGAGCCTCTCCTTGTAAATTGCCATATTGTCACGCAGGTAGTCGAAACCAAGCTCGTTGTTAGTGCCGTAGGTGATGTCAGCGGCATAGGCAGCTCGCTTTTCGCTGTTTGACTGACCGTGAACTATAAGCCCCGTTGTAAGACCGAGGAAGGAATAAACCTTTCCCATTTCCTCGCTGTCACGGGTGGCAAGGTAGTCGTTTACCGTAACTATATGAACGCCTTTTCCCGAAAGAGCGTTTAGATATGCCGGCAGAGTAGCAACAAGTGTCTTACCCTCTCCGGTCTTCATTTCTGCAATACGTCCCTGGTGCAGAAGGATACCGCCCTTAAGCTGAACTCTGAAGGGACGCTTTCCGAGAACTCTCGCATCAGCCTCTCTCACCAAAGCAAAAGCCTCGGGGAGAATATCGTCAAGAGTTTCCCCCTCGGCAAGACGACCTTTAAGTATATCGGTATATTCACGAAGTTCCTTGTCGCTTTTTTTAGAAAATTCTTCGGCAAGAGCCTCTATTGAATCCACGATAGGGGTTATTTTTTTTATTTGCTTTTCGCTGTAGCTTTTAAAAAGAAAAGAGAAGAGTCCCATTACAATCCTCCGTCGGTGGTTTTAATATCTTTTAAAATACGGAAAATCCGTACGTAAGATGGCATACGGATATATTGTAACACATTTTTTCGGGATTTTAAATATATAATTGTAAATATTTTCAAAAATATGGGAATTTTATCGCTTTTTTCGTCAAAAAGCAAGAATAACGGCAATTTTTCAAAAGTTCTTGACAAATTAAACTCCTTTGGTAAAATATTATATGTGAAAATTTTCTCACGAGGAGAATAATGCGTAAAGGAAGGGTTAAACTTTATCGTGAAAAGAAGGGTAAATATAGTGCTTTATTCGCCGGAGATACCTCAGAATACCGGCAATATTTCCAGAACCTGCGCTGTAACGGGTGCGGTTCTTCATATAATCAAGCCTATCGGCTTTGAAATTTCTGACAGAACCCTCAAACGTGCAGGACTTGATTATTGGGATAAGCTTGAAATATACTATTACGAAAATTACGAAGAGTTTGAGAGTAAGCACAGAGGCTCGCCTATGTATTATTTTTCCTCAAAAGGGAAGAGATGCTATGCCGAGGTTGATTATCCCGAGGAGTGCTTCTTAGTGTTCGGAAGGGAAACGGCAGGGTTGCCCGAGGAGCTTTTACGAAAGAATCTTGAAAATACTCTGCGCCTTCCGATGCTTGGCGACAGAAGATGTCTTAATCTTTCAAACGCTGTGGCTATTGCAACCTACGAGGTGCTGCGGCAGGGCGGCTTCGAGGGCTTTGTCACCGAGGGGGCACTGTCCTGATAATATCCTTCTTATCGAAAGGGTATTTTATGAAAAGTCAAAATAATAATATTATTCCCACGCTCCTTGGCGGAGATTTGAACGCATATTCGGTTGCGGCGGCGTTTTACCTTCACGGTGGATTTAAGTCGGAGGTGTTCGCAAGACAAAAGCTCGGGGCAGTGAGTAATTCAAATTTTATAAATCTTCACACAGTGAAGAATTTGGACGAGTGCGATTTTGCCGTTCCTTCGCTTGTGAGCTTCAGTCGGAAAAATGAAGGAAAAAGCCTTATTCTGGTTCCCTGCGCCGACTGGTATATGGAGATGCTTGAATATGCCCGTGATATTTTGTCCGGGCATTATTATTTTAATATTCCAACCTTCGAGGTGTGGAGATGCGTGTCGGATAAGCATAGCTTTTTGTCCTTGTTATCAAAATTCGGAATAAAGACTCCGGAAACCGCCGTAATATCCTGCCCTGAGGAAATAGGTAGGGCAACAGAGGAGATAGGTGGGGACTTTGTTCTTAAGCCATCCGATAGCACACAGTATTGGAAAAACCCCTTCCCGTATATGAAAAAGGTGTATTTTCCGAGAAAAGCTGAGCATGTAAGGCTGGTTTCGGAAATGATTTTTAAATCGGGTTACCGTGGTAAAATACTGCTCCAGAAAAGGATTTGGGGCGAGGGGCGGCGTGAGCCTCGGGCATCTGTGCTGACAACCTACTCAAACCGGCGGGGTAAGGTAATAAGAGCCGTTCTCGGCGACGTTCTAATCGAAGAAAGAGGGGCTACCTCCGTGGGAAATTATTCAGCGATAGTGACACGGCCTCTTAGCCCTATGTGCTACGAGCTGATAGAGCTGCTTGACTCCCTGTCCTATACGGGGGTTGCGAATTTCGATATACTAGAAGGGGCGGAGGGAAGCTTTTGTCTTGAAGCCAATCCAAGACAGGGCAGAAGCTCTGATTATCTGCGAGGTGCGGGGGTAAATTTAGCAGAGCTGCTTCTTGCTGATATGCGAGGGGAGGAGCTGCCAAAGGTGTTTGTTTATCCCGAAATACTGTGGTCTGCTATCCCACCAAGTGTTGCGATAGCTATGGCGAAGGACTCCTCACTAAAAAGGCGCGCAGACAGAATATATAAGGAAAAGGGGTATTTCTCGCCCTACCGAATACCCGAGGACAACCGTCTTCTCCGTAAGCTCTATGTTTTTTTACACCAAGCAAGGCAGGTCAAGAGATTGGAGGGGAGGCTGTGAGTGAGAGCTGTTGAGCTTTTTTCACAAGAGGAGCTTTGTGGATGCGAATGGGCGCATGATATGGAAATTAACAGCGTTGCAGAGCATAGCGACTTGGCAAAGGCGGGGTGTGTGTTCGTTTGCCATAAAGGCTCCACCGCTGACGGCACAAGCTTTATTCCGCAGGCATACAGCAACGGTTGCCGTGCTTTCGTTTCTTATAAAAAAGTGAAGGCGCCACGGGATAGTATAGTGATAATTGTAAAAAACACAAGAAAAAGAGCGGCAGAATTATCAGCTGCCTTGAACGGTAATCCGGAGAGAAAATTAAAAATTATCGGGATTACAGGAACTAAGGGTAAAACCACGACTGCGGAGCTTTTATACAAAGTGCTTGTTTTTTCGGGCAAGAAAGCTGTGCTGATAAGCACACTTGGAGTATCGGGACTTCCTAAGGTGAAATATTCTCTTGACAATACAACTCCGCCCCCCTCGTATATATTCGGCATTTTACGCATGGCAAAGGATATAGGGGCAGAATACGTCATAATTGAGGTATCAAGTCAAAGCCTTGCGGAATACCGAGTATTCGGCATACCTTTTTGCCTCGGCATATTTACCTCTTTCTCACCCGACCACGTTGGAGACGGTGAGCATAGGAGCGTCGAGGATTATTTTTCTGCAAAAAGACGACTCTTTACCGATTACGGGATAAGGGTCGCCGTGGTTAATTCCTGCGACCCAAGCTGGTGCGAAATGACCCGAGGAGTAGAAAGGGTAATCAAATGCGGCGTGTCGGAGGAGGACGACTTCCGTGTAGAAAAAATAAGGTGCAGCATTTTTGGAACGGAGTTTTCCATGGGAGGAAAGAAATTCAGCCTTTCTCTTTGCGGTAAGCACAATGCGATAAACGCAGCTCTTGCGATATCCTGCGCATCATATCTTACAGGGAAGCCGATAGCCTTTTTTGACAAGGCCGTAACGGATGTCCGCATTTCGGGCAGGTTTGAAATATATACTCTCGCAGGCAGATTTTTTGTAATTGATTTTGCCCACAACGGGGAGAGTGTCAAGAAAATTTGTACCGAAGTCAGAACCTTTACCCCGGGAAAAATTATTATTGTTTACGGTTCGGTTGGAAAGAGAACCTTCTCCCGCCGTTGCGAGCTTGCAGAAAATGCCGAAAAATATGCGGATATATCGGTGCTTACAGCGGATAATCCCGGCGAGGAGTCTGTGGAGAAAATTTGTCGCGATATAGGAAACTGCTATAAGGATTCCTCGGCATTCGTCATAGTGCCGGACAGAAGACGCGCGATAGAATACGCCTATTCAATATCGAAGGCGGGGGATTCTGTTATTCTTGCCGGGAAGGGACACGAGAGGTATCAGTTGATAGGAAATGAGAAGCTCTACTTTTCCGAGGAAAAAATACTGAAAGATATGGGTGCAAGAGCTGTTTTTTGCGATAAAACGGAATAAAGTGAAGAATTCTAAAAAAATCTCGGGTGTATTTATTGACTTTGGTTTTTCGTTGTACTATAATAAAATAAATATATTATTTGGAGGTCGCCCGAGGGCGCAGTAAAAATATTATGGCAAAGATTGATATAATTTCAGGATTCTTAGGCGCAGGTAAAACGACGCTTATAAAGAAGCTTATAAAGGAAGCTTACGAAAACGAAAAGCTCGTTCTCATAGAAAACGAATTTGGGGAAATCGGAATTGACGGCGGATTTCTTCAAGATGCGGGCATTGAGATAACCGAAATGAATTCGGGCTGTATATGCTGCTCTCTGGTAGGTGATTTCACCAAGGCCCTCGAAAAGGTTATAGCTGACTTTAACCCTGACAGAATAATAATTGAGCCTTCGGGTGTCGGTAAGCTTTCGGATATAATAAAAGCAGTCGAGAAAATAGATTCCGACAAAGCGGAGCTTAATTCCTTTACCACGGTTGCCGATGCGGGAAAATGCAAAATGTATATTCGTAATTTTGGCGAATTTTACAACGACCAGGTAAGCCATGCATCAGCGGTTTATTTATCACATACCGATAAAGCCTCCGATAAAAAGGTTGAAGAAGCTGTGGCTCTTATCAGAGAGCTTAACCCGGATGCCGTTATAATAACAACTCCCTACGATAAGCTTAACGGCAAAGACGTTTTGGCTGCTATGGAAAGAAAGGATACACTTGACGATGCGATTAAGCACCTGGAAAAGGAGGCTAAAGAGCATCACCATCACCATCACGACGAGGATTGTGACTGCGGCTGCCACGACCACGAGCATCACCATCACCACCACGACGAGGATTGTGACTGCGG
>CAJGCM010000121.1 GCA_904501765.1 uncultured Clostridia bacterium | reverse complement strand
CGGACCAGCGAAGTCAGTGACAACAGATTTACAGTCTGCCCCCTTTGGCCGCTCGGGAATTCCCCCTGGAGCTGGTGATCGGAGTCGAACCAACAACCTGCTGATTACAAATCAGCTGCTCTGCCATTGAGCCACACCAGCAACCGGAACGTTACATATTATAGCAGAAATAAAATTGTTTGTCAATACCTTTTTGAAAAATATTTTTATTGCAAAACAGCGCATATAAATATTGAAAAAAAGCGTTTATTCTCCCGAATTTTCCGTTGCTACCGCTTATAGTCGGTGGGTGAAAGTCCGGTCCTTTTCTTAAATATGCCGGAGAAATAATGCTCATCGCAAAATCCAAGCTTGAAAGCTATCTCCTTTACAGAGAAAAGTGTGTTTTTGAGCAGATATTCAGCTTTTTTGATTCTGGCTCCCATATAGTAATCATAGGGAGTAAGTCCATATTCATTTTTGAAAATCCTGATGGTTTGCTCCTCGCACTTGTGAATAAGCGACGCCAAATCCTTCATCGCTAATTTCTCGTATATGTTTTTGTCGATATAGTTTTTTATAATTGCAGCTTCGGTCGGACGCTTTTCGGTGGGTTGCGCTTTGCTTGCCAAAAGCTGCAAAAGCTCGTGAAAGAGTATAGAAACTCGGGCTGAAATTTCTTTTACTGTAAGGCTTTTGTCCGAGAGCGTCTTATGCATTTTTTCGATTAACGCTTCAGAATTGCACCTGAAAATAACAGTCTTTGAAATTCCGTATGCTTCTGATAGCGCATCAATAAGCGGACCTTTGGCATTGAACCAAATTTTAACCCAAGGGTTCTCGGCGTCTGAATAGTAATAATGGTCCTCGCCGGGGTGGAGAAAATACGTATCTCCTTCGCAGGCGGTAAATTTTTGTCCGCTTGTATGGATTGTACCTATGCCGCGCATCACGTATTCAATACAGCAAATATCGCTTTTAGCTCGCCTTATCTCGTAGCTTCCGTCGCAGTAGGAAATCCCCGCAAGCTCAATGCTGAATGGTAGATTGTCGTCAAATACGGGTGCGTCGATAAAAATCTCCATCATATCAATATTCCTCACTTTTTTGTCTGGAAAATTCATTGATTTAATCAAATTATATCATTAAAATATAAATTAGTAAAGTCCTAAATACACAAAAAAGGAGATTTTTATGAACACTATTCCGAGAAGCGAGCATCCGAATCCCCAATTTCTTCGTGAAAATTGGGAGAATCTTAACGGCAGGTGGGAATTTGAAATTGATAAAAGCATCAGCGGAGAGGAAAGAAAGCTTTACCTCGCCGAGCATTTATCGGGAGAAATCACAGTTCCGTTTTGCCCCGAAAGCACACTTTCGGGAGTAGGCGAGGTGGATTTCCTTAATTCAGTATGGTACAAGAGGAAAATAAATATAAAAAGCACTGACAAAAGAGTAGTTTTGCACGTGGGCGCCTGTGATTACCTTACCACCGTTTATATTAACGGTAAAACCGTCGGCAAGCATAAGGGAGGCTATTCCTCATTCTCCTTTGACATAACTGATTTTGTTAGAGAAGGAGAAAACGACCTGGTAATACACGCCCTCGACGATAACAGAACAGGGCTTCAGCCCAGCGGAAAGCAGTCAGCGAGGTATGGATCCTACGGTTGCTACTACACTCGTACGACAGGTATATGGCAGACCGTATGGCTTGAATATCTGCCTCGCGAGAACTATATCAAATCTGTTAAATATTATCCTGACTATAAAAACGGAAAGCTTACAGTAAAAGCCAGCCTTGCAGGTGAGGGAGTGCTTACCGTGAAAGCCTTTTATGAAGGACGTGAGGTCGGTTGTGGCTCTGCTGAGCCTGCCTGCGGTGAGGTTTATCTTACCATGAGTCTTTCTGAAATCCACCTTTGGGAGGTAGGCCATGGCAGACTCTACGACCTGACTCTCACATATGGCGAAGATAAGGTCAAGAGCTATTTCGGTTTGAGAAACGTATGCCTTGACGGATATAAATTCTTGATAAACGGAAAAAGCGTATTCCAGCGTACCGTTCTTGATCAGGGCTTTTATCCCGACGGTATATATACCGCTCCTACAGACGAAGCACTCGTGCGTGACATTGAGCTGTCACTTGCCGCAGGCTTTAACGGGGCAAGGCTTCATGAGAAAATATTTGAGCCGAGATTCCTGTATCACTGTGACCGTCTTGGATATATAGTGTGGGGAGAACATGCCAACTGGGGACTTGATCACACCGAGCTTCACTCTCTTCCTACGTTTTTAAGAGAGTGGGAAGAGGCTCTTGACCGAGACTTTAACCACCCGGCTATTATAGGCTGGTGCCCCTTCAATGAAACCTGGGATATAAACGGAAAGCCCCAGAATAACGAGGTAATAGAGCTGGTTTACAGAACAACCAAACGTATCGATACCACAAGACCGTGTATAGATACCAGCGGAAACTTCCACGTTATAACCGATATTTTTTGCGTTCACGATTATCTTCAGGATACCGAAGCATTCAGCAGAAATCTTAAGGTGTTTGAAGAGGGAGGAATACTTGAAGACCACCTGGAGAGAAATCCTCTGCATAAAGGACGCCAGGTGTACAGAGGTGAGCCTGCATTCTTCAGCGAATACGGCGGAATCAAATGGGATCCCGAGGGAGATAAGAGCGCTTGGGGATACGGTAACGCTCCTAAAACGGAAGAGGAATTTATTGCAAGATACAAGGCTCTGACGGAGGCAATTCTCGGCAATTCAAAAATGCTGGGACTTTGCTATACCCAGCTTTACGACGTGGAGCAGGAGCGAAACGGTCTTTATACCTATGACAGGCGCCCGAAATTCAATATGAATATATTTAAGGAAATAAATACCGCAAAAGCTGCGATTGAAGAATAAGCGTAGCGATGGGAGAGGAAGGTCACAGAAATGGGCTTTCCTCTTCTTTGTATGTTGACTTTCAAAGGAAATAGTTGTATAATCAAGATGTAAAATGCAAAAAAACAGCTTTGGACTTATCGGAAGTGAGGTCGGAAATGGAAAGCATAAGAACACTTTATAAAATAGGCAGAGGGCCTTCCTCTTCTCATACTATGGGGCCCGAGGCAGCCTGCCTTGCCGCTCTTAAAAGATACCAGGGGGCGGAGAAGTTTGAGGTAACCCTCTTCGGCTCTCTCGCTATGACAGGGTCAGGACACGGCACTGACAGAATAATTAAAGAAACTCTATCCCCTATACCGTGTACGATTATATTCGATAAAACCACAGAAACACTGCGCCACCCAAACACTATGGTTATCGAGGCGTTCGGTAAGGACGGAAGCCTTGGCGCACTTAAGGTGTATAGTATAGGCGGCGGCTCAATAGAAATAGAGGGGGAGGACGCAGTCCCCTCGGAGGCGGAGATTTATCCCTTAAGGACGTTTTCGGAAATAGCAGAGGAATGTAAGAGCAGAAATATCCGTCTTTGGGAATACGTGTATGAAAAGGAAGGCGACACGCTGTTTTCATACCTTGCAGAGGTGTGGGACACAATGAAGGCGGCAATAAAGGAAGGGCTTTCGAAGAGCGGAACTCTTCCGGGCGGACTTGGAACAGCAAGAAAAGCTCAGACCCTTTTCCAGAAAAGACATATAGACGAGTCGGCGCAGACTAAAGAGAACAGGCTCGTGTCAGCTTACGCCTTTGCCGTCAGCGAGCAGAATGCGGCAGGAGGCACGATAGTAACCGCCCCCACCTGCGGCTCCTGCGGAGTTCTGCCCTCGGTGCTTAAATATATGCAGGACGTAAGGCGCTTTAACGACGAGGATATAGTAAAGGCTCTTGCAACTGCGGGGCTTATCGGAAACATCATAAGAACCAACGCCTCAATAAGCGGTGCGGAATGTGGCTGTCAGGCTGAAATAGGCTCTGCTTGTTCTATGGCGGCGGCAGCCTTGGCGGAGCTGTTTGAAATGGGGCTTGACCAGATAGAATATGCCGCAGAGGTTGCGATGGAGCATCATTTGGGGCTTACCTGCGACCCGATATGCGGTCTTGTGCAGATACCCTGTATCGAGAGGAATGCCGTTGCGGCAATGAGGGCGATAAATGCCGTTTCCCTCTCTAATTTTCTCTCGGATTCGAGAAAAATAACCTTTGACCTGATAGTTAAAACTATGTATAACACAGGCTGTGACCTGCCCCTCGGCTACCGTGAAACCTCGGGCGGCGGTCTTGCAAAATACTATCCCGAGGAGGCGGCAAACAAATCCGCCCACTGACTTTCGCAAAAAACGAACTCCCAAATGCCAAAGTAGTACCCGCACCTTCTTATTAAAAACCGGTACAAAAAGAAGAAAAAGAAAACACCCCTGTCACACTCTTACGAGGGACAGTGGGTGTTTTTTATGCCTTTATTTAAATTCTTTCCTTGTTTTCTTTAGTTATCTTTTCGATAAATTCGTCGAGGGTCATAGTCGTGGTTTCGGCAGTGTCACGGTTTCTTACGGAAACTGTGCCTTCCTCTGCTTCCTTCTGACCGATAATAACCATATAAGGAACTCTGCCGACAACCTGAGCCTCTCTTATCATATAGCCGATTTTCTCATTTCTGTCGTCAAGCTCGGTTCTGATACCTGCTGCGCGGAGAGCCTCATAAACCTTGCTTCCGTATTCAGCGCATTTCTCGGAAACGAGAAGCACCTTTGCCTGTGTAGGAGCAAGCCAGAGGGGGAATTTGCCGGCAAAATGCTCGGTAAGAATACCGATAAAGCGCTCAATAGAGCCGTAGCAAACTCTGTGAACCATTATAGGTCTTTGCTTAGCGCCGGTTTCGTCAACGTATTCAAGCTCAAAGTTTATAGGCATCTGGAAGTCAAGCTGAATAGTTCCGCACTGCCAGGTTCTTCCGAGAGAGTCCTCAAGGTGGAAGTCGATCTTAGGACCGTAGAATGCTCCATCACCCTCGTTTACAATGTAAGGAAGACCGAGTCTTTCAAGAGCCTCCTTAAGGCCGTTTGTAGCTGCCTCCCAGTCCTCGTCGCTACCCATGCTGTTTTCGGGACGAGTGGAAAGCTCAACGAAATACTTGAATCCAAACTTGGAATATACCTCGTTTATAAGGTCAACAACGCCGCAAATCTCGTCGGAAATCTGCTCTCTTCTCATAAAGATATGAGCGTCGTCCTGTGTGAAGCAACGAACACGGAAAAGACCGTGAAGAGCGCCCTTAAGCTCGTGGCGGTGAACAAGACCAAGCTCGCCCACTCTCATAGGAAGCTCACGGTAGCTGTGAGGCTGGCTGCGGTAAACCATAACTCCGCCGGGGCAGTTCATAGGCTTAACGCAATAGGTTTCCTCGTCGATTGTTGTGGAATACATATTATCCTTATAATGGTCCCAATGTCCGCTGGTTTCCCAGAGCTTGCGGTTCATAATAAGGGGAGTGTTAACCTCAACGTAGTTTTCTCTTGTGTGAATCTCTCTCCAATACTCAATAAGAGCATTCTTAAGGCAAACGCCCTTGGGAAGGAAGAAGGGGAAGCCGGGAGCCTCGTCGCAGAGCATAAAGAGTCCCATTTCCTTACCAATCTTGCGGTGGTCGCGCTTTTCAGCCTCTTCAAGGAGCCTTAAATAATCGTCAAGCTCAACCTGTGTCTTGAAGGCAATACCCTTGATACGGGTGAGCATTTTGTTGTTCTTATCGTTCTTCCAATAAGCGCCGGACTGGTCCATTACCTTAAATGCCTTGAGAGCCTTTGTGTAGCAGATGTGAGGGCCTGTACACATATCGATGTAATCGCCCTGCTGGTAGAAGCTGATGGTTGCATCGGGAGCAAGGTCACCGATATGCTCAACCTTGTACTTCTCGCCTCTCTCTTCCATAAGAGCGATAGCCTCCTCGCGAGGAAGAATGAAGGGCTTTATAGGAAGATTTTCCTTAGTGATTTTCTTCATTTCCGCTTCTATTTTCTGAAGGTCCTCGTCGCCAAGCTTTCTGTCACCCAGGTCAACGTCGTAATAGAAGCCCTTTTCGTTTGCGGGTCCGTAAGCGAAATTCGCTTCGGGGTAGAGCCTTTTTATGGCCTGAGCCATAATGTGAGCTGCGGAGTGGCGGAGTATGTGAAGCTCCTCCTCGGGAGCGCATTCGCCAACCGTACCGTTTGCGTAAATTACTTTCATTGTAAATTCCATCCTTTTTATTTGAAGCTTTTTATTATCAATTTCAGTCAGAAGAGAGAAGCAGTGTTCCCGGTACTTTGGCAGTAATTTTCATTTTTCGCAAAAAAAATGAAAAAGCCCCGGCAGCCCAAAAAGCTGCCAAGGGTGCATAGCACGGTTCCACCTTGTCTTTAACTCTTATTCCGTAACGAGGAAAACGGCGAGGCTTTTTAACGCCTGCGGCTCGGGAGTGGTCTTCACAAAAATCCCCAAAGAAGCTCGCACCAACCGCTTCCTCTCTTGATTGGAAATTAT
>CAJGCM010000120.1 GCA_904501765.1 uncultured Clostridia bacterium | reverse complement strand
TTCGAAAGAAGCGGTTTATTTTTTATCCAAACCGCAGGTTTGGTATATCATCACGCTTTTGCGTGAATATCATCCGCTTTGACGAGCATATCTCGCCAAAGCGAGTATATCATCACGGCGCAGCCGTGTATACCTTTTCCTGCGGTTTGATGATATACAACACTGCGTGTTGGTGATATGCAATTCCTGTGGAATTGATGATATCCAAGCCTGCGGCTTGATTTTAGTTTAAAGAGATGATACTGTGTTAAAAGATTTAAAAAGCACTGTTACTCAAGCTGTGATTTTTTGTCGCAGACCAGGGGCATCGAAGCCCGCCAAAAGCCTTGCGGCTTTGGGTTCGAGCAAAGAAAAAAACGCACTTTTGTCTTTCGACAAAGGTACGTTTTTCAATGATATCCGTCCCTTACGGAAACGGATGATATACCTGAGGTGTGATATCCTTTATATGCATAAAGGGTGATATACGCTCTGCGTATGAAGGAACGCATATTATATCATTTTTTCTGTCAACTGATACGCACAACATACGTTCAATGTGTGATACAGAGCATAAATTAAAAAGAAGCAGACTTGTGAACTGTCAATCTGGTTCACGTTGTTAGTCTGCTTCTTTTTGCATTTAGTATTTTGTTGTAATTGTTATTCTACAAGTTCTTTTGCGAGGGCTTTAATCTGTTCAAGGCTTTCTTCGTTCATAGCCGATAAAATTTTTACGGTTGTGTCAAGGTAGGTGAGATTTTTCGAAGGCTCCAGCATTGAGCGCATAACCTTCGTAGCGCAGGGCGCCCAGCTTCCGTTTTCTATGAAGGCAACTCTGCGGTTAGAATAATTTCTCTCGGTCAGATGGTTTATAAATTCCTTCATAAAGGGGAAAACGTCACCGTTATAGGTGGTGGTTGCGAGAACAAGCCTGTCGTATCTGAAGGCGTCCTCTACGGCTTCCGCCATATCGCATCTTGCCAGGTCGTTTATAGCAATTTTTTCGCAGCCGAGCCTTTTAAGCTCTGCCGCAAGCTCCTCTACTGCTTTTTTTGTGTTGCCGTAAACGGAGGTGTATGCAATGCACACTCCCGGCTCCTCGGGGCGGTAGCTTGACCATATGTCGTATAGGTTCAAATAGTAGGGAAGATTGTCCTTTAGTACCGGCCCGTGTAGAGGACAAATCATTTTTATATCAAGAGCTGCTGCTTTTTTCAGAAGGGTCTGAACCTGTGCTCCGTATTTTCCAACGATGCCTATATAATATCTTCTCGCGTCGCACGCCCAGTCCTCCTCTGCGTCAAGAGCGCCGAATTTGCCGAAGCCGTCAGCAGAGAAGAGCGCCTTGTCAAGGTCGTCATAGGTAACGATAACCTCGGGCCAGTGTACCATAGGGGCGCTGACGAATGTTAGGGTCCTTTTGCCGAGGGATATGGTATCACCCTCCTTTACAACTATTCCATTCGGTAAAAAGTCGATACCGAAAAAGTTTTTCATCATTGTGAATGCTTGCTTTGACGCTACTATTTTCGCATCGGGATAAGCCTCGGTAAATTTTAAAATATTTGCGGAATGGTCAGGCTCCATATGCTGAACTATAAGGTAATCGGGAGCTTTATCTCCAAGCGCTCCACGGATATTGCAAAGCCACTCTTCACCGAATTTCACGTCAACCGTGTCGGTTATTGCGCATTTTTCGTCAAGTATTACGTATGAATTGTAAGACATACCATTAGGAACAGTGTACTGCCCCTCAAAAAGGTCGATTTTGTGGTCGTTTACGCCGACGTACTTTATTGTGTCGCTGATATACATAATGAACTTCCTTTTATTTATTTTCAAGTAATTTTAACACAAAATTTTAAAAAAGTAAATATTAAAAACGTAAAACTGAAAAATAAGGCTATCACATTTTTTGCAAGTTCGAAATATATCGGTATCTTGCCTTTTTAATGCGATAGCCAAGGAGTATTATTGAAAATGAGTTTGAAAAAGGCTTTAGCTTTTCTTCTTGTTTTTTCTTGATGCTAAAATAACGTAAATTCCGATAAGGAGCAGGACGGATGCCGTGAGTATCAGATACATTACAGGAATCTCCACCTTTATATCGAAGAAATAAATATTGCAGTCAAAGGCGTCCTTTATTCCGTCGATAAGCTGTGACGGAAGTCCGTCCTTCTCCATCTGCGCAAATACGCCACGCATTGCGTGGTTTCGCAAAAGGGAGGTGCCGTAGGTTCCGGGGAGAAAGGCTATTGCGTTCTGCAGCCCCTCGGAGAATTGAGATATGGGCATATAAGCGCCGCTTATAAATCCGTAGCCCGAGCTTACTATGGAGCCTACCGCGGATATGTGTCCTCCTGTTGACAGGAAGGAGTTTACAATAGAGGACAGTGCCGTACCGAAAAGGGTAAGTAGTATTATGTCAACGACCAGTAAAAGGCAGTCGACAAAGGATAGGTACCAGCCGAGGAAGGCAATATACACAAGGCAAATGCCGAATGCGGTAAGACAAATAATAAGGGTTGCCGAAAGTGTGGCTAAGTAATAGGAAAGGGAGAGGGTAGATGGGCTGATGGGGGACATCCTTAAGTCAAGGATGCTTCCAGTCACCTTATCCTGAACCATAAGCATATTGGAGCAGAATGCTATCGTAACGCAGGAAACGGCTAAAATTGAGGATATAAGCTGAGCGCCTACGTATCCCGAAACGACCCTTTCATCGACGAGGAGGCCCTTCGGAATAATCGAGAGCAGAGTGCTTTCATATACGTTTCCGAGGAAGGTGGCGTAAAGAACCAGTAGAATAATCGGTGTGATAAGGGACGTGAAGAAAAGACCCTTATCCTTGAAAAACAGCTTTATATTTCTTTTTGTCAAAATACCGAGCGTCTTCATTTATCTCCCTCCTCTTTAAGCTTTTTACCTGTGACGCTGAGGAAAACATCGTCCATTTTACCTTTTATTATTTCGTAATCGACGAAGAGCGCGGGATTTTTTGTAATAAGTTCGGTTGCAGTGGCGGTGTTTTTTACGGATATTCTGAAGAAATCCTTTCCACGCTCAAAATCCACGCCAAGAGCGCTGACAGCTGCCTCGTCGCAACCGTAAAGGGTGATGAAGTCACCCGTGTATCGGTTTTTAAGCTCTAACGGGGTTCCTTCAGCAGCAATTTTGCCCCCGTCAAGTATAACCACGTAGTCTGCCTCAGCCGCCTCTTCCATATAGTGCGTGGTGAGGAAAACCGTCATATTCTCCTCTTGGCGCAGCCTTTCTATGGTTTGCCAGAGTAGTTTTCTTGTTTTTGGGTCAAGTCCGGTTGTCGGCTCGTCAAGTATCAGAATCTTCGGTTTGTGTAAAAGCGCTCTGGCGATATCAGCTCGGCGCCTTTGCCCTCCCGAAAGCTTACCTACGGGGCGCCTCATAATTTCTTCAAGCTCTAAGCACTCCGATATCTCCGCGAGTCTTTCACGGAATTCTTCCCCAACGATTCCGTAAAGGGCGGCGCGGCTTTTAAGATTGTCATAAACGCTTAAAGGTGCGTCAAGGACAGAGCCTTGAAAAACTACTCCTAATAGTTTCTTTATTTCGTTGCCGGCGCTTTCTATATTGAGTCCGTCAACCAAAACCTCGCCCGAATCGTAGCCGAGCTGTCCGGAAATAATATTTATAGTTGTTGATTTGCCGGCGCCGTTTACTCCGAGAAAGGCAAAAAGTTCGCCTCGCTTCACCCTGAAGCTAAGGTCCTTTACCGCCTCTATATCACCGAAGCGTTTGGTCAAGCCGGATATTTTAATTATGTTTTCCATTTTTATTCAATCTCTAATTCGGGCGGCAGGTCTATTTCCTCACCCACATATTTTCCGTTTTTCTTCCTTTGCCTTACGCATTCGCTGAGCAGATATTCAATCTGTCCGTTAATTGACCTGAAATCGTCCTCAGCCCAAGCTGCAACAGCAGCAAAGAGCTTAGGAGATAAGCGCAAAGGAATTTGCTTCTTTTCCGTATCCTTCATATCAATAAAGGCTGCCCGAGTTTACTACAGGCTGAGCGTCCTTGTTTCCGCAAAGAACCACGAGAAGATTGGAGACCATAGCGGCGCGGCGCTCCTCGTCAAGGGTAACCGTGTTGTTTTTGGAAAGCCTATCAAGCGCCATTTCAACCATACCTACGGCGCCGTCTACTATCATTTTTCTTGCATCAACTATTGCTGTAGCCTGTTGTCTTTGAAGCATTATTGCCGCAATTTCCGTTGCGTATGCAAGATAGGTTATTCTTGCGTCAAGTATTTCAATACCCGCATCACGTACCTTTTCCTGAATTTCAGCCTTAATACGCGCCGCAACAACGTCGCTTGAGCCGCGAAGGCTTCCGTCGTCTGCAACACCGTCACCGGTGGTATCTATACCGGGGGCAACGTCGTAAGGATAAAGGCGAACAATGTTACGAAGAGATGCGTCACACTGAAGAGAAAGGTATTCCTTATAGTTGTCAACGTTGAAAACAGCCTTAGCCGTGTCAACTATTCTCCAGGTTACGGCGATTCCTACCTCTACGGGGTTTCCTAAGCAATCGTTGATTTTCTGGCGGTTGTTGTTAAGGGTCATTACCTTAAGGGAGAGCCTTTTGTCAACGAAGGTAATGCTACCGGGGATAAGCGTCTCGCTGTCCATAGAATTCACGTCGCCGCTCTGATTGAGCTTGGTTTTTGCGGCGGGGTTAACGGATGTGCAGAAGGGGTTTACCGCATAGAAGCCCTCGCCCTTGATTGTACCTATGTACTTTCCGAAGAGGGTAAGCACCAAAGCCTCGTTGGGCTTGAGGATTCGAAGTCCTACGTAAGGAAGCCAACCTACACACACCCAAAGCCCGCCAACTATCATAAGGCATACCGCAAGGGGCGTATTTGCAAAGCCGTCGAGCATAACGCAGCCTGTGACGAAAATTCCTATGGCGCAAAGCAGCAGGAATGTGGTGAGAATAAGTGTCAGCATTCCCCTCTTTTTGTTAAGTAAAATCTTTTCTGTCATTGTATTTTCCTCCATAAATTTGTTTTTGCTATCTTAATGATATCATTTTAATATCAACTTGTCAAGAGGTTCGGGTAAAAAGGCTACAAAATTTTTTCAGCCTATTGAAAAAATCCTTACTATGTGATAAAATTCCTGTGTAAAAAACGAACAGGAGCGGCAGGACAATGGAAAAATATGCAGACCTCAGAGAGAAAAAAGGCTTTATTTGTGATATGGACGGAGTTATATATCACGGCAACAAAATAATTCCCCACGTAAAGGAATTCGTTGAGTGGCTTGAAAATAACGGAAAGCAGTATCTTTTCCTGACAAATGGCTCGGGCAGGTCCCCAAAGGAGCTTGCGCAGAAGCTCGGCAGAATGGGGCTTCACGTGGGCGAGGAGCATTTTTATACCAGCGCCCAGGCGACCGCCGCGTTTCTTGCGGGGCAGTGCCCCGGCGGCTCAGCGTACGTAATAGGTGAGCCGGGTCTTACCTATGCTCTTTACGAGGCGGGCTTCAGTATGAACGATATAAATCCCGACTACGTGGTATTTGGAGCGACGAAATTTTTAAACTACGAGCAGATTGAAAAGGCTTCCCGCCTGGTTATGAACGGAGCGAAGCTTATAGGAACAAACAGCGACCTTACCGACCCATCTGAAGAGGGAATAGTTCCCGCCTGCCGTGCGCTTATTTCTCCTATAGAAATGACAACGGGAAGAAAGGCTTATTTCGTCGGCAAGCCCAATCCTCTTATGATGCGCCACGGACTTAAAAAGCTCGGCTGCCACAGAGTTGAAGCGGCGCTTATAGGCGACAGAATGGATACGGATATTATAGCGGGTATAGAAACCGAGATTGATACTATTCTCGTGCTTTCCGGCGTTACTACCATGGCTGATATAGACAGATTCCCTTACAGACCTAAATATATTTTGAAGGACGTGGGAGAAATCGTCGGCATTCACGATTGATTTCCCCCGCCTGCGGTAATACTTATGCAGCAAATGCGTGGCTTTGATTTTGCTCTGAAAAGTATGCGAGGGCATCTATAAAAATAAAATTTACGAGGTAAATAATGAAACCGAAAATCAGGCTTAACGAGGACGAGGCGGTTGTGAAGGCTATAAAGGAAGGGCTTAAGGCAAAGGGCGGCTATTGCCCCTGCCGCCTTCAGATGACCGAGGACAACAAATGCATCTGCAAGGAATTCCGAGAGCAGATAGCCGACCCGAAATTTGAAGGCTATTGCCATTGTATGCTTTACTACAAGGAGCGGGAATTTTAAGCTTAAGCTTGTATGTGCGAGGAAGTTCGAGTCGACCAAGAGTCGCCATAGGATAGAAAAAACGGATACCGAGATGGTATCCGTTTTTCGTTATTATATGTGAGAATTTCGCCTGAGGCGAATATACCCACGCCCTGCGCCTGAAGAGCAAGCTCTTCGATCTTCGGGCGGGGTATGCGAACTCCCACGCCTCATTTCATTTCGGCGAGGAAGT
>CAJGCM010000119.1 GCA_904501765.1 uncultured Clostridia bacterium | reverse complement strand
TTCCACAATCACCTCTATCATTTCCGCGCGCCATGTGGCAGCATTTTCTTCAAGATATTTTGCAGAAGCCTCTTCATAATTTCCCGCTACGCTATCGGTAGCTACGGTAAGATATTCTTCAGAAGCATCAGCTACATCAAATTTGTTATCATCATAATATTTGCTCATATCAAAGGATACCTTAAAGTCCTCGGTGTTAACCAAATGGCACCAGTTAATTTGTCCGCCATATCGGTCCTCCTCGGGCATACCGTAGAAGTCATATTCCAAGGTAAAGGTGATAACATCTGTTTCGGAATCCCAATAACCACTCGTGCTTCCAATCTCGGTCTTGAATTCATTGTCAGCGTCCCAGATAGTACGGTCGATTTCGAAGGACAAATCGGTATAGTTTACAGAACCAAGGATGTCTGCGTAAAGGCTATCGAAATTCTCGACTGTTTTGAAATACTCTGCTGTACCGTTTTTCCAGGATTCGGGAACCACCATATTTTCGTCAAAGAGGTAGTTCTTATATTCCCTCTGGCCTTCCATATAGTACTGAAGCTTGTGAAGATTTGTGTCACCGTTAGGTCCGCAGGAAGCAAGCGCTACGCAACCGAACATCATAACAACTACAAGAATCAGCGATAAAATTCTTTTCATTTTCTATTCTCCTTTATTTTAATAAGTAATAACACAACCCTGTGTTCCTCTTAATTTTATACCTTTATTTGGCTTTTGTCAATAGCTGTATTCAAATAAATTTACCGTACGCCGTTATCCCTTTATCAGAGGAGCGACGAAGCCTCTCGGGTCGGCTGAGGAAATATCACAGCCTATAATCCTGTTGCGAAAGACTAAAAGATTTACGAGAACCTCACCCTCGTACCCCTCGTAATTTGACACGGTATAGGTGTATCTCGTTACGTTTTTCTTTGCGTACTTTGATAAATCAAGCCCCTGCCTTTTCTGAATCTCATTATAGCCGAGCATTACTCTGTCAAAATTCTCTGGCATAACGAATGCCGCGCACTCCGGCTCACCCTCTTTTACCTCAACACCGAGGGCTTTTAAAAACGCTCTTCTGTCCTCCTCTGTTTTTATATCCGAAAGACTAACTCCCTCACTTGGCTCTGCCGAGGCAAACACCGCACCTCCGCTTAATACAAGCCCTATAAGAACGAGAAGCGTTACGGCTATTACGGCGAAGAATTTAACGCCCGAGGCACGTACTGTATAAATAAACATATCCGACTCCTTCATAACTTTTTTACTACATTTTATTTTTCACAGGTCTACAATATGTCAAATTCGGCAATTATTTATACCCACCGGAAAAAGAGATTGGCTACCGATGCGCCCACCGAAAAAGGAGAGCCACCGATAGCCAATCTGCGGTATATTAAGAAATTGCGGAGAAATTTACTTTATAAATTCTCCGATGTTGGCGAAGGATTTAAATTATTTCAAGCCTTGCGCCGAGGCATTGATTCTCAACCGTTGCAGCAGCAACAGAATACAAGCACGATAGCGAGAATGATTACCCATGTACAGTTATCGTCAAAGAGATGGCATAAGCAGTTGTTATTCATTATAGTCCCTCCGTGGAGTAATTTTTAGCGGTTCTCGCCGCTCATTACATACTATGCAAAACCCCTGATAAGTGCTAATGCCACACTGAAATTTTAAATTGTCATGGGCAAGGCTTGTATTATGTCAGCTGAAATCAAATACTGCTGCGCCGTCTTTGACAGCAAGACGCGCCGAAAACGGCTTCCCCGCCTTCGATATAAAGCCCTGCATTTTCTCTGTTTTGCCCGTTGCGAGCATTCGGGAAATTTCGTATTTAGGAATGGTTTTCTTACATATTGTAATACCCACCTTGAAGCCGCAGCCATCTGCATAACCCATACAGCCGTAGCTACTCTTTCCTCTTATGACGTTTTTCCCGCAAAGAGGACAAGCGCCGAGGATTTCACCAAGGCTTCCCGTATCTATAACTGCGCTACTGGGTATCGGCTTTGCGCCGCCTCTTAGGAATATATCCGAGATTTCCTTTTGACAAAGCTCCACGCTCTCGTCAATGGTCATCTGCCCTCGGAATACCTTTTTCAGCGCCTTACCAAGCTCACTCGTTTTATATTTGTCCATAGTGATAGCAAGACGGTCCAAGGCGTTTATCAGAAATTCACCGCCCTCAAGAATGGTATATACGTCCTTTTTCAAGTCTATATATCCGCTCTTTTTAGCATTATCTATAATGCCCGTACGGGTAGCCTCCGTGCCAAGCTCAAGACCCTCGAATACCGCGCGGTATTCCTCCGCATCGTCAACCTCCCCCGACTCTTCAAGCTCTTTAGCCTTGGCTTTATCGTCCTTGAAGGGATTTTTGAGGTATTTGTTGAGGGTTTCTATGGTATAGTGACGAGGGGGTGTCGTTTCCTTCTGTTGAGGTGCGAAATCAATTTTAACCTCGTCACCAACGTTAAGCTTCGGCAACACCTTATCCTTTACGGTATAATCGTCATATTTAGTCCAGCCCGGATTTAAAATAACCGTTCCTTTAAGAGAAAACTCCTCAAGCTCCCCTACCTTAATTTTTATCTCGCTCTTCTCCGCAAGACATTCCTCAGAGCAAAATACTGCGACAAAGCGACGAAGAACCGTTGAATAAACCTGCTTTTCCTTTTCCGAAAGACTGTCCGCCTTCGGTATTTTATATGTTGGAGTAAGCGCCGAATGGGATTCGATTTTGGAATCGTCAAAAATAAACTTTGAGTCCTTAAACCTTACAGGATACCCGAGCTTTGAAACCCCTGATATAATACTGCGTATTTTATCCTTTTCTGCGGTGGCGAGATATTCGGAGTTAGTTCTCGGATAGGTAAGATACCCCTCCTCGTAGAGCTTCTGAATAATCTTCAGGCTATCCGCCATACTCATTTTGTATTTTTTACCGAGAACGCTTTGAAGTGTTGAAAGAGAGTACAGCTTACCGGGTAAAATCGCCTCGTTTTTACTGTTCACAAAAGTGACTCGGGCGCCGGCACCGTTATATTCTGCCGCTAACTCGGCAGCTCGGTCGGATTCGTCCTTGGAAAACTTATGCTTACTTACAAGCTCTATCTTCTCCCCGCCTGTTTTTGCGTTGCTGCCTATTACGTAATATTTCTCGGGAACGAAATTTCTGATTTCCATATCCCTCTCGTATATCGCTCTGACGATAGGAACGATAACTCTGCCCACTCGGAGCAGCTTTCCCGAGCGAATAGTGGCATACCGTGTAAGATTTACGCCGTAGAGCCAATCTATATACGTTCTTGCAAGTCCCTCGGAGGCAAGATTGTCGTATTCGCTCTCGTCCTTCATTTCAAGTAGCGCTTTAGCTACTGTTTCGGGAGTCTGGTCTGGCAACCACAGGCGCAAGAAGCGCTTTTTTGAATGAAGCGCATTTTCAACGCAAAGCCTGACTATTATCTCACCTTCACGGTCTGCGTCGCCTGCGTTTATTATCATATCAACGTCAGACCTGTTACAAAGGGTTTCTATAATCTTGAACTGCTTGGTAACGCCCTTGTCGACCTGCTTATCCTGCCCGCGCTTAAGCTCAAATTTGAATTTTTCGGGGAAGCAGGGGAGGTTATCTAAGGTCCAGCCGCTACCTGCACGAATACCGCTGTAGGTTTCAACGTCGGCAAGAGAAAACAGGTGACCGAATGCCCAGCTGACAATATATTCGCTGCCGATAAAATATCCGTCCTTTTTTTCCATTTTGCCGCTTATTCCCGCTACTATATTCCTGGCAAGACTGGGTTTTTCAGCAATTATCAGCTTCATAGGACTACCTCCTTCTCGTTTTTTGACCTTTTCTATTCTATCATATATTTTCTGAAAATTCCACTCTTTTGCGAAAAAGTTTAAATTTTATTTTTCCCCGTGCATTCAGCCGAAGAAAAACGCCTCGCTATCCGGTGGCACTCACTAACTCTATTCCCATAACAAAATTTTGAATTATCATCTTTAAAATTTTACTTAAATATGATATACTATATTCGGGAAACCTTGCAAGTAAGAGTTTTATTTATGATATGCTCTTAACAGAACGCTTGAACAGCCTACAGCAGGAATACAAAAACGCAACCGAAGGAGATGCAAAATGGCAAAGCTTTATTTCAAATACGGAGCTATGGGCTCCTCGAAAACCGCAGGCGCGCTTATTACCAAATTCAACTATGAAGAAAAGGGAATGAAGGTGTGGTTTATAAAGCCCGCCACAGATGACAGAGACGGAAAGTTCATGGTTAAATCAAGAATAGGGCTTTGTGCAGAATGTACTCCTATTGAAAAGGACTGCGACTTAAAGCAGCTTTTCCTTGATTCGTACGTTAAGTGCGACGTTATAATAAGCGACGAGAGCCAGTTTTTCACCGAAGCTCAGATAGATATGATGCGGCAAATCGTTGACGAATTTGACATTCCGGTTATTTGCTTTGGTCTAAGGAGCGATTTCAAAACGAGGCTTTTCGAAGGAAGCGCCAGGCTGTTTGCCGTAGCTGATTCGATTTCAGAGATAAAGACGATATGCGAGTGCGGCAGAAAGGCGACGGTAAACGCAAGGTTTGACAGCCTCGGCAGAATAATAACAGAGGGTGAGCAGGTGCTGCTCGGCGGCAACGACAGCTACGTCGCCATGTGCCACAGATGCTGGCGTCGCTCCATAGAAAAGGAGAATAAAAATGACTAAAACAGAGCTTATCGCAATCTGCGACCATACGAATTTATCCCCCACCGCTACTTTTGAGGATATAAAGGCGCTTATTGACGAGGCAGAAAAGTTCGGAGCCGCCTCCGTTTGTATTCCTCCCTGCTACGTTAAGGCGGCGAAGGATTATTCCGAGGGGCGTGTTAAAATTTGCACAGTTATAGGCTTCCCTCTCGGCTATAATTCAATCAGCGTTAAGGTTTTTGAAGCCCGTGACGCAATACTTTGCGGCGCCGACGAGATTGATATGGTTATAAACGTGGGCGAGGTAAAAAGGGGAAATTACGATTACGTAAAAGAAGAAATTTCGGCAGTCAAGGATGCCTGCGGCGAGAACATACTTAAGGTTATAGTTGAAGCCTGCCTTCTTTCAGAGGAGGAGAAAATACAGATGTGCAGAGCGGTAACCGACGGCGGCGCTGACTTTATAAAAACGTCCACAGGCTTCGGAAAGGGAGGCGCAACCTTTGCCGACGTTGAACTTTTTAAAAAATACGTGGGCGAGGGCGTTAAAATAAAGGCTGCGGGAGGCATCGGCAGCTTTGAGGATGCGGAGAAATTTGCCGCCCTCGGCGCTGACAGACTTGGCACAAGCCGACTTATTAAGCTTATGAAGGACTGATTTTTCCTAAAAAGCGAAGGATTAAGGAGATTTTTATGCGAGAAAAATCCGACGGAAAGAATATGAACGCTGTGAACGCAAAGGTATCTTGTACCGAAAAAGCCGAGCCACCCGTCAATGCTACAAGGAAGGATAAAAAGTATAAAAGGGTCTTTCTTATAGTCCTTGATTCCTTTGGCATAGGTGCGTCGCACGATGCCCATCTTTACGGTGACGAGGGAGCTAATACCCTTCTTTCTGCCCATAAGAGCGGCAGGCTTTCCATACCTAATTTATCCGCCCTCGGGCTTGGCTCGGTTGAGGGCGTTGAGTGCCTTGAAAAGCCCGAGCCTATTGGCGCATACGGCAGACTTAGCGAGGTAAGCGCCGGGAAGGACACCACCACGGGGCACTGGGAAATGTGCGGCGTTGTATCGGGAAAGCCTCTTCCAACCTTCCCTGAGGGCTTCCCAAGGGAAATAATTGAGGCATTTTCAAAGGCTGTAGGCAGAGGAGTTCTTTGCAACAAGCCCTATTCCGGCACCGCCGTTATCAACGATTACGGCGAAGAGCATATAAAAACAGGCTCTCTTATAATATATACGTCAGCGGACAGCGTTTTTCAGATAGCCGCTCATACCGACGTTGTACCCGTACCCGAGCTGTATCGGATATGCGAGGTGGCGAGAGAGCTGCTGGTTGGTGACAGTGGAGTAGGAAGAGTTATCGCAAGACCCTTTGCGGGAGATGTGGGAAGCTTCTATCGCACCTCCGACAGACGTGACTTTTCTCTGCCGCCCCCGAAGCCAACCCTTACGGATATTCTTACCAAAGAGGGCTTTGAGGTAAGGGGCGTCGGAAAAATATCGGATATATTCACAGGGCGAGGGATTTCCGAAAGCTACCCTACCCACTCTAACAGAGAAGGTATGGAAAAGACCCTTGAGCTTCTTAACGAGGACTTTTGCGGTCTTGCCTTCGTCAACCTGGTGGATTTCGATATGCTTTACGGTCACAGACAGGATGCGGGCGGGTATGCCGATGCCCTGACGGAATTCGACTCCCACCTGTCCACCCTCTTAAATAAACTGAAGGACGACGATGCTCTTATAATTACAGCAGACCACGGCTGCGACCCCTCCGACTCTCACACCGACCACAC